>NZ_JCAFSH010000005.1:0-193522 GCF_059369035.1 Stenotrophomonas sp. YJH_SMC_130
CGACGACTGCGTGTGGTCTTCCGCTTCGCTGCGCAGGGTGATGTTGTCCCGCGCGGCCAGCGCCACGTTGTCACCCTTCACCTGGCTGCCGATGATGCTCAGGTCACCGGCGGTGGCCACGATGCTGACGTCGCCCTGGCTACGGATGGTGCTGCCCACCGCCGACTGGTCGTGGCTGGTCTGGCTGGCACTGGAACTGGAGGCGCCGATGCCGATGCGCAGGCTCACGCCGTCGGTGGCGCCGGAAGCACCTTGCTGCATGGCGCCGCCCACGCCAGCGGCGGCATTGGCCGCCTGCACCGCGTACAGCGCCTTCAGGCGATCATCCTGCGCATGGCCGGCCGCCTTGGCCGCACCGTAGGCGGCCAGGGCGGCATCCACCACACCGCCGGTCAGGCCGACGTTGATACCGGCACTCTTCTGCTTGGTGCTCTGGTGTACGTCAGTGGTGCCCTGTGCCGCGTCGATCACCACCTGGCCGCCCACCAGCTGCGTACCGGTCCTCGACAGCACGTCCGAACCGGTGATGTGCAGCGTGTTGCCGGCGCTCAGGTTGACCCGGCCATCGGTTGAGCCGATCAGGCTGCCCTGTGGCGCGCTCTGCTCGATCTCCAGGCCCTTTTCCAGCTTGCTCTGGCCGATGGTCAGGTTGAAGCCACCACCGCCGAACACGCCCGAGCGCTTGACGGTCTTGTCATGCTCTTCGCTGTGCTTGGAGGTGGCCGTGCCGATGGTGAGGTCGCGGGTGGCGGCCACCACCACATCACCGGTGGCAGCCACCTGCGCCGCCTGCGCGACGACGTCACGTCCGGCGCCGATGGTCACCGTCTCGCCGCTGAGCGTGGTGCCCACCACCAGACTGTCCCGGGTTGCGTCGTAAGTGGTGGTGGTCTTGCTCGACAGCAGGCCCTTCTTCCTGCGCGTGGTTTCCTGCTCCCAGCTGTGGTCCTCCTGCGCCGCCAGCAGGTTCACGTCGCGCGTAGCGGCAATGCTGATGCCGCCGTCGGTGCTGCCCACCTGCGTGGCAGTGAGGTTGGCATCGCGCCCGGCCACCAGCGCAATGTCACCGCCGGCCTGCAGCGAAGTGCCGTGCACGGTCTCATCCATGCTCTGCGTGGTCTGCGAGAAACGCTTGCCACGGCTCTGCTGCTGGCTGGTGTTGGTGGTGGTTTCGGACTGCAGGTTGAGATCGCGCCCGGCCACCACGGCCAGGCCGTCGCCGGCCTTCAGCTGCGCGGCCTGCAGGTTCACGTCCTGCCCGGCCTGCATGCCCAGCGAGCCACCAGCCTCGATGCCGCTGGCGTTGAGGGTTTCGCGCGTGTAGCGGTTACCGCCCCAGCCGCCCTGTTCGGTGGTGGTCAGTGCGTTGAGGTTGATGTCGTTGCCGGCCGTGGCATGGACGCTGCCGCCGGCCTTGGCGGTCACTGCCGTCAGGTTCAGATCGTGGCCGGCGTCCAGCGACAGGCCGCCGCCCACGTCCAGCGTGGTGCGACGCAGGCTTCCATCACCCTGCATCTGCGTGGTGAGGTTGAGGTCGCGGCCGGCCTCCAGCGCCGCGTTGCCGCGGGCACGGGTCTGCGAACCGACCAGTGCCAGGTCACGTCCGGCTTCCAGCGCCAGGCTGCCGCCGCTGCGGATGCTGGCCACGTCGATGCCGCTGACACTCTTCAGGTCGCGGCCGGCCACCAGGGCCACGTTACCGCCCTGGATCAGGCCGCTGTTGTTGAGGATGTCCTCCACGGCGGTGATGCGGGCATTGCCGCCTGCGGAAATGCCACCGCGATCGTTGAGCAGGCTGCCGGTATCGATGGTCAATCGATCATCGGCGCGGATCATGCCCTGGTTGGACACATTGCCGGCGCGGATCTCCACCGACTCGCCAGCGATGGCGGCGCCCCCCAGCTGCAGGCGGTTGGCGGTGGCCTGGGACAGGTACACCACCGGCACCAGCACCTTCTGGCCGTCCACTTCCTGGGCGACCATCCACACGATGTCTTCGTTGAGCGCGGCCACCTGTTCGGCCGACAGCGCCACGCCCACGCTCAACTGCTGGCGCGCGGCTTCGGTCACGCCGGCATCCATCATGGCGCGGTACTGGCCCATGCCATCGCCCTGGTCGGCATCCAGGTAGCGACGCCCGGTCAGGCCGGTGATCTGTTCCATCACCAGGCGCTGCTCGTAGAAGTCGTCACCCATCCGACGCAGCTGCTTGTCGGGGTCCAGGTTCAGGCGCTGGAACATGTAGTCCGAGCCGATCCACTGCCCGAAGTTGGCGAAGCGCGGGTCGGTTTCCACCAGCCAGCGCTGGTTGCCCGGATTGACCGTGTACAGGCCGCCACTGGGCAGCGACAGGCCCGGCAGCGGATTCTGCGGGCTGCCCACCACCTGCGGCGGCGGCACCGTGGTGACACGGCCAGGGCCCGGGGAGCCGGTATCACCGGCCGTGCCCGCACCCTGCGCCTGCGCGCTGGCAGGCCCGGTGACCACGCCCTGCTGTGCACCCGGTGCGCCAGCATTGCCGCCGACCGCGCCGGCGCCCTGCTGCTGGCCCAGTTCGGGTGCGTAGGCGTTGTTACCCTGCCAACCGGCAACGTCCAGCGGTGTGCCACCGCTGTGCGCGGTGACCACGGCGTTGTTGACCTCGCGCGCTTCGATCTGCACCTTGCGGCCGGCGGTGATGCTGGCATTGCCGCCGGCCAGCGTGACCTGCTTGGTGACCGTGCTGGTGCCCAGCGCGCGGCTGCCGCCATAGATCTCGAAGTCGCAGCGGCTGGGGCAAGGGCGGTAGGTGTAGTCGATGGTCGACGTGCGCTGGACCACCTTGTAGCCGGCCAGCGCCTCGTTGTTGACCACGCCGGCCCAGTCATTGGGGTCTTCGCTGTTGGATGAGCCGCGGCCGTTGATCGAGAGGTTGCGACCGGCGGCGATGGCCGAGTTCCGGTTGTCGACCGAGCCGCCGGACATCTGCATGTCGCGACCGGAAATCAGCTGCGATGCCGCGCTGGCGGCGATGACGGTGGTGCCTTCCAGCACCAGGTCCTTGTGCTCGGTCCAGACTTCCAGCACGGCACAGTCGCCCGGGCACAGCTTGCCCGGCGGTGCCGGGCCGTCGATGCCGTCGACCCTGAACGTCCCGCTGTCCGGGTCGGCAGCGCCTTCGTTGCCGCTGTAGACCTTGTGCTGGGTGACCAGCACACGACGCTCGTTGGCCACGCCCAGTGCAGCCAGGACCAGGTCGTTCTCGGCCTGGATGCGCCCGGAACGGTTGCGGATCTGCTGGGCGTTGCCGCCGTTCCAGCCCTGCAGGCGGATGTCACCCAGGCTGAAGAGCTCGCCGTCGAGGTTGTCGATGTAGTTGGCATACAGGTTGATGCGGCCGGTGGCCGCCATCAGCCCTTCGTTGTAATCGCGTGCGACCAGCGTGTCGCCCAGGTCGCGGCCGTTGGTGATGCGCGAGGCGCGCAGTTCCAGCGCGTTGCCCATCACGGTGCCGGTGTTGGTGATATTGGCAGCCGACACCTCCACCGTATCGCCGTCCACGCGACCGGCATTGCTGAAATCGCCGGTCGTACTCAGCGCGACACGACCACTGCCATTGCCTGCCGTGGCGTTGAACTGCCCGCCAGCGGTGTTCTCGATCCGCGCCGCCGAGACTTCAAGCGTGCCCTTGCTCTCCAGGCGCCCCTGGTTGACCAGTGCGCCGGCCACGTCCAGCTTCAGCAGCCCGTTGCTCTCCAGGCGCTGGCCGTTGCCATGCACGTAATCGCCCGCCAGCGTCAGGCGCAACTCGCTGCCGCCGAACAGGCGGCCGATGCCGCTGAAGGCCTGCAGGCGTGCGCCGAGTGCTTCATAGGCGCTGATTTCGCCGCCGCCATTGGCCAGGCTGCCCAGCGTCAGCTGGCTCTGGCGACTGAGCAGCCGGCCGTTGCTGTTGTCCAGCGCGGCAAGATCCAGGCGCAGCAGGTTGCCTGCGCTGAGCTGACCACCAACGTTGAATACCTGCGCGCCTGCGCGCTCCAGGTACAGGGTATTGGCCGCGTGGACCATGCTGCCTGCGTTGTCCAGCGATGCGGTCTGCAGGCGCAGGTCGGTTCCGGCCACCAGCTTGGCCTGGCCGCCTTCGGCGCGGTTGTCCACGCTGCCTGCGGTCAGCGTCAGCGCACCACCGGTGCTGCCCAGGGTGCCGCCACGGTTGTCCAGCGCAGCGGCCGATTCCAGCGACAGCTGCCCGGTGCCGTTGGCCACGATGCGGCCGCCACGGTTGCCCACTGAGGCAGCGCGGATGTTCGCAGGGCCCTGTGCTTCGATGTTGCCCTGGCTGTTGTCCAGTGCCTGGCGGATCTGCAGATCCAGCGAGGTGCCGCCGTGGACCAGGCCACGCTGGTTGGCCAGCGCACCGGCCACGTCGAGCGCGAGTTCCTGGCGGGCGTACAGGTTGCCATCCACGTTGCGCAGGTCGCCCGTGCGGCTGGTCACGCGCGCATTGCCCTCGGCGCCCAGCAGGCCATTGCTGTTGTCCAGCTGGGAGGCCAGCACCTGCAGCTGGCCGGCGCCACGCTGCACGATGGTGCCAGTGCGGTTGTCCAATGCCCCGGCAGCGTCCACGGTAAGGTTGCCGCCAGCATCGAGCCGGCCACCGGTGTTGACGATCTCCGTGCCGGCTACGCGTGCCCCGCTGCCTGCGGTGAGCGTACCGCCGCTGTTGTCGAGGCGACCGGCAACGGCCACGTCCGCCTCGCCGTTACCGACGATCAGGCCTGCATTGCTGTTGTCCAGCGTGCCGGTCTCGATCTTCAGCACACCCGTGCCCGCATGCTCGATGCGGCCACCCTGGTTCAGCAGCTGCGCAGCCTTCAGGTGGACACTGCCAGCATTGGCGGCGATGCGCCCGCCGGTGTTGCGCAGGGCACCTGTCAGGCCAAGTTCAAAGGGATCGGTGCCGGTCTGCAGCAGTTCGCCGGCGCTGTTGTCCAGCGCGGCCGCCAACAGGCCGATGCGCGTGCCCTGCAGGCTGCCCGCATTGCGCAGCAGGTCGGTGGCACGCAGGTCGAGCAGACCGATGGCGGTCAGGCTGCCGCCGATATTGCGCCACTCACCGCTGCGCGCCTGCGCCAGCAGGGTGCCACCGGACCAGACCTGGCCACCCTCCAGCAGCAGGCTGTCGCCCAGCAGGTGAACCTGCTGGCCGGCGTTGATCTGGCCGGCGTTGCGCAGCTGCTGACGCGCATCAAGGGTGACGCTGCCGGTGCTGCCGACCTTGCCGTCGGCCAGCAGGCCCGCCACGATCACGCCGCTGTTGTCGATCTGCCCCGCCCGCAATTCGATGTCACCCGAGGCCAGCACGCGCCCGCGATTGCTGGCCTGGGCGGCCTGCAGCGTGACCGTGCGCGCCTGAACGTCGGCCGCAGTGCGCAGTGCCTGCGCAGCCTGCAGCGACAGCGCGCCGCTGGCGAACAACGCCGCCTGGTTGTCCAGGTCGCCGTCGCTGCGCACCTGCAGATCAGCGGCGCTGTCGATCGTTCCCTTCAGCGTCACGCCGGCATCGGCGGACAGCACGACGCCCTGCTGCGCAAAGACCTTGCCCAACTGCTCCAGGCTGCCGCCCGCGTGCGCGGTCAGTGTGCCGGCCGCCAACGTGCGCCCGCCCAGCACCAGGGCTTGGTCACTGCTGAGCTGCACGTTGCCGCGCTCGCTGCCCAGTTCACCCTCGCTGCGCAGGGTCCGGCCCCGCACCTGCAACGCCTGGCCGGCCACCAGGCTGCCCTGGTTGTCCAGCGAGTCGCGCACGGTGACATCGACATCGCTGACGCCATAGAGGTCGCCACGGTTGTCGATCACATCGGCCTTGGCCGTCAGTGCTCCCTTGGCGAACACGTTGCCGGCGTTGTCCAGCGTCACCGCATCCAGCTGCAGCGACTGCGCACTGGACAGGTTGCCGCCGGCGCGGTTGTGCAGCGCGTCGGTGCGCACGTCAAGCGCGCCATCGCTGGCGATCACGCCGGCATTGTCCAATGTGGTGGTGCGCAGCTGTGAGCGGTCGCGACCGTAGATCACACCACTGTTGCTCAGCTCAGTGGCGCGCAGATCCATTGCCTGCTGGCCATGCAGGCGACCGTCGTTGATGACCTTCTGCACGTCCACGGCCACCACGCGTGCCAGCGCCGTGGCGGCCGCCTGCTGCCGCAGAACGCTGCCCTGAAGGGTCAGGGTGCCGCCGGCTTCAAGCCGGTTGCGGTTGTCGAGCGTGGCAACGGACAGACGGGCATCGGCTGCGCTGCCGATGATGCCGGCGTTGTCCAGCACATCGGCGTCGACCTGCAGGCCCTTGCCCCCCTGGATGCTGCCGGTGGTGTCATTGTCGATGCGTGCGTTGGAGTTCAATGCCAGCAGGTCCACCGCCTGCAGCGTGCCGCTGTTGCGCAGACGATCGACCGTCAGCGTGGCCTGGCGGGCCTCAAGGGTGCCTTGGTTGTCCACGCTGCCGGCAGACAGTTCCAGCGCCTGCTCGGAGAGGATGCGTCCGGCGTTGTCCAGCTGCTGGCGCGCCTGGATCTTCAGCAGCCCGCCCGCAGACAGCTCGGCACCCTTCAGCTGGGTGATGCGGTCGGCCGCTGCACGCAGGTTGGCACCGGCACCGATGATGCCCTCGTTGTCGATGCTGGCCGCATCGAGTTCGACGTCGGCGTCGCTGTACAGCTGGCCGGCGTTATGCAGCTGCGCGGCCTGCATCCGTACGCTCTGGTTGCCCAGCAGCAGGCCGGCGTTGTCCACCTGGCGGGCCTGCACGTCCAGCGCCTGCGCGCCCAGGCGCGCGCCCTTGTCCTGTGCCAGCGTGTCGGCGCGCACGGCAAGCCCGGCGCCTGCGGTCACCTGTGCATGGTTCTGCACCTGTGCGGCAGCCAGCGCGATGCTGCCCGCGCTCTTCACCGTGTCAGCCAGGGTCAGCGTGCCACCGGCGTCCAGCTGCATCTGTGCGGCCTGCGCGCTGCCGGCCAGGTCCAGATTCTGGTTGGCGCGTACGGCCAACGCAGCGCCCGCCGACGTCGAACCGGCAAGCGACGCCTGCCGGGCACGGATCTGAAGATCTCCCTGTGCGTACTGGGTACCGTCGGCCTTCAGGTCACCGTCGGTTTCGATCTGCAGGCGGCCTGCGGCCGCCGTGCGTCCGCTCAGGCGGACATCGCCGGCCTGGGTCAGGATGAAGTCGCCTGCGTCGGCCACCATCTGGCCCGTGCTGCGCACGCCCACGCCGGCCTCGGTACCGACCAACCGGATCTTGCCTGCATACATGCCCCCGAGGGCGGCAACATCCAGGCCGAACTGCGGGCGTTCGCCTTCTCCGGTGATCGCCTGCGTCGCCAGGGTCTGGGCATCGATCTGGTTGGCGCCGGTGACCACGTTCACCTGGCGCGCCCAAAGGCCCGCGTTGAGCTGCACCGCGCGGGCCAGCAGGTCGACGCCTTCCAGGTTGCCGGCATCCAGGCCGTTGCCTTCCAGGCGGATCGTTCCGCGCGACACCCGGAACGCAGACAGGCTGCCATCGTTGCCGAACACCGGGGTGCCGGTGGTCAGCGTGCCACGGGTGGTATTGATGAAGCCGCAGCCATCGCAGGTGATGCCATTGGGGTTGGCGACGATCACCGCCGCCGAGCGCCCCGCCACCTCGATGTGGCCCTGCAGGCGCGATGCGTTGGTGGATGTCACCTCATTGAGGATCAATCGTGCCGACTGGCCCGGCTGCAGGTTGCCGTTGCCCTGGATGTAGCCACCCAGTTGGGTCTGCACGGTGCTCGCGCTGTTGTTGAGGATCTGCCCCTCGCGCCCGACGTTGTAATCCTGGAAGCGGTTGTGCGATACGCCGCCCGCGTTGGGCCGGTTGATCTGGATGACCGGCACGCCGTTCGCCGCCTGGTCGGCCCGCGCCTGCTCGCCGGCCTGTACCTGCACCTGGGCAAACGAGCTGCCCGGGGCCAGGAACGCCAATGCCAGGGTGGCGCTCGCCATCGCGGTGCGCAGGCGCGTGGCCCAACCGGCGCCCGAAGCGGACAGGGACAGACTGCGGAATACGTTCTTCATGCCAGGTGCTTCCATCAACCCAGGGGGGAACTGCACACACAACAACCCGATCACGTCGCCGCGCGGCGACGGTGCTTCCAGTCGAATCAGAACTGCCAGGACGCGCGGAATCCGATCACGTGACCGCGTGCCTCATGCTTGAGCCACGCCGGGCGGCTCATCGGTACGCCGACGAAGCCATCCCACGCCCATCCGCCCAGCTCGCCGCGTGCACCCAGGTGGGCGCCGCTGAGGGTTCCGCCGCCGATACCCTGGCGGTCGTCGCGCTCGATGTGGCCGATATCGATGCCCGCATAGGGCGCGATGGCGCGATGTGCCATCCAGCTGATGCTGTTGCGCCAGTAGCCGCCACGGCTTCCGCCGAGTGGCACCTCGCCATCGAAGCCGTTGACGGTATAGCGGCCACCGACGCTGATGAACTCCGAGCCATACAGGGCGTCCTCGCTCCACTGGTAGCGGAGCGCGGTGTTCCATGCCAGCGGACGCGGCCCGGATGTCAGGGCGCCACCGGCGCCGATATCCAGCGTGGTCAGCCCATAGCGGAACGTCGGCGCCAAGTCATCACGGCCCACGGCGTCATCATCCCCTCCCAGCCACGGCACGCCGCGGCGGTGCGCCAGGCGGACATCGGCCTGGACCCGCCCCAGGTACTGGCGGTGCAGCAGCGCCAGCTCGACCGAGGTGGTACGCCGGCGCTGGCCTTCGATCTCCACGCCTTCCACGTAGCTGTGCGACGACCGTTGCGCCACGCGCAGCTCGATGCCGCTGCGATAGCTCTGGCCACGCACCAGCAGCCGTTCCACGGCCAGGTCGACGTTGCTGGAGGTGCCGGTGCTGGCGAACGTGTCGGCGTTGCTGGCGATGGTCTGCTTGTAGCGCGAGCTGTAGGTGCTGGTGCTGAAACGCCAGTTGCCCAGCGGAACCGACCACGATGCATTGAAGCCGTGGGTACCCCGGCCCTTGTCGGCACTGCCGTCGCTGCTGACGCCAATGCTGAGCAGGTCGTTGACGCGAGCCAGGTTGTCTACCCACGCGGTCGCGCCGACCTGCTGCTTTCCGGTCGCACGGCTGCCGGCATCATCCAGCGACACCGAGGCACGCCATCGCTTGCCGTGGCGGATGCTGATGACCACGTCCGACTCGCCGGGCGCCTCGCCCGGCACCAGTTCCATGTTCACGTCCTGCGACGGAACTCGCTTGAGCTGCTCCAGGCCCTGTTCCAACGCGCGCAGATTGAGTACGTCCCCCGGCCGCGCGGGAAACGCACTCTTCCACATCGAATCGGGTACCTCTTCCGCGTTGAAGCGGATCTGCCGGATCACGCCCGGCACCAGCTGCAGGCGCAGGGTTCCGCTGCCCAGGCTCTGCTCGGGCAGGCCGATGCGGGTGGTCACGTAGCCCTTGGCCAGCGCCAGATCCGAGGCACGCCGCACGATCAGCGCGATGCCCTGCTGGCCCACGCAGCGGCCACGGTAGCGATCGAGATAGCGCTGCAGGAACGCGAACTGCCCCAGATGCGCGCCGTCAAGCTGCAGCTGCTGCAGGGTGAAGCACGGTTCTTCGTCCGGCAGTTCCAGCGAATGCAGATCGGTGGCAGCGGCCGGCTGTTCGCGTGATACATCCGGCAATGCCTGCCGCTGCTCACGCTCGCGCGCCTCGCGCTCGGCGCGTTCGCGCAGTTCCTGCTGCTCGGCGAACGAGGGACTGGCCGACTGTGCATGCACGACGCCGATCCACAACAGTCCCGCAGTGCCCAGAACGGCACGCACGCTGCATCCTGCTTTTCTGTTGCCCATCAACGACTTCCTTGTCCAGCATTGGTACAGACCTGGGGCTGTGAGCAGACATCGTGCAGAGAGAACATGCGGCCAGCACCGACTCGACCGCCAACCGCTATCGGCGGGAGTGCGCGGAACTTTAGGGTCTTTGCATCCGTGTACCCATTGCGGCGACGAAGTCGAGCACCACACGCTGAAGGATGGGCATCCTTCAGCAGCCGTCATACGTCGTCAATCGCTGCGGCCGTTACGGCACCCGTGCGCACACCCATACCCGCACGTCCCTGGCACCGGCCAGCCGCAACGTCTCGGCGATTTCCATCACTGTGCTGCCGGTGGTCATCACATCGTCCACCACGGTCAGCCGTGTCGGCGGCGACAAGCGCGTGCCGAATGCGTCAAAGAGGTTGTCCCTGCGCTGTTCTGCGCTGCGCTCGGACTGCGGCGCGGTGTGGCGGCGCCGGTAGAGGCCCTGCCAGACCGGCATCGGCAGCAACCGGCACAGTTCGGCGGCCTGGTTGTAGCCGCGCTGGCGCAGGCGCCGGCGGTGCAGCGGCACCGGCACCAGCGGTGGGCATGACCAGGGCGGTGGTGCGCGCAGCATCAACTGCGCCAGCAGGCGACCAGCCGCCAGGTCCTGATGGAACTTGTAGCGCACCAGCAGTTGGTCCACTGGCGGCAGGTACAACAGGCTGGCATGGGTGGCCGTCTGCGGTAGCGCTTCCTCGCGGCAGCTGCCGCAGACGATCAGGGCGGCGTCCGGTAACGGCAGCGCGCAACGCAGGCAGGCGCGGCCGGCCCAGGGGAGTCCGGCGAGGCAGGCGCGGCACAGGTCGAGATCATCATGGCCCGGATCGCCGCATACCAGGCAGCGCAGTGGCAGCAGCACGCGAAGCGCCGCCTGCAGGAGGCGAGTGGACTTGAACAGGACCGGCATGCACTACAGCGTGATCGCACCCCGGCCCTGGGGCCATCAGACGCTCGCCCTTCAACCCGTAGGCATCCTTACCCGTTTACGGATCACTTCACCTCGTGGGCGCCGGCGCGGCATCCACCCGCGTGCGGTACACCATGTACGGCGCCTGCCGCCGATCAACGCCGCCATTGAATCCGGCTTGGCGGTGCAGCTGGTTGGTGGTGAAGTACAGATAGCCATCCGGCCCCATCGACAACGTATCCGGCCACAAGATGCGCGAGTCGTGAACCACGGTCGTCCATCGCCCCTGCGCGTCACGGGCATGGATGGCGTTGTGCTCGTAGTCGCTGGCATACAACCGCCCGTTGGCGTCCATCTCCATGCCATCGGAGGCGCCCTTGTCGCCGAGGTCGACCACCGCAGCCGCCAGTTCCGCTTCACTCACCTTCGGATCGCGCAGCAGCGCGGTCGGCACGCTGTACAGATGACGGCTGGACAGGGGTGTGTAGAACAGCGTGGCGCCATCGGGCGACAGGGCGATGCCATCGGCGGCCACGGTGAACGGCTGCGTCGAACCATCCGCGTTGCGCAGCCGCATCTGCTGCCCTTCCACGATCGGCACGAAGGCGGCATCGGCCGAGGTGGATACGTGGCCCACCAGTCGCTTGGACGCGGCGCCAGTGGCGAGGTCGATCACGATGATGCCGCCGATACCGCTCAGCGACGAGTCGGTCACGTAGGCCACGCCCTCGCGGCCAACACGGAAATCGAAGCGCACATCGTTGACATAGGTGCGCGCGTCGATGACGTTGGCCGGGAACACCAGCGTCTTGGCCACGGTGTTGGTGGCAAGGTCGATCGCCACCAGTTTGGCACCGCCGGCCTGTGGCGCAGAGAACCCGGGCGCGGCGGTATCCAGCACCCACAACCGGCCCTGGCCATCGGCCACCACGCTCTGCACGCTGATGAAATGGGCCGCCGGATCGGGACCATCCTTGCGGTTGATGCGCGCATCCGGATAGGGCACGGCGCGGCCGTCGCGCCATTCGGCCACGCTGTAGCTCACGTCATCGCCCCAGCGCGGGAAGTTGACGAAGATGCGCCCGGTTTCTGATACCGCCACGCTGGTGGGCATGGCACCTTCGAAACGCGCCACCGGTTCGAGGGTACCGATGCTGCGCTCGCTGGGCAGCAGGGGCGCGCCGGACATCGCCAGCGCGGGAGAACTGGCCAGGGCCAGGACGGCAGCCGCCAGGCGGCGGATACGGCAGTTGATCATGATCGCGCTCTCGATGCAGGTCCGGGTGCAGCCCCGGCGTCGACGCATCTTCTGTGCCGCGCGTGGCATCGGGTAGACGGTGCAACGCGGAATCAGCTTCACTGCTGGAGTGAAGATGGAGGGCTGATTGATCGCGTTGATTGAAGCAATGATCGTTGTCTATCCGTTGCGTGCCTGCCTTGCGGCAAACCCGCTCAAGAAATCTCAACGGCTGCCAACGCGGTTTCGAACCTGTGCTGGCCCTCTTCACCCCACCAGGGAACGGTCATCACGCCACCCCGCCGCTGCAACTGGTGCAGAAGGAGCAGGAAGGCCTGGACCTCCCGCTGGCCCCATGACGCTCCCATGCGGTAATCGAGCGTCAACCCATGGCGCATGACGAGCACACCCAGTTCTGGCAGAAGAACGCCGCCGCAGGCCATGTCTGCAAGGCAGACATGGAAGGGTTCCACTTCGTCCTGGAGAACGCGTCGCGCGTCGCCCGGTCCCATGAACGGCTGACCAAGATCTTCCGTACGGTGCCAGAGCTGCACGCTTCGAGAACCCGCGACGCGGGCACCGCAGGCAAATAGATAGGCGAACGCATCGGCCGTTCCGGCGGCCTCACGGTACGCGAGCTCCACTTCCGGAAGCGAGCCATCATCGGTCACGAAGTAGCACCGTAACGTCGCCAACACCTCCTCTGGGAGGAGAATTGCTGCTACAGGCTGCATTGCTCCTAGTCATCTCCATTTTCGCGGGTGCGGGAGGTTCGCACACCAGGCGCCTCGACAGCCACATCTTCAGCCGTGCTCGGCACCATCAACAGCTCCGCCAACCCACGGTAGATCGGCACGCGGCACACCAGCCCGGACACGCCGCGTGCGATCAGCACCGTGGCCAGGATCGGCAGCAGCAGATCACCACTGTCGGTCAGCTCCAGCGAGATCACCGCCGAGGTCAGCGGGGCCTGGGTGACGCCGGTCAGGTAGGCGCACATGCCCAGCAGCACGAACGCACGCGGATCCACGCCCGGCATCAGCACCGCCAGGTTGTGGCCCAGTCCCGCACCGACCGCCAACGCGGGCGAGAACAGGCCGCCGGGAATACCGGCCACGTACGATGCGAGGTTGGCCAGCAGCTTCATCAACCCGAACTCGTGGCCGACCATCGCCTGCCCCTGCACCAGGCTGCGCGCCTGCTCGTAGCCGGTACCGAACGCGCCGTCGCCGAAGGTCAACGCCAGCGCCACCACCACCAGGCCGCAGCCTGCCGCCAACAGCACCGGATGCCGCTGCCGCAGCTGCCCCAGCCAACGCGGACGGCCCGCCGCGCTGGACAGTACCGCACGTGCGAACAGCCCGCCCAGCAGGCCCGCCACCACGCCGCACAGCAGGATGGCCAGCCAGCCCTGGCCGAGCGGCAGGCGTGCGCTCACATGGCCGAAGTAGGTGTAGTTGCCCAGCAGGCCCAGCGACACCACGCCACCGACGATCACCGCGGTCAGCAATGTGCCTGAGAAGCGATGCTCGAAGCGGCCGCTGAGCTCTTCGATGGCGAAGACGATGCCGGCCAGCGGCGTGTTGAACGCCGCCGCAATACCGGCAGCGCCACCCGCCAGCAGGAAGTGCGAGAGCTCGCGGGGATCATTGAAGCCGAACCAGCGGCCGAACAGATACATCAGGCTTGCGCCTACGTGCACGGTGGGCCCCTCGCGCCCGACCGATGCCCCCCCCAGCAGCGACAGCGAAGTCAGCAGCAGCTTGCCGGCCGAAACTGCTGGGGAAAGGTTGGTTTTCCGGAACGGCTCATCGGCCTTGTCCAGCGCAGCGATGACCTGCGGAATGCCGCTGCCCCGCGTGGGCTTCAGCACGCCGGAAGTGAGCCAGGCCAGCAGCGCGAAGATGCCCGGCGTGAGCAGCAGGGCCCACCATGGCGAGTGCGCGGTGATGCGCTGGAACAGATGGAAGGCCGCATCGCTGGCCTTGGCAAACAGGATCGCCACCAGTGCCACAGCCACAGCGCCGCCCCAGAGCGCGGCACGGCGGCGCCAGGCTTCGCTGATAACCAGCGCGGTGATGCGGCCGCGGAGGCGATGGAGATCGGTCATGGGAAAGAGTCTGCGCGCCAGCGCTTGCGTCGGGCAGCGGCCACTGTGGCCGGAGGCCTTGCAGGATGCGGTGAAATGCGGCGCATTCCTCGCTGTAGGACACGCCAATAATTGGTAAACCATATCAGTCAATAAATAGTTGACAGCCCTCCCCACCCCACCCACACTGCCGCCCTCGCTCCACTCGTACCCAAGGTCCGCCATGGCTGCTGCCATCCGCCACGACTGGCAACACGACGAACTGCAGGCCCTGTTCGACCTGCCGTTGCCCGAGCTGCTGTTCCGCGCCGCGGCGGTCCACCGTGAGCACTTCGACCCGGCGCAGGTGCAGGTCTCCACGCTGCTGTCGGTGAAGACCGGAGGCTGCCCGGAAGACTGCGCGTACTGCCCGCAGGCGCAGCGCTACAGCACCGGCGTGAACGCGCAGAAGCTGATGGATACCGATGCGGTGCTGGCCAAGGCCCGCCAGGCGAAGGCCGCCGGTGCGTCGCGTTTCTGCATGGGCGCCGCGTGGCGTTCACCGAAGGACCGCGACATTCCCAAGGTTGCGGCGATGATCGCCGGGGTGAAGGCGCTGGGCCTGGAGACCTGCGCCACGCTGGGCATGCTCAGTGGCGAACAGGCACGTGCGCTGAAGGACGCCGGCCTGGACTACTACAACCACAATCTCGACACCGCGCCGGACTACTACGATTCGATCATCCACACGCGCCAGTACCAGGACCGCCTGGACACGCTGGAGCACGTGCGCGAGGCCGGCCTGAAGACCTGCTGCGGCGGCATTGTCGGCATGGGCGAGACGCGCGCGCAGCGCGTCGGCCTGCTGCTGGCGCTGGCCACGCTGCCGGCGCATCCCGATTCGGTGCCGATCAACAGGCTGGTGCAGGTGGCGGGCACCCCGCTGCATGGCAGTGCCGAGCTGGACCCGTTCGAGTTCGTGCGCATGATCGCAGTGGCGCGCATCGCCATGCCGCGCTCGATGGTGCGGCTGTCGGCCGGGCGCGAAGCCATGAGTGACGAACTGCAGGCGCTGTGCTTCGTGGCCGGTGCCAACTCGATCTTCTACGGCGACAAGCTGCTGACCACCGGTAACCCGGAGAGCGAGCGCGACCTGGCCCTGTTCGCGCGGTTGGGCCTGCAACCGATGGCGATGCAGGTGGACGCCGAGGGCCACGACCACGGTGGCACCGTGCACGCCGATATCAGCGCCGAAGCGCCCGGCTGTGGCTGTGCTCACGCGGCCTGAGACAGGCCGCAAGCAGGCGTCGCGGCAACGCGCTACCCTAGCCGCCCCGTCGCCGCATTCAGCCGCCATGGCCCGCCCCGACCTGACCGCCCGCCTCCACGCCCAGCGCGCCCTGCGCGATGCCCAGGGCCGTCGCCGCACGCGGCGCACGGTCAACCGTCGTGATGGCGTCCGCCTGGAAGTGGACGGCCAGTGGCTGACTGGCTTCTGCAGCAATGATTACCTGGGCCTGGCCCAGCAGTTCAGCGTGGTCAATGCGCTGCAGGATGCCGCCGCACGCGAAGGCACCGGCGCCGGTGCATCGCACCTGGTCTGCGGCCACCACGCCCTGCATGACGCACTGGAGCGCGAAGTGGCGGAGTGGCTGGGCTACCCGCGCGCGCTGCTGTTCGGTAGTGGCTTCGCCGCCAACCTGGCCGTGCAGCAGGCACTGCTGAGCGAAGAGAGTGATGTCTGCGTGCAGGACAAGCTCAACCACGCCAGCCTCTTGGATGCGACGCGGCTGGCCGGTGCGCGCCTGCGCCGTTATCCGCACCTTGATGCCGAAGGCGCGATGCGCCAGCTCAAGCACGCGCCCGACGGCGCGGCGATGCTGGCCACCGATGGTGTCTTCAGCATGGATGGCGACATCGCACCGCTGCGTGCATTGTCGCTTGTGGCACGCCTGCAGCAGGCGCTGTTCTATGTGGACGATGCGCACGGCGTAGGCGTGATCGGTGACGGCCGTGGTGCCGTGGCCGCCGCCGGGCTGGGTGTGGACGATGTGCCGCTGCAGCTGGTCACGCTGGGCAAGGCACTGGGCGGTTCCGGCGCGCTGGTGCTGGGCCGCGACGATCTGGTCGAGCACCTGGCCGAAACCGCACGCCCCTACATCTACACCACGGCGATGCCGCCACTGCTGGCCGCCGCTGCACTGGAAGCGGTGCGCCTGGCACGCCGTGACAACTGGCGCCGCTCGAAACTGACCGACCTGATCGCGCTGTTCCGCAGCGAGGCACGCCGCCATGGCCTGGACCTGATGGCTTCGGAAACGCCGATCCAGCCGCTGCTGTGTGGTGACGATCATCGCGCTGTGGCGATGTCCAAGGCACTGGAACAGGCCGGTTGGCTGGTCGGTGCGATCCGTCCGCCCACGGTGCCCGAAGGCAAGGCGCGCCTGCGTGTCACCCTGTCCGCCCTGCACACGCCGGAACAGGTGCGTGGCCTGGTGGACGCGATCGCCAGCGCGCGCGATCGCGTGGATCTGGCGGTGCGTGACGCCGTGCCACCGCCGTTGCCTGTCTTTGCCTGAGCCTGCTGTCGTTTTCCCATGCATATCGACGTCACCGGCCAGGGGCCGGACCTGGTACTGATCCATGGCTGGGCCCTGCAGGGCGGTGTGTTCGCACCGTTGGTGCAGCGCCTGGCCGAGCGGTTCACCCTGCATCTGGTTGATCTGCCGGGCCATGGCCACAGCCGCGAAGACACCACACCGTTGCGCCTGCCATTCGTGGTCAACGCCATTGCCGCGGCCACGCCGCCGGCGGTGTGGTGCGGCTGGTCACTGGGCGGCCTGTTCGCACTGCACGCCGCCGCGACGCTTCCGAAGGTGCGCGGGCTGGCGATGATCGCGGCCACGCCGCGCTTCGTGCGTGGCGACGACTGGCCGCATGCGGTGGAGCCGGCGGTGTTCGAGCAGTTCGGGCGCGAGCTGGCGACCGATTTCGGTGGCACCCTGGAGCGTTTCCTGGCGCTGGACGTGATGGGCTCGGCGCACGCCCGCGAGGAGCTGCGCACGCTGCGTCAGCGCCTGGTCGAGCGCGGCGCGCCCACCGAACGCGCTCTGCTGGAAGGCCTGCGCCTGCTGGAAAGCACCGACCTGCGCGGCGCACTGCCGACGCTGGCCAGGCCCAGCGTGTGGATCGCCGGCCAGCGCGACCGGCTGGTGTCTCCGGCGGCGATGCAGGCCGCTGCGGCATTGGCCCCGGGTGCGCAGGCACTGACCATCGCCCATGGCGGCCACGCGCCCTTCCTCGGCCATGCCGACGAGGTGGCCAGCGCCCTGCAACACTTCGTTGCCGGCCTGTCACTGGCCGATGGCGGACAATGAGCGCCTTCCTCATTCCACGGGATTGACGCATGGATCTGGGTATCAACGGCCGCTGGGCACTGGTCTGCGGCGCAAGCAAGGGCTTGGGCCTGGGCTGCGCGCGTGCGCTGGTGCGCGAGGGCGTCAACGTGGTGATCGTGGCCCGTGGCGAGGAGGCACTGCAGGTTGCCGCCGCAGAGCTGAGCGCCCTGCCCGGTGCCGCTGAGGTGCGCGCGGTCGCCGCCGACGTCACCACCGACGCCGGTCGTGCCGCGGCGCTGGCCGCATGCCCGCAGGTGGACATCCTGGTCACCAATGCCGGTGGCCCGCCACCGGGCGACTTCCGCAATTTCGAACGCGACGACTGGATTGCCGCGCTGGACGCCAACATGCTGGCGCCGATCGCGCTGATCCGCGCCACCGTGGACGCAATGATCGCGCGTGGCTTCGGCCGCATCGTCAACATCACCTCGTCGGCGGTGAAGGCCCCGATCGACATCCTGGCGCTGTCCAACGGTGCACGCAGCGGCCTGACCGGGTTCGTCGCCGGCCTGTCGCGCCGCACCGTGGCGCACAACGTCACGATCAACAACCTGCTGCCCGGCCAGTTCGACACCGACCGCCTGCGCGCCAACTTCGCCCACACTGCGGGCAAGGACGGCGATGCCGGCGAAGTGGCCGAACGCCGCCGCCAGCAGATTCCCGCCGGCCGCTTCGGCACGGCGGACGAGTTCGGCGCCGCCTGCGCCTTCCTGTGCAGCGCACACGCCGGTTACCTCACCGGGCAGAACCTGCTGATCGACGGCGGCGCCTACCCCGGTACGTTCTAAGAGACTTTCGCAATGCCGTCCCACTTCGATGCCCGCCATGTCCGACGCGCGTTCGCCCGCGCCGCCACCAGCTACGACGCCGCCGCCGCCCTGCAGCGCGAGGTGCAGGCGCGGCTGGTGGAATCGCTGGACTACCTGGAAGCACGCAAGCCCGAGGTGGTGCTGGACATTGGCGCCGGAACCGGCCACGCCAGTGCGCTGATGAAGAAGCGCTGGCCGAAGGCGCAGGTGATCGCGCTGGACGTGGCACTGCCGATGCTGGACCAGGCCAAGCGCCAGGCCGGTTGGTGGAAGCCGTTCCAGCGCCTGTGCGGCGACGCCGCCGCGCTGCCGCTGGCCGACAACAGCGTGGACGTGATCTTCAGCAACCTGTGCCTGCAGTGGGTGGACGACCTGCCGGCGGTGTTCGCCGGATTTCGTCGGGTGCTCAAGCCCGGTGGCCTGCTGCTGTGCTCCACCTTCGGCCCGGACACGCTGGTCGAGCTCAACGAAGCCTTCGCGGCCGCCGATGACCGCCCGCACGTGAGCCGCTTTGCGCAGATCGCCCAGTTCGGCGATGCGTTGATGATGGCCGGCTTCCGCGACCCGGTGCTGGACCGCGATCTGTTCACCCTGACCTACGACGACCTGCCCTCGTTGATGCGCGAGCTGCGCGCGATGGGCGCGACCAATGCGCGGGTGGATCGCCGCCACACGCTGACCGGGCGTGGCCGTTTCGCTGCGGCGGCAGTGGCGTATGAACCGATGCGGCGCGCCGACGGCAAGCTGCCCAGCAGCTGGGAAGTGATCTATGCCCATGCCTGGGCACCGGACCCGGGCGCACCGATCCGCGAAGGCGGGCATGACGTGGCCTCAGTGCCGGTGTCGGCGATTCCGATCCGGCGCAAGCAGACCTGATCGAAAGCCGCCGGGCATGGCCCGGCGCTACCGGGCGCGCGATAGGGGCCGCGCCGGGTGCACCAATGGTAGCGCCGGGCCATGCCCGGCGAGCGCAGCGGCGCGGCAGCCGCTCAGGTATTGGCCGGCGAACTCAGCGGCGGCCGCACCAGGTCGCGGTGGAAGAAGTAGATTTCCTGCACCAGGAAGCGCCAGCTGGTGTGGAAGCTGCGGAAGCGCGTGCTGGGCGTGGACGAGGCCAGTGCATCGATGCCCAGCGCCTTGCTCAGGCGCAGCGCGCGCGCCATGTGCAGCGGGTCGCTGACGATGATCACCCGGTGCAGGTTGCGCTGGTCCATCAGCCGCTTGGCTTCCACCAGGTTCTGCACGGTGTTGCGCGAGGCAGTCTCGATCAGGATCGCATCGTCCGGCACGCCGTGCTTGAGCGCATAGCGCCGCGCCACCTGTGACTCGGAAAAGCGCGCGCCGGTACCACCATAGCCGCCGGTGAAGATCAGCAGTGGCGCGAACTGGGCCTCATAGAGATCCAGCCCATGACGGATGCGTTCTTCGAATACCGGCGACGGCTTGGCGTCATAGGCCGCCGCACCGAGCACGATGATGGCGTCGGCCTTGGCCGCCTGGTCACGCTCGCCGACCCAGACGATCCAGGCAGTCACGCCCAGCAGCCAGATCACCAGCAGGACGAACAACCGCCACAGCCAGCCCAGCAGGCCAGTGCGATGCCGGTGCCGGTCGCGGCTCACGGCGCCCCCCAGCGCAGTGCGGGCAGGTCGACGTTGCCGCCGGACAGCACCAGGCCCACGCGCAGGCCGGCAAAACGCTGCGGCTGCGCCAGCACCGCGGCGAGCACGGTCGCCGATGACGGCTCGACCACCTGCTTGAGGACCTCCCACAGCAAGCGCATCGCCGCCATCGTCGCCGCGTCATCGACCACGATCACCTCGGCGTTGGCCGCGCGCAGCAGCTCGAAGTTGGGCGCGCCGATCAGGGTGCGCAGACCGTCGCAGATCGTGTCCGGGGTGAACGGCCCCTGGCGCTCGCCAGCGGCCAACGAGCGCGCGGTGTCGTCCGCGCCGGCCGGCTCGGCCAGCACCAGCCGGGTCTGCGGGCTGGCGAGCTGCAGGGCCCGCGCGGTACCGCTGGCCAGGCCACCGCCGCCCACCGGTACCACCAGCACGTCGAACGGGCCGTCGCTGTGCAGCAGCTCCAGTGCTGCGGTGCCCTGCCCGGCCATCACCGCCGGGTCCGCATAGGGATGGACCAGGGTCGCGCCGGTATCAGCCTGTACTTTGGCGCAGGTGGCCTCGCGGTCGGCGATGGTCGGCGGGCAGCGCCAGAGCGTGGCGCCATGGCGGGCGATGTTGGCCAGCTTGGCTGCCACTGCACCTTCGGGCACCACCACGTGGCAGGGAATGCCACGGGTGCGCGCGGCCAGGGCCAGGGCGGCGCCGTGGTTGCCGGAGGAATGGGTGACCACGCCGGCGCCGGCGCGATCGGCATCCAGCGACCACACCGCATTGCAGGCGCCGCGGAACTTGAATGCGCCACCGCGCTGCAGATGCTCGGCCTTGAACGCCAGCTGCGCGCCGGCCAGCGCATCGAGCGTGCGCGAGCGCAGCACCGGGGTCACGCTGGCGTGCGGCGCGATCCGCGCAGCGGCAGCCAGGACATCATCGGCACGGGGCAACAGTGAATCGCTCATGACGCAAGATTAACGTATGGCTCCCTGCTGGCGACCCCGGCACAGGTCATGCCAGCATGGCAGCCTTCACCTCCATTCATCCTGGACAGTGAAGTTAAGGGCCGATTCAACGCCTGCGCATGAAGCTCCCTGTACAACCCGTCCTCTGGGGGGACCCACCATGAAAACGCGCCTGATGCTTGCCGGTGGCCTGATGCTGGCCCTGACCGGCTGCACCACCTACGACTATGTCGGCGGTGGCCGCAGCGGCAGCTACTACCACGGTGCGCCGTCGGTGGAGTACCGCTACCCCGCCGGCTATCCCTACAACTACGGCTACCCGTACTACGGCGGCTATGGCGGCTACTACGGCGGCTATGGCAATCCGTATTACTCGCGCCCGATCTACCGCCCGCCGCACAACCACCGCCCGCCACCGCGCCCACCCGGCAACGGCGGCGAGAACCGCCCGCCACCGCCTTCGCGGCCGTCGTACAACGGCGGTTCGCCGTGGCGGAACATGGACTCGATGCGCCGGCCGCCGCAATCGAACATCCAGCCCTCTGCGCCCCCGCCGCCGGCCCGTCCGGCTCCGGCGCCGAGTGCGCCAAGAATGAACGGTTCCCCCTGGCGCAACATGGATCGTGGGACGCAGCGCACAGTTGAGCGTTGAACCGTCTTGCATTTCACACGGTCCAAGCCGCACTCTACGGGGCCAGTGACGGCCCGCGTCACAAAGTGACAAAAACGACACGGGCCGCCGCAAAAAGCTCTACGCCGATATCCGACAGGAACATCTGGATCCCCCCTGTTCCGGCCCTGTCGGATGTCGGCACCTCTGAAGGCAGACGGACCCGCAGTGCGGGGCCGTTTGTTTTTGGGGCACGTTGTTCTGGTGCCGCCGCCACGGCATCCACGCATGGCGTGGATCTACCCAAGGCCCGTCATCAGTAGATCCACACCATGCGTGGATGGAGCTCTCCCGATAGCCTCCAGAAAAAAACAGGGCCGGGCAGTCCCCCGACTGCCGGCCCCCTGCTCCCCCACCGTGCGCCTGTACCGGCCCCTGTTCCAATTCCGGTCACGGGCGCCTGCGGCGCCAGCCACGGTGGGTGCTATTGGGTTATCTGCAAAAATCCTGCCAACTTTAGGGCTGATTTCGACGGGAGCCGGCCGGCGCCGACGTCCCAGCCCCGAATGGCGCTAAAATCGCCACCCCGGTGCCGCCCCGGCCGCGCCCGCCCCCAGCTGAACAGCCCCATGAACCCGTCCTTCCATCGTTACGACGTCATCGTCATCGGCGGTGGCCACGCCGGCACCGAAGCCGCGCTGGCCGCGGCCCGTACCGGCGTGCGCACCCTGCTGCTGACCCACAACATCGAAACAGTGGGCGCGATGAGCTGCAACCCGGCCATCGGCGGCATCGGCAAGGGCCATCTGGTCAAGGAAATCGACGCCCTGGGCGGTGCGATGGCGCATGCCGCCGACCGCGCCGGCATCCAGTGGCGCACGCTCAACGCCTCCAAGGGCCCGGCCGTACGCGCCACCCGCTGCCAGGCCGACCGCAACCTGTATCGCATGGCGATCCGCGCCATCGTCGAAGGCCAGGCCAACCTGACCGTGTTCCAGGCCGCCGTCGATGACCTGGTCATTGAAGGCGACGCCGTGCGCGGCGTCATTACCCAGACCGGCCTGCGTTTCGATGCCGAGGCCGTGGTGCTGACCGCCGGCACCTTCCTGGCCGGCAAGATCCATGTCGGCCCGACCCAGTACGCCGCCGGCCGCATGGGCGACCCGCCGGCCACCACGCTGGCGGCGCGCCTGCGCGAGCGTCCGTTCCAGGTCGACCGCCTGAAGACCGGCACGCCGCCGCGCATCGATGGCCGCTCGCTGGACTACAGCGTGATGGACGAGCAGCCTGGTGATTCGCCGCGGCCGGTGATGTCCTTCCTCGGCTCGGTGGACGAGCATCCGCAGCAGGTCAGCTGCTGGATCACCCACACCACCGAGCAGACCCACCAGATCATCCGCGACGCGCTGCACCGCTCGCCGCTGTACAGCGGCCAGATCGAAGGCATCGGCCCGCGCTACTGCCCGTCCATCGAAGACAAGGTGGTGCGCTTCGCCGAAAAGGCCAGCCACCAGATCTTCGTCGAACCCGAAGGCCTGGGCATCGTCGAGATCTACCCCAACGGCATTTCCACCTCGCTGCCGTTCGACGTGCAGCTGGAGATGGTGCGCAGCATCCGTGGCTTCGAGAACGCGCACATCACCCGCCCGGGCTACGCCATCGAGTACGACTTCTTCGATCCGCGCGGGCTGAAGGCTTCGCTGGAGACCAAGCTGGTCAACGGCCTGTTCTTCGCCGGCCAGATCAACGGCACCACCGGCTATGAGGAGGCCGCCGCGCAGGGCCTGCTGGCCGGCCTCAACGCCGCACGCCAGGTGCGTGGGCTGGACGGTTGGTGCCCGCGCCGCGACGAGGCCTACCTGGGCGTGCTGGTGGATGACCTGATCACCCACGGCACCAACGAGCCGTACCGCATGTTCACCAGCCGCGCCGAGTACCGGCTGCAGCTGCGCGAGGACAATGCGGACCAGCGCCTGACCCCGACCGGCCGCGAGATGGGCCTGGTGGATGATCGTCGCTGGGGTGCGTTCGAGACGAAGCAGGCCGCTGTTGCTGCCGAGCGCGCACGCCTGGGCGCGCTGTGGGCAACCCCGGCCAATGCGCTGGGCCGCGAAGTGCAGGACACGCTGGGCGTGGCGGTCAGCCGCGAGACCAACGTGCTGGACCTGATCAAGCGCCCCGAGCTGGATTACGCGCAGCTGATGCAGGTGCCATCGCTGGGGCCGGCCGTGGCCGACGCCAAGGTGGCCGAGCAGGTGGAGATCGGCGTGAAGTACGCCGGCTACCTGGACCGCCAGCGCGAGGAGATCGAGCGCCAGCAGCGGCATGAGGCCACGCCGATCGCCGAGGCGTTCGACTACGCGACCGTGCGCGGGCTGTCGGCCGAAGCACTGCAGAAACTGGAGCGGGTGCGCCCGCAGACCATCGGCCAGGCGCAGCGTATCCCGGGCATGACCCCGGCAGCGATCTCACTGCTGCTGGTGCACCTGGAGCGCGCGCGCCGCGGCCGCGTGGCGTAACGCGGGACCTTTCGCTGCTGGTGGGTACAGGCCTTGGCCGGCACGAATCATCCGATAGCGATGCTCCGTGCATGTGTGCCGACCAAGGTCGGCACCCACCGGAGCGGAACACGCACCCACCTTGGCGAACGCGCTACCGTGCGTCGGCCCCGCCGCCCAGCACCTTGAACAACGTCACCCGGTTTCCCGCTTCCTGCTGCTGCAGCGCGATCAGGTCCTGCTGTGCGGCAAACAGGCTGCGCTGCGCATCCAGTGCCTGCAGATAGCCGTCCAGCCCGGTGCGGTAACGCGCATCGGCCAGCGTGTAGCTGCGCTGGCTGGCGGCCACCAGCGCGCGCTGTGCGTCCATCTGCACGGTCAGGTGATCGCGCGTGGCCAGCGCATCGGCTACTTCACTGAAGGCCTGCTGGATCGCTTTCTCGTACTGCGCAATGCCGATGTCCTTGCCGATCTTCGAGGCATCCAGCGAGGCCTTCAGCGCACCGGCGTGGAAGATCGGCGCGGTGATGCTGGGCGCGAACGACCAGCCACGGGTGCCGGCCGAGAACAGCGTCGACAACGCGGTGGAGCTGTGGCCGTAGTTGGCGGTCAAGGTCAGCGTCGGGAAGAATGCGGCGCGCGCGGCACCGATATCGGCATTGGCCGCCTGTAGTGCGTGTTCGGCGGACAACACGTCCGGGCGCTGCAGCAGCACGCTGGACGGCAGGTTGGCCGGCAGCGGCGCCAGTGTCACGCTGCCATCCAGCGCCTGCGCGGTTGGCAGCAGGGCCGCATCCAGCGGCGCTCCCACCAGCAACTGCAATGCATCGCGATCCTGCGCCTGCTGCGTCTGCAGCTTGGCCAGCGCACCGCGCGCGGCTTCGACGCTGGTCTGTACCTGCGACAGGTCCAGGCCCGAGGCCAGGCCTTGGGCGTGGCGGGCCTCGGTGCGCTGCAGGGTCTGCTGCTGGCTGTCCAGGGTCTGCCGGGTGAACGCCAGTGACTGCTCGTCCGCTGCCAGCGCCAGCCACGCCGTGGCCACTTCGGCCACCAGGCTGGTACGCGCGGCGCGCTGGTTCTCGGCGCTGGCCAGCCAGTTCTGCAGGGCCTCGTTCTTCAGGCTGCGGATGCGTCCGAACAGATCCAGTTCCCAACTGCTGATACCCACCTGTACGGCATTGGATTCAGTCACCTGGGTGGCACCGGTCTCGCTGTTGGCATCACTCACCCGCAAGCGGGTGACACTGCCGCTGGCATCCACCGACGGCAGCAGCGCCGCGCGCTGGATGCGGTACTGCGCACGTTCCTTCTCCACCTGCAGCATGGCCACGCGCAGGTCGCGGTTGTTCTGCAGCGCCAGCGCGATCACCTGCTGCAGGCGCGGCTCGAGGAAGACTTCGCGCCAGGCTGGCGCCGCCAGTGCTGGCTCGGCCTCGCCCGTGGCGGCATTGCCGAATTGTGCCGGCACCGGTGCCTCGGGCCGCTGGTAATGCGGCGCCATGCTCACGCAACCACCCAGCACCGTGGTGATCATTGCGGCCGCCAGGGCGCGCAGCAGCATCGGCTTCATGGGCTTGCCTCCGGGGCCGCGGCGTGGGCCGGCGCGCGGCCCGGGAACAGGCGGCGCACCAGCAGGTAGAACAACGGCACGAAGAACATGCCCAGCACCATCGAGGCGACCGTGCCGCCGGCCACGCCGGTACCCAGCGAGCGGCGCGCGGCCGAGCCGGCGCCGGTGGCGAACACCAGCGGCAGCACGCCCATCAGGAACGCCAGCGAGGTCATCACGATCGGCCGCAGGCGCAGATAGACGGCCTGCAGGATCGCCTCGCGGGTGTTCCTGCCCTGCTGTTCAAGGATGCGCGCGAACTCGACGATCAGGATGCCGTTCTTGGCCGCCAGGCCAATCGTGGTCAGCAGGCCGACCTGGAAGTACACGTCATTGTTGAGGCCACGCAGGTTCATCATCAGCACCGCACCAAACACGCCCACCGGCACCGCCAGCATCACCGCGAGCGGCACCGCCCAGCTTTCATACAGCGCGGCCAGGCACAGGAACACGAACAGCAGCGAGATGGCGTACAGCATTGGCGCCTGGTTGCCCGACAGCTGTTCCTGGTAGGCCATGTCCGACCAGGCATGGCTGAAGCCTTCCGGCAGTTTGTCGGCCAGGCGCGCGATCTCGGCCATCGCCTCGCCGGAACTGACGCCGGGCGCGGGCTGGCCGGTGATCTCCATCGCCGAGATGCCGTTGTAGCGTTGCAGCGCGGCCGGCGCGCTGGACCAGTGCGCGCTGACCAGCGACGACAGCGGCACCATCTGCCCAACCTGGTTGCGCACGCTCCAGCGCTCGATGTCCTGCGGCTGCATGCGCGCTTCGGCCGTGCCCTGGATGAACACCTTCTTGATGCGGCCCTTGTAGATGAAGTTGTTGACGAAGTCGCCACCCAAGGCCGCATTCAAGGTGTCATTGATGTCCTGCGGATTCACGCCCATCGCCTGCGCCTTGGCGTCGTCCACCTTCACTGCATACACCGGCGCGTCTTCCAGGCTGGCGTAGCGCACGTTGACCAGCTTCGGATCCCTGGCGGCCTCCTTAAGCAGCGTGTTGCGCGCGGCCACGGCGGCGGCATGGCCGGCGCCGCCTTCGTCCTGCAGTTCCAGGGTGAAACCGCCCGCATCGCCCAGGCCAAGGATGGCCGGTGGCGAGGTGATGAACACCTGCGCATCGGGCACGCTGGCCATGGCCGCGGTCAACCGCGCGGCAATGGTGTCGGCGTCATCCTTGCGGTCATCCCAGTCCTTCAGGCGGATGAAGGCCTGGCCGACGTTCTGGCCGCTGCCGGTGACACTGAAACCGGCGGTGGCCTGGATCGACAGCACGCCGTCGTCCTTCACCGCAGCGGCACTCAGGCGATCCATCACCGCGCGGGTCTGCTCTAGGGTGGCACCGGCCGGCAGCTTCACCAGCGCGTTGAGCATGCCCTGGTCCTCGTCGGGCAGGAACGCGCCGGGCAGGTGCCACAGCAGCAGGCCGGTGGCCACGCTCAGCGCCAGGTAGAACAGTACGCCCAGCGTGCGCCGGCCAAGGAAGCCATCCACCCGGCGACGCAGGTCGTTGGACGTGCGCTCGAAACGGTGGTTGAACCAGATGAAGAACTTGCCCAGCAGGCTCGGCTCGCCGCCGTGGTCGCCATGCGGATGGCCGCCCTTGGGAATCGGGTGCAGGATGCTGCCGCACAGCGCCGGGGTGATGGTCATCGCCACCAGCACCGACAGGACCATCGCGGCGGCAATCGTCACCGAGAACTGGCGATAGATCACGCCGGTGACACCGCTGAAGAACGCCATCGGCAGGAACACCGCGGTCAGCACCAGCACGATGCCCACCAGCGCGCCGGTGATCTGGCCCATCGCCTTCAGCGTGGCCGGCTTCGGCGCCAGCCCTTCGAAGGTCATCACCCGCTCCACGTTCTCCACCACCACGATGGCATCGTCCACCAGCAGGCCGATGGCCAGCACCAGTGCGAACATGGTCAGCGTGTTGATCGAATAGCCAAATGCCGCCAACACGCCGAACGTACCCAGCAGCACCACCGGCACTGCGATGGTCGGGATCAGGGTGGCGCGCCAGTTCTGCAGGAACAGGTACATCACCAGCACCACCAGGATGATCGCCTCGATCAGGGTGATCACCACTTCCTTCAGCGAGATGGTCACGAACGGCGTGGTGGTGAACGCCACGTGGGCGGTGTAGCCATGCGGCCAGTACTTCTGCAGCTGCTGAAGCCGTGCATCGATGGCCTTGGACACGGCGATGGCGTTGGCACCGGCATTGAGTTCGATACCCAGCGATGCAGACGGCTTGCCGTTGAAGGTGCTGATGCTGTCGTAGCTCTCCGGGCCCAGGCCGATCTTCGCCACCTCACCCAGATGCACCACGCTGCCGTTGGCATCGGCCTTCAGCACCACCTGCGCGAACTGTTCGGGCGTGTGCAGGCGGCTGCGCGCGGTCACCGTGGCGTCGAGCTGCTGGCCCTTCAGCGCCGGCTGGCCGCCGAGTTCACCGGCCGAGACGTCGGTGTTCTGTGCCTGCAGCGCGGTCTCGATGTCCGACGGCATCAGCGCGTACTGGCGCATCTTCTCCGGGTCCAGCCAGATGCGCATGGCGTACTCCTGGCCGATCGGCTGGATGTTGCCGACACCGCTGACGCGGCTGATCTGGTCATCGATGCGCGCTTCCATGAAGTTGGCGACATCGAAGTTGTCCATGCTGCCGTCTTCGCTGGTGAACGACAGCACCTCGAAGATCGAACCACTGGACTTGGTGATGGTCAGGCCGTTCTGCTGCACCGCCTGCGGCAGCGTGGCCATGGCCGCCTGCAGCTGGTTCTGCACCTGCACCTGCGCGGTGTCCGGATTGGTGCCGGTGGCGAACACCAGGTTGACCTGCGCCGAGCCGTCGGAGGCACTGGTCGAGGTCATGTACATCAGGTGATCGAGGCTCTGCTGCGACTGCTCGATGACCTGGGTGACCGCATTTTCCACGGTCTGCGACGAGGCACCGGTGTAGGTGGCACGGATGGTGATGGTGGGCGGGGCGATCTGCGGGTAGCGGTCCACCGGCAGGATCAGGATCGCGAGCAGGCCGAGCAGGCTGACCGCAATGGCGATCACCCAGGCGAAGATCGGCCGGTCGATGAAGAAACGAACCATGCGCGGCAGGCCTCAGTGCGACTTTTCGTCAGTGTTGCCGTTCGGGTCGATCGCCGGCATCGCCGCCAGCTGCGCCGTGGTGGCCGCCACCGCCTTCACCTGCTGGCCCAGTGATACCGCACTGCCGTTGCTGACGATCACCCGTTCGCCGGTCTTGAGACCATCGGTGATCTGCCACTGGTTGCCGACCACCTGGCCGGTGCTGACCCGGCGCTCGACCACATGATCCTTGGCGTCGAGCAGGCGCAGCAACGGCTCGCCACGTTCATTGCGCAGCACCGCCTTCTGCGGCACCAGCAGGGCGCGCGCATCGGTGGCCATCGGCAGCACCGCCTTCAGGTACATGCCCGGCAGCAGCAGGCCCTCCGGGTTCGGAATGACCGCGCGCAGCACCACGTTGCCGGTGCCCGGGTCGACTGCGCTGCCGACGAACTCCAGGGTTCCTTCATGCGCATACGTGCTGCCGTCCTCCAGCAGCACCTTCACCTGTGCCTTGCCGTCGATGGCTTTCACCAGGCCGGCATCGAGCTGCCTGCGCAGCGCCAGCATCTGCGTGCTGGACTGGGTGACATCCAGGTACACCGGATCCAACCGCTGGATGGTCGCCAGCGCCGCGTCCTGGCCGGCGGTAACCAGCGCGCCGGCGGTAACGCTGGAGGTGCCGATGCGGCCCGCGATCGGTGCAGTCACCCGGGTGTAGTCAAGGTTGATGCGCGCGGCCTGCAATGCGGCGCGCGCGGCGATCACGTTCGCCTGTGCCTGCTTCAGCGCCGAGGTGGCATCGTCGGCGTCCTGCTTGCTCGCTGCATCCATGCCCAGCAGCGTGCGGGTGCGCTCGGCCTTCGGCTGCGCCGACAACACAGTGGCCTCGGCCTGCGCCAGCTGGCCACGCGCGGTATCGAAGGCGGCCTGGTACGGCGCCGGGTCGATCTGGTACAGCACCTGGCCGGCGCTGACCTGCTGGCCTTCGGTGAACAACCGCTGGCGGACCAGGCCGCCGATCTGCGGGCGCACCTCGGACACCTCGAACGGTACGGCGCGACCGGGCAGGATCTGCTGCAGCGCCAGCGGCTGTGCGCTGGCAGTGATGACGCCCACTTCAGGGATGGCCGGGGCCTCGGACCTGCCCGCCGAGCAGGCCGCAAGGGCCAGCAGCAGGGGCAGCAACAGCGGACGGGGAGAACGGGACAGCGGGCGCAGGAGTGACATGAGGGGGCGTGGGGGCCTTGCGTTGACCCGTGCACGCTGCCGTGGAACTGTGCAGAGAATATGGAGATTGTGCGACCGGCTCAGCGGGCGCTTGCTTTCGGCGCCGCATGCGCCGCTAATGGCCCGGCGATGGCGAAGATTCGACTCAAATTCGGCCTGACCGCGAAGACCTTCCTCGCGATCTTCACCGCCTGCCTGCTGGTGCTGGCAGTGAACGGCATTGCCAGCCGCGTGGCGTTCCAGACCGGCTTCCTGGACTACCTCAATGACCAGGGCGATCTGCGCATGCAGCGGGTGATGCCGCACCTGCAGCGCGAGTACAGCGCGCACGGCGGCTGGGAGCATCTGCGCGGCGACAGTGACCGCTGGGCGCGGCTGCTGCGCCCGGACCTGGCCCATGGGCACGAGGGGCCCGTGCCACCGCTGTCCGACCAGACCGGCGTTCCCTCCCGCCTGGGCCTGTTCGATGCACAGCATCGGTTCGTAGCCGGCAACCCGGATGCCACCAGCGACGACGAGCCGCACGCCGTGCAGGTGGACGGGCACACGGTCGGCTGGCTGGGCATGGTGCCGTTCCAGACCGTCATCGCCACCAACGACCTGAACTTCTACAACACCCAGGTGCGCGCGTGGTGGGTGATCGGCATCGCGCTGCTGCTGGTGACGGTACTGCTGGCCTGGCTGGTATCGCGCGCGCTGCGCCAGCGCCTGGCCAAACTGGCGGCGGCCACCCACCGGCTCGCCGCTGGCGACTACGCCACCCGCATCGAGCGCACCAGCGATGACGAGCTGGATGCACTGGTCAACGACTTCAACCGGATGGCGCAGGCGCTGGACGACACCGAGCGCAACCGCCGTGCCTTCATCGCCGACATCTCGCACGAACTGCGCACGCCGCTGGCGGTGGTTCGTGCCGAACTGGAAGCCATCGAGGACGGCATCCGCCCGCTGGACCGCGCCAACCTCGGTGCCCTGCAGGGCGAGATCCGCCAACTGGGCAAGTTGATCGACGACCTGCACGACCTGTCGATGACCCAGTCCGGCGGCCTGGCCTACCGCTTCGCGCCGCTGGACCTGGCGGCGCTGCTGCGCAGCGAGCTCAATGGCATGCGCGTGCGCTTCTCCATGGCGGGGCTGGCACTGGAGGAGGACCTGCCCGCCACACCGCTGCAGGTATCGGGTGACGAACGGCGCCTGCAGCAGGTGCTGGCCAATCTGCTGGAGAACGCATTGCGCTACACCCACGCCGGGGGCCGCGTACGCGTGCAGGCAGCGCGCGTGCCTGCCGGCGTGCAGCTGATCGTGGAAGACACCGCGCCAGGCGTGCCGGCCGACAAGTGCGCGCTGCTGTTCGAGCGCTTCTACCGGGTGGAGAGCTCGCGCAACCGGGCCAGCGGCGGCAGCGGGCTGGGCCTGGCCATCAGCCACAACATCATCCTCGCCCACCACGGCCTCATCCACGCCGAGCCCTCGCCGCTGGGCGGGCTGCGCGTGGTCATTACCCTGCCGGAGCCTGCATGAGCCCGTCCCCCGCCGCGTCTGCGAAGATCCTGATCGTCGAGGATGAGCCACGCCTGGCCTCGGTGCTGCGCGACTACCTGGCCGCCGCCGGGATGACCAGCGAATGGGTGGACGATGGCGGCCAGGTGATCGACGCATTCGCGCGCTACCAGCCCGACCTGGTGCTGCTGGACCTGATGCTGCCGCAGCGCGATGGCGTGGACCTGTGCCGCGAACTGCGCGCCAGCAGCGATGTGCCGGTGATCATGGTCACCGCACGGGTGGAAGAGATCGACCGCCTGCTGGGCCTGGAAATCGGTGCCGACGACTACATCTGCAAGCCGTTCAGTCCGCGCGAAGTGGTCGCACGGGTGATGGCGGTGCTGCGTCGCTACCGCCCGGACCCCGCTGCGCGGGCCAACGGCGGGCTGCATATCGACGAACCGGCAGCCCGCGCCACCTGGAACGGCAAGGGCCTGGACCTGACCCCGGTCGAATACCGCCTGCTGCGCACGCTGCTGGCCACGCCGGGCCGGATCTGGGCGCGCGACGAGCTGCTCGACCGCCTCTATCTGGACCATCGCGTGGTGGTCGACCGCACCGTCGACAGCCACGTGCGCAACCTGCGCCGCAAGCTGGCCGACGCCGGCATGGAAGGCGAACCGATCCGTTCGGTGTATGGCATGGGCTACAGCTACGAACCGTGATCGCGTTCGCCGGGCTTGGCCCGGCGCTACCCCGTCATGCCTCGTCGACGAACGTCACCCTCTGGTAGCGCCGGGCCATGCCCGGCGAGCGCAGCGATGCAGACCTGCGCTACAGTCGAGAACGCTCGACATTAAGAACACAACTGCATGGACGACATCCACCCGATCGCGCCGGACAAGCGCGCCGCCATTCTTTCCAGCCTCGCCGACATCGAACAGCGCCACAATGTGCGTGTGCTGCTGGCCTGCGAATCCGGCAGCCGTGGCTGGGGCTTCTCTTCGCCGGACAGCGACTACGACGCACGCTTCATCTACGTGCATCGCCAGCCGTGGTATCTCAGCGTCAACGAGAGCACCGGTCCCGGCGAAGCGCAGCGCGATGTGATCGAACTGCCGATCGACGATGAGCTCGACGTCAGCGGCTGGGACCTGCGCAAGGCACTGCGGCTGGTCTCAAAATCCAATCCGACACTGATCGAATGGCTGCGTTCGCCGATCGTGTACCGGCAGGACGACGCCGCCGTGGCGCAGTTGTGGGAGGCCGCAAAGTCCTTCTATTCGCCGCTGGGCACGTGGTGGCACTACTTCAGCATGGCGCGCTCGAACCATCGCGGGTACCTGCGTGGCGAGATGGTACGCACCAAGAAGTACCTGTACGTGCTGCGCCCACTGCTGGCCTGCCAGTGGATCGAGCACGAGCAGACACCTCCGCCGATGGCCTTCGAGGATCTGCTGGATCGACTGCTGCCGCATGGCCCGGTGCGTGAAGCCATCGATGCCCTGCTGGTAGTGAAACGCGCCAGTGCCGAGGTCAATGCCGGACCACGCATCGCGGCGATCAGCGATTTCATCGATCGTGAGCTGGCCACCCGGACTGCGCAGGCGCCACAGCTGCCCGTTGGACACGGTGATGCGGCGTGGCTGGATGAGCTGTTCCGGCAGGTGCTGGCCAAGCACGCGCCGGCATGAAGAGCCGCAGCTGCTTCCGGTCGTGCCGGCCGCTGGCCGGCAACCCCAGAATTCCAGGTACGCCCATTGACGTTGCCAGCCAGCGGCCGGCACTACCACACGGGTATCATCGTCGCGAACGTCCTGATTTCCGGAGACACCGATGACCCCGCTGCGCCCCTTCCGCGACAAGATGCCCGTCCTCGGCGAGCGCGTGTACATCGATCCGGCCTGCACCGTCATCGGTGACGTGGAGCTGGCCGAGGACGTATCGGTGTGGCCGGGCACGATCATCCGCGGTGATGTCAATCACGTGCGCATCGGCGCGCGCACCAACGTGCAGGACGGCACCATCATCCACGTCAGCCACCACAGCCCCTACAACAAGGCCGGCTACCCGACCCTGATCGGCGAAGGCGTGACCGTCGGCCACGGCTGCATCATCCATGCCTGCACGATCGGCGACTACAGCCTGATCGGCATGGGCGCCTGCATCCTCGACAGTGCGCGCGTCGAGCGCCATGGCTTCGTCGGCGCCGGTGCGGTGGTCGGCCCGGGCAAGGTGGTCGGCGAAGGCGAGCTGTGGGTGGGCAATCCGGCCCGCCCGGCCCGCACGCTGAGCGACAAGGAGATCGAGTCGCTGCACTACTCGGCCGACCACTACGTGCGGCTGAAGGACGAATACCTGGGCTGAGCAGCCAACGCCGCCATGCGGCTCTGCTAAAGTCTGGGCCCGACCAGGACCTGTCGAGACCCCCATGCCTGTGGCTGCCTGCCGGAGAGGACTCCGGCGCCCACAACGAAGGCCATCGCACTGATGGCCGCACCGATGCTCGATACCTACCGCGAGGTGGTGACGCCGGAGGGTGTGCCGCTGCAGCTGCCGGCAGCCGGCCCGGTGCCACGGGCGATGGCGTGGCTGGTGGATCTGGGCGTGCGCATCGCGGTACTGGTGGTGATGTCGATTCCACTGGCACTGCTGGATTCGTTCGGCTCCGGGCTCGGCCTGGTGCTGATGTTCCTGGTGTACTGGGCCTACCCGATCGTCTGCGAAGCGCTGTGGGGCCGTACGCTCGGCAAGCGCGCGCTGGGCCTGCGCGTGCTTGCGCGCGATGGCGCGCCGGTAGGCTGGATGGCTGCCATCACCCGCAACCTGCTGCGCACCGTGGACATGCTGCCGTTCGGCTATGCACTGGGCCTGATCAGCAGCCTGTTCGATCCCCATGGCCGTCGCCTGGGCGATCTGGTGGCCGGCACCGTGGTGGTGCATGCGCCCGTGCCGTACCTGCCGCCTCCGCCCACCATCGACAGCGTGCTGGCCCCGCCGCAGCCGCTGCGACCGGAAGAGCAGGCCGCGCTGATGGCCTTCGCCGAGCGCGCGCCACGGCTGTCGGCGGCCCGCCAGCAGGAACTGGCCGGCATCGCCGAACCGCTGACCGGCACCCACGGCCAGGTCGGCGTACTGCGCCTGTATGCCATGGCCAACTGGCTGTTGGGGCGGCGATGAAGCAGGAACAGTTCGTCGCCCGCTACCAGCAGGAATGGCAGGACCTGGAACACTGGCTGCTGCTGCGTGCTGGTGCTGCGCGCCGCACGCGGCGCAAGGCCAGCGCGCTGGCAGTGGACGACGCCGCCTTCCCGCAGCGCTACCGGCGCCTGTGCCAGCAGCTGGCACTGGCCCGCGAGCGCGGCTACAGCCCGCAGCTGGTGCAGCGCCTGCAGCAGTTGATGCAGCAGGGCCACAGTGTGCTGTACCGCACTCCGCCGACGCGCTGGCGCGGTGCACTGGAATTCCTGGTGGCCGACTTCCCGCTGCTGGTGCGCAGCCAGGCGCGCAGCATGTGGGTGGCACTGGCGATGTTCGCGCTGCCGGCGGTGGCCTGCTTCGTGCTGGCGCAGCTCTACCCGGACCTGATCCACATGGTGATGGACAACCGCCAGATCGCCGAGATGGAGCGCATGTACGATCCAGCGGCCGAACGCCTCGGGCGTGACAGCGGCACGGACTGGATGATGTTCGGCCACTACATCCTGAACAACATCAGCATCGCCCTGCGTACCTTCGCCAGTGGCCTGCTGGCCGGCCTGGGCACGCTGCTGGTGCTGCTGTTCAACGGCGTGATCATCGGTTCAGTGGCCGGCCACCTGCAGCACATCGGCCATGGCGATCCGTTCTGGCGCTTCGTCGCAGGCCATGGTGCGTTCGAGCTGACCGCGATCGTGATCGCCGGCGGTGCCGGCCTGCAGCTGGGCATGAAACTGCTGGCCCCCGGCCGGCGCAGCCGCCTGGATGCCCTGGTCGAAGGCGGCCGCATCGGGGCCCGGCTGTGCCTGGGCGTGGCGTTCATGCTGCTGGTGGCCGCGTTCATCGAAGCGTTCTGGTCGTCGATTGCCGAAGTGCCGGCGTGGGGCAAGTTCAGCGTGGCCGGCGTGCTGTGGGCCGGCGTGCTGCTGTGGCTGTGGCGCGGCGGGCGCGGAGGCGGCAATGCGCATTGACCGCCTGGACGTGGCGCTGCGCGCGCGCAGTGGCTGGGAAGCGATGGAGCTGGGCAGCGCCCTGTCGCGCCGCCACGCACGTGCGGTGTGGGGCAGCTGGCTGCTGGCCAGTGCGCCGCTGTTCGTGATCTTCAACGCGTTGGGCTGGTGGCTGGATGCGTTCGGCTGGGCCTGGCTGGCAATGTGGTGGTGCAAGCCGCTGTTCGAGCGCGCACCGCTGTACGTGCTGTCGCGCGGCATCTTCGGTGAGCCGGTGGGCGCGCTGGCAGCGCTGCGTGCGCAGCGCAGCTGGGGCAATGCAGGCTTCTGGGGCTACCTGGGCTGGCGCCGCTTCAGCGTACTGCGCAGCCTGTGCCTGCCGGTGAACCTGCTGGAAGGCAACGCGCCGGCCCAGCGCGGTGCACGCCGCCGCGCCGTGGCGGCCGGTGCCGCGGGCGCCGCCGTTGTGCTGACCGTGGCCTGCATGGCCTTTGAAGGGGTGCTGGTGTCCGGCGCGATCGGCGCGGTGTTCATGTTCATGCCACTGGAGCTGATGTCCGAATCATGGCGTGCCGCATGGGACATGATCGGCCAGGACACGCCTGCCTGGGCGCAGCTGGGCTTCAACCTGGCGTGCTGGCTGGCATCGGTGCTGATCGGACCGTTCTATGTCGGCGCCGGCTTCGGCCTGTACTTGAACCGACGTACGCAGATGGAAGCGTGGGACGTGGAGATCGCCCTGCGCCGCCTGCGCGAGCGGCTGCTGCCGGCAGCATCGACGCTGGCGCTGCTGCTGTGCCTTGCCCTGCCGCTGGCCTCCGCGCCAGTGCATGCGCAGGACGCGCAGACAGTCGCTGGGCAGGCCGACGATGCCGAAGAGGACGAGGGCCGTGCGGAAGAACCCGCCACTGCGGCCAACGATCCGGCCAATACGCCGGCGATGATCTTCGGTGCGGCGCCGGTGGACACCGCCGGTTTCCGCCAGGCGGTGAACCGCGCCTATGAGGATCCGCTGCAGCGCCCGACCCGCCAGGTCACGCGCTGGAAGCCGATCGAACAGGCCGAGGAAAAAAAGAAGGAAGACAAGGCGCTGCAGAGCGACGGCAGCGACAAGGGCGAGCGCAGCAACCGCAAGGCCAGCATTGCCTGGCTGGCGCGCCTGGCCGAGTGGGGTCTGTGGGGCCTGCTGGGCGTCCTGCTGCTGGTGCTGTTGTTGACCGCCCGTCTGTGGCTGCCGTGGCTGCGCGGCAGTGGCCGGCGCAAGGCCGAGGCTGCACCACAGGTGGTGGAGGAACAGGTGGAGCTGCCGGTCGTGCTGCCGCCGGACGTGGCCACCCAGGCCGGCCTGCTGTGGGACCAGGGCCGGCCGCGTCAGGCGCTGGCCCTGCTGTACCGCGCCAGCGTACGCACCGTGGGCGAGCGCAGCGGCATCGCGCTTCCGCCCGGTGCCACCGAAGCGCAATGCCTTCGCGCCTCGCGGCGCATGCCCGATGCCACCGACCGTGACCTGTTCGCGCGCATCGTGCGCATGTGGCAGTACGCCGCCTACGGTGGCCGCCTGCCCAGCCGCGCCGATTTCGATGCACTGGCCGACACGCTGCGCCAGCAATACGGGTGGCTGGCATGAGCCCGCGCCTGTTCTGGTCGCTGTTGCTGGGCGGGCTGGTGCTGCTCGGCGTACCGCTGACGATCCTCTTTCTGCGCACGCATGAGCGGGTGACCGAGACCGTGCAGCTGCCGCCGCAGGGCGAAGCTGGCTACAACCCGCTGTACGTGCTTGGCCAGGCACTGCGCGCCGATGGCATCGACGTGCACTCGCGGCCGCGACTGGACCTGCAGCAGATGGCGCTGGGACCGCGCGATACGGTGGTGCTGCTGCAGGACAGCAGCGAACTGCCGGCACCGGCAGCCAGGGCCCTGCTGGCCTGGGTCGATGGTGGTGGCCATCTGCTGGTGCGTACGCCGCCACCCGCAGAGGACGACGCCAGCAGTACGCAGGGACCGCTGCTGGACCAGCTCGGCGTGGACAGCCTGTACCAGCAGAGCGACTGCCAGCCGTTCCACGTCATCGACGATCCCAGCCATGTGGAGTTCTGCGGTGGTCGCCGCTTCACGCTGGGCTTTGCCGCCCGTACACAAGCCGAACGGCGTTGGGGCAACGAGCGCAACCTGGTGTTCGCGCGACTGCGCCACGGGCAGGGCAAGGTGAGCGTGCTGGCCGACATGGAGTTCATGCGCGGCGAGGTGGATTCGCCGGCAGCACGCCTGGCATCGGCTGCGGGCAAGGCCAGCGACGGCCTGCACGATCTCTCGCACCGCGACCTGACCCGTTATCTGCTCGATCCGAACTATGGCAAGGGCACTTTCTGGCTGGTCTACGCCAGCCGCCCGCCGTCGCTGTGGGCGCGCCTGTTCTACCAGGGCTGGCCGGTGTGGGCGCCGCTGCTGCTGGCCCTGCTGGGCTGGCTGTGGGGCCGTTCGCAACGCTTCGGCAGCCGCCTGCCGTCGCCGGTGCTGGAACGCCGCTCGCTGCTGGAACACGTGCGTGCCAGCGGCGAGCTGCTGCTGCGCTTCGGCCACGGCGCGTGCCTGTACCACGCCGTGCTCGCCCTGTTCCTGCATCGCCTGCGCCTGCGCGCACCGGTGGCTGCCGCACTGGAGGGCGCCCCCCGCGAACAGGCCATCGCCGAACTGCTGAAGTGGCCGCAAGGCCGCGTTGCCAGCGCGCTCACGCCGCCTCCGCCGCACGATTCCTCCGCCCTGCGCGAGCGCATCCGCTTGCTGCTCCAGATGAGATCCCTGCTATGACCGAAGTCCCCGAGCTGCCGGCGGCCGCCAACGCCCGCCTGATCGAACGCGTCGATGCCATCCGCGATGCCGTCGGCCACGCCTTCATTGGCCAGGCCGACGTACTGGACCAGATCCTGGTGGCCCTGCTGGCCGGTGGCCATGTGCTGATCGAGGGCGTGCCCGGGCTGGGCAAGACCCTGCTGGTGCGGGCACTCGCGCAGGCGCTGGAGCTGGATTATGGCCGCGTGCAGTTCACCCCCGACCTGATGCCCAGCGACGTCAGTGGCCATGCGGTGTACGACCCGAAGAGCGAGAGCTTCAGGATCCGCCGTGGCCCGGTGTTCACCAATCTGCTGTTGGCCGACGAGATCAACCGTGCGCCGGCCAAGACCCAGTCGGCACTGCTGGAAGTGATGCAGGAAGGCCAGGTGACCATCGAAGGCAAGGCGTTCACCCTGGCGCCGCCGTTCATGGCGCTGGCCACGCAGAACCCGCTGGAGCAGGAAGGCACCTACCCGCTGCCAGAGGCACAGCTGGACCGCTTCCTGCTGAAGGTGCTGATCGACTACCCGCAACTGGAGGACGAGAAGCGCATGGTGACCGCGATCACCAGTGGCCGTGCCGCCAGCGATTTCGACCTGAGCCAGGTGCCACGCGTGCTCGGTGCCGGCGAACTGCTGGAACTGCAGCGTGCGACCGCGGCGATCACCGTCGATGACGAAGTGATCGACTACGCGGTGCGGATTGTGGCGGCCACGAGGCAGTGGCCAGGCATCGCGGTCGGCGCTGGCCCGCGCGGCAGCATCGCGCTGGTGCGTGCCTCGCGCGCGCAGGCGGTGCTGGCCGGCCGTGACTTCGTCACGCCCGACGACGTGCGCGACATTGCTCGCCCGGCACTGCGCCACCGCATTGCACTGGCCCCGGAGCTGCAGATCGAAGGCCAGGACGCCGACGACGTGCTGGGCGCACTGCTGGCCAAGGTGGAAGCACCGCGCCGATGAGGCCTGCCCCGCTGCTGCTGGCGCTGCTGCTGGCCTGGGCCGCCCTGGGCGGCCTGGTGCTGGGCGGCCTGGTGCTGGGCGGGTTGCTGCCGCGCTGGAGCTGGGCGCTGGCCGCGGCGGCCATCGCGTTGCCTGCGCTGTTCGACCTGTGGCGGCAATCGCGGCGTCCGTCGCCGCAGGTACAGCGCGAACTGCCCGAAGCGCTGGCGCTGGGCGTGCGCCGCGAGGCGGCGCTGCGGCTGCAGGCCGAGCAAGCGATGACGGTGCAGGTGTTCGACCTGGTCCCCGGCGGCTGGCCGCTGGAATCGCTGCCACAGCGCGTGCGCCTGCGGGCCGGTAGCGCCTCCACGCTGCACTATCACCTGCAGCCGCTGCAGCGCGGGCACTTCCGCTTCGAAGGCGTGCACCTGCGCATGCGCTCGCCGTGGCGCCTGTGGTGGCAGCAACGCACGCTGCCGCCCGTACTGGACGTGCGGGTCTATCCGAACTTCGTCCCGCTCACGCGCTTTGCGTTGTTCAGTGCTGACCAGGCCTCGCGGCTGGTCGGTGCACACGTGAAGCGCCGCCGTGGTGAAGGCACCGACTTCCACCAGATGCGCGAGTATCGCGTCGGCGACAGCCTGCGCCAGCTGGACTGGAAGGCCACCGCGCGTGCGCGCAAGCTGATCTCGCGCGAGTACCAGGACGAGAAGAACCAGCAGTTGCTGCTGATGCTCGACAGTGGCCGGCGCATGCTGGCCAGCGAAGGCGGGCTCTCGCACTTCGACCATGCCTTGAATGCCTCGCTGGTGGTGGCCTACCTGGCGCTGCGCCAGGGCGATGCCGCCGGCCTGTTCGCTGCCGGTGGCGAACGCCGCTGGGTCGCGCCGCAGCGCGGCATGGGCACGGTCGAGCACCTGCTGCGCGCCAGCTACGATCTGCAGCCACGCGCGGTGGCCACCGACTACCTGGCCGCCGCCACCGAGGTATCGCTGCGCCAGCGGCGACGTGCGCTGGTGATGCTGGTCAGCAACGTGCGCGATGAAGACATCGAAGACCTGCTGGCGGCGGTGCGCCTGCTGCAGCGGCGCCACCTGGTGTGCGTGGCCAGCCTGCGCGAGCGCGAGCTGGACGGCGTGCTGGAGGGCGAAGTGCAGACACTGGAAGACGCCACCCAGGCCGGTGCCGCCGCGCTGTACCTGCAGCAGCGCGCGAAGGCGCACGAAGCGCTGCGCAGCGAGAAGGTGATGGTGCTGGACGTCACCGCCGACGCCCTGCCCGGCGCGCTGGTGGAGCGCTACCTGGCGGTGAAGCGCGAAGGGCTGCTCTGAGCCGAGCGCGGGCTCGGCTCTACACGGATCGGGTTGTCTGTAGCGCCGAGCCCATGCTCGGCTGCCGGCCAGCGGCCGGCACTACCTACCCCTGCAGCAAGCGCCGCTGCAACCGCTCCACCGCACGCTGCAGCAGCACCCGGTTGCGGGCCAGCTTCATCCACTGCGGCAGGCGCGAGATCATGGATCGATGATGGCCGCGGCCTTCGCGCAGCGTCGCGCCCGCGTAGTCGTGCAGTGCCTGCAGATGTTCGGCGTTGTAGGCCCACAGCAGGCCCGCGCGGGTCGATTCGACCAGGCGCAGCGGCAGACCGAAATGCGGATCGGCAGGCTCGGCGTCACGCAGTGGGCGCATCGAGACCGCGACCTCGGTGCTGCGACCGCACTGTGCGCATCGGGCGGGGAAGGATGCCGGCGCGGGGATGCCGACGGGAATCGGTCGACACACATGCAGCCACTGATGCCCGCAGAATCCACAGGGCTGGCGGCCCAGAATGCGGACCGCACCGACCCAGTCGCCGCTGTCCAATGCAGCGCTGCAAGCGGTGCAGCGGAAACGCGCGGTCCATCGATAGGGTTCCCAGCGGGCGATCACCCAACCGGGGGCATCGCAGCGGTGGCAACGCACCGCGACGCGGTCCGCGAAGGCCTGCAGGCTGCGCCCGTCATCGAAATGCCGGCCCGGCGCGGGCGTGGCACGTCCATGCCGGCCAGGCCAACGCCGCACCGTCATCAGACGTAGATCCGCGTCGGCGCCTCGTCGACGATCGCGTGCGGCACGAACCGCGCACTGTCGCGGGTGATCGCGCTGTCGTCCTCGCGGATGCCGATGCCGCAGGCGTGGTCACCCACCACCCAGCTGCCGATCAGCGGGTAGCCGCCTTCGAAGCGGGTCAGCGGATGGGCGCGCTGGATGATCGCCGGGCCGTCATAGGGACCGTCGCTGCGCTGGGTGCTGCCATCGGCCAGGTGCATCTCGATGTTGGCACCTTCGCGCGAGAACAGCGGCTTGCGCACCCAGCCCGACGCCAGCGCGCTGCCGTCATCGAAGTGCGCCTCCAGCAGGTTCGGATGGCCTACGTTGCGCTGCCACAGCAACGGCAGGATGCCCTTGTTGCTCAGCACTGCCTTCCATGCCGGTTCCAGCAACTGCACGCCCGAACCGGGCAGCGCGCGGCCGAACTCTTCGGCCATCAGGTCTTCCAGCGGGTACAGCTTGAACAGCGTGCCGATCACCGAATCATCCAGCGCGGTGAAGCGGCCGTCCTCGGACAGGCCGATGTCCTCGATCGCGATGGCCTGGCCATGCAGGCCGGCCTGCGACGCGCAGTCGCGCAGGTACTCGACCGTGCCACGGTCTTCTTCCGAGCTTCCCACCGCGCTGAAGTACAGCGGCGGCGGCAGCTGCGTGGCCAGTTCGCCGAAGCGCTCGACCAGTGCCTCATGGATCGCATTGAACTGGTCGGCATGCTGCGGCAGGCGGCCGGCGTTGCGCTGGTCTTCCAGCCACTGCCACTGGAAGAAGCTGGCCTCGAACAGCGAGGTCGGCGTGTCGTAGTTCAGCTCGTACAGCTTGGCCGGACCGGTGCCGTCGTAGGCCAGGTCCAGGCGGCCGTAAAGGTGCGGCTGGCGCTGGCGCCAGCTGTCGGCGATCCAGTCGCGGTAATGCGACGGAATCGCCAGCTGGTCCATCAACCGCTCGCTGCCGATGACATCACCGACCAGATCCAGCGCCATCTGGTGCAGCTCGGCACTGGGGTCTTCGATGTCCTGTTCGATCTGGCGCAGGGTGAACGCGTAGTACGCGCTTTCATCCCAGTAGGGCTGGCCATCGATGGTATGGAAACGGAAACCCGCTTCCTCCGCGCGTGCCCGCCACTGGGCACGCTCGGCAATCCGGATGCGCTGCATGGGTCGATCAGCCGCCGTAGCTGCCGCTGGTGCTGCGGCGTGCGCTGGTGTTGCCGAAGCCACCACGGCTGGCAGTGACCGCACGGTTCGGTTCGCTGGTGACCGGTGCCAGGCCGGCCTTGCCGGCACCGATGCCGCTGGCGGTGTTCAGGCCACCGGTGCCGCCCGGTGCCGGGCGCGCCCAGCCAGCGTTCTTGTCCTGGTAAGCCGGTGCCGACGCCGGCGCCTGCGGGGCGAGGCCGCCGCGGTTGCTCAGCATCTGCGACATGAAGAAGCCCATCATCATCGGGCCGATGAACGAGGTGCCGGCCGAGGTGTGCTGCTGCACGCACTGCTCCGGCTTGTAATCCTTCTCGCAGGCTTCCTTGCTGGCGTACTTCGGCGCCGCATCGGCGGCCTGTTTCTGCGCTTCGGCGAAGGCATTGCGGCACGACGACGGGTCGCCGGTGGCCTCGGTGCAGGCCTCGACCGAGGTGTACAGGCCTTCCTGCACCTTCACTTCCGGCTCCTTCTGGCAGGCGGTGAACAGCAGCGGCGCGGCGCTCATCAGCAGCAGCGCGGTGGTGCGGGAACGTTTCATGGCCTCATGCCCTGTCGACGGATCAATGCCCCAATGATGCCAAATCCTCACCAACAACCGGAATCGGCAAAGTGGGAAAGATGAACGGAATTTCATTTTCGTCGTTCCCCATCAGCCACGCATGACGTGGATCCATCGTGTCGACCAAGGTCGACACCTACCAACAGCCACAGGAAACTGTCGAAGGCGGGCTGGGTCCCGCGGATAGCCCAGCTGATGCTGTTGAGGTTGCCGGCCAGCGGCCGGCGCTACCACGGGTGCAGGGCGCAGCCCTGCCACTCCCTTCCCGGTGGTTGCAGCAGCAACCGAAAAAATTGGCCATGATCGGCTGACCCCCACGTCGTACGGCCCGCCCGTTCCGCCCGCCATGCCCGAATACCGTTCCCGCACCTCCACCGCCGGCCGCAACATGGCCGGCGCCCGCGCCCTGTGGCGTGCCACCGGCATGAAGGACGGCGACTTCCACAAGCCGATCATTGCCATCGCCAACTCCTTCACCCAGTTCGTGCCCGGCCACGTGCACCTGAAGGACCTCGGCCAGCTGGTAGCGCGCGAAATCGAACAGGTCGGTGGCGTCGCCAAGGAATTCAACACCATCGCCGTGGACGACGGCATCGCGATGGGCCACGACGGCATGCTGTATTCGCTGCCCAGCCGCGAGATCATCGCCGACGCCGTGGAGTACATGGTCAACGCGCACTGCGCCGACGCGCTGGTGTGCATCAGCAACTGCGACAAGATCACCCCCGGCATGCTGATGGCTGCGCTGCGCCTGGACATCCCGGTGGTGTTCGTCTCCGGCGGGCCGATGGAAGCGGGCAAGACCAAGCTGTCCGAGCACAAGCTGGACCTGGTCGACGCGATGGTGGTGGCCGCCGATGACAGCGCCTCCGACGAGAAGGTCGCGGCCTTTGAACGCAGCGCCTGCCCCACCTGCGGCTCCTGCTCGGGCATGTTCACCGCCAACTCGATGAACTGCCTGACCGAAGCGCTGGGCCTGTCGCTGCCCGGCAACGGCACTACGCTGGCCACCCATGCCGACCGCGAGGCGCTGTTCCGCCGCGCCGGCCGCCTGATCGTCGAGCTCTGCCATCGCTGGTACGGCGGCGAAGACCCGAGCGCGCTGCCGCGCGGGATCGCCACCCAGGCCGCGTTCGCCAACGCGATGACCCTGGACATCGCCATGGGCGGCTCCACCAACACCATCCTGCATCTGCTGGCCGCAGCGCAGGAAGCGGAGGTCGACTTCGACCTGACCCACATCGACGCGCTGTCGCGACGCGTCCCGCAGCTGTGCAAGGTGGCGCCGAACACACCGAAGTACCACATCGAGGACGTGCACCGCGCCGGCGGCGTGTTCGGCATCCTCGGGGAGCTGGATCGCGCCGGCCTGCTCGATACCACAGTGCCGACCGTGCACAGCGCCAGCCTGGCCGAGGCGCTGGAGCGCTGGGACGTGGTGCGCAGTGACAACGACACCCTGCACACCTTCTTCAAGGCCGGTCCGGCCGGCATCCCCACGCAGGAGGCCTTCAGCCAGGCCACCCGCTGGCCCGCGCTGGACCTGGACCGCGCCGAGGGCTGCATCCGCTCGCTGCAACATGCGTATTCGCTGGAGGGTGGCCTGGCTGTGCTGCGCGGCAATCTGGCCGTCGATGGCTGCGTGGTGAAAACCGCCGGCGTGGACGAATCGATCCATGTGTTCGAAGGCCCCGCGCGCGTCTATGAAAGCCAGGACGCCGCCGTCGCCGGCATCCTCGCCGACGAGGTACAACCGGGCGACGTCGTGGTGATCCGTTACGAGGGCCCGAAGGGCGGCCCGGGCATGCAGGAGATGCTGTACCCGACCAGCTACCTGAAGTCGAAGGGACTGGGCAAGCAGTGCGCGCTGCTCACCGATGGCCGCTTCTCCGGTGGCACCTCGGGGCTGTCGATCGGCCACGTTTCGCCGGAAGCGGCCAGTGGCGGCGCGATCGGCCTGGTGGAAGATGGCGACCGCATCCGCATCGACATCCCGGCCCGCCGCATCGACCTGCTGCTGGATGAGGCCACGCTGGCCCAGCGCCGCAGCGAGGCCGACGCACGCGGCTGGAAGCCACGCGCACCGCGCCCGCGCAAGGTCACCAGCGCGTTGAAGGCCTACGCCCTGCTCGCCACCAGTGCCGACAAGGGCGCCGTACGCAACACCGCCCTGCTCGGCGATTGATGCCGATCCGGTAGTGCCGGCCGCTGGCCGGCATCTTAAAAAAAGGGGACGGAGGGGATTAAGTCGTTTGAGGCACAGACGACTTAATCCCCTCCGTCCCCTTTTTTTCAGCCGATCACGCGCTTGAACGGCGGCAGCGCGTCGATGATGCGCTTGCCGTAGCGGCGGGTCAGCAGCCGCGAATCGAGGATGATCACGCGGCCGGTGTCGGTGGAGGTGCGGATCAGGCGGCCGGCGAACTGGGTCAACGTGCGCAGCGCGTGCGGAATGGCGATCAGGTTGAACGCATTGAGCCCGCGGCCCTCGAACCATTCGCTGAGCGTGGCGGTCTGCGGATCGGTCGGCACCGCGAACGGTACCTGGGTGATCACCACCGTGGTGCAGGCTTCGCCGGGCAGGTCGAGGCCTTCGCCGAACGAATTCAGCCCGAACAGCACCGAACCCTCACCCGCGTCGACGCGGCGCAGGTGCTCTTCGATCAGCCGGGTCTTGGACATCTCGCCCTGCACCAGCACCTGCTTGCGGCGCGCCACCGACATCAGGCCGGCCACCTTTTCCATCTTCCAGCGCGAGGTGAACAGCACCATCGAGCCCTTGGCCCAATCCAGCTCGGTATCCAGGTAGCGCGCCACTTCGCGGGGATGGCCTTCGCGATCGTCGGGGGTGACCGGAAACTTCGGCACGATCAGCTCGGCCTGGTTGGGCAGGTCGAACGGCGACGACAGCGAGACCATCTCGGCCTCTTCGGGGATGCCGTTGTCGATCGCCAGCGACTGGAAATCGCCGCCACCGGTCAGCGTCGCCGAGGTCATCACCACCGAATCCACTTCATCCCACAGCAGCTTGCGCAGCACGTGCGCGGCCGACACCGGCGAGCCGTGCAGCACCAGGTCGCCGTCGCGGGTAGCAGTGACCCAGCGCGCCATCGGCGGCGCGCCGTCCTTGTCCTCGCGGCGCCACGCCTGCCACAGGTTGTACTGTTGCTCGATCATTTCCAGCGCCATGCCCAGGTTGCGCTGCAGGCGCTCGCGCGCGGCATCGTCCGGCTTGCCCTTGGCCACCTGCGCGGTGGCGGCATGCGCCCAGTTGTAGAGGCTGCGGGTCTCGTCGGCCAGTGCCTCGATCGGCTCGCGCCAGGCCTCGGGCAGGCGTCCATTGGCCGCACGCCACATCGGCTCCTCGTCCGCCGGCGCCGGCATCCACACCCGCTCGATGTGATCGCGGAACGCGCGCAGCTGCTTGGCGACGTTGCTGGCCACCTCGATCGCTTCGTTCGGCAGCAGGTTGCCGAGGCGGTCCTTGTCGACCGCGCGGTAGGCACCGGCAATCAGGATCTGCAGGCGGCCGGTGCGCTTGGCCATTTCATCCAGCGCGAGGCTGGCCGCGCCCTGGTCGATCGCCACGTTGCCGATGTGATGGCCTTCGTCCAGCACCAGCAGCATGTCCGACGGCGGCGCAATCAACGGCTGGCCGTTGTCGCTGTCGCCGATCGACAGCGCCGACAGCAGCAGCGCGTGGTTGGTAACGACGATCTGCGCATCACGCACGGTGTTGCGCGAACGCAGCACCGCACACTGCGCCGAATAGGCACAGCGGCGCCCGGCGCAGCCCGAGGCCGGCGTGGTGATGCGGCTGCGCAGGCCGGGGCTGATGGTCTCCGGTGCGTTGTCGATGTCGCCATCCCAGCTGCCGCTGGTGAAGGCGTCGGTCAGGCGCTTGGCGATGTCCATCTCGATCGGCGCCAGTGGCCGGTCGAACAGTGGTGCATCCTCCTCGAACATGCCGCCCTGCGAGCCCTCGCCCTGTGCTTCGGCGGCGTTGCGCGTGCACAGGTAGCGGGTACGGCCCTTGGCCAGCGCCACGGTCGCTTCCAGGCCGGTGGCCTTGAGGAAATTCGGAATGTCGCGCTCGACCAGCTGCGACTGCAGCGCCACGGTGCCGGTGCTGATCACCAGCTTCTTCTTGCTGGCCAATGCGATCGGCACGCCTGCGGTGAGGTAGCCCAGGCTCTTGCCGACGCCGGTGGGCGCCTCGACCACGCCAACGCCACCGCTCTTCGACAGCGCGCGCGACACCACGCCGATCATCTGGCTCTGCGAGCGACGGGTGGAGAAGCCGGGGGTATTGGCCTGCAGCGTCGTGTACGCCTTGCGGATCGCGTCCTTCAAGGTGTCATCGAGCGTGCGCGGAGCGGCGACGGTTTCGGTCACGCCGGGAATTACCGTGGCTGGATCGGGCCGGTCATTGTCGCATGGCCGGCCATGTCCGCCGCCGCTGGCTGCCTGAACGGGGCAGCGGCGACGCCCGGCGGCTGGATGAACACACCGTACGCTGCTGGCGACGGCCCTGGGCCGTCACCGGGGTGTCACTGCACCGCGTTGCCGCGCAGCCGCAGCAGACGCACCAGCGCCCACACCAGCAGCACCACGCCGATGGCCTCGACCATCGCCAGCGCGAAGTGCAGCACGCCAAAGATGGCGCTCATGCCCGAGATGGCGCTGAAGTTGCCACTGCTGACCAGCCACATCGGCAGGACACCCGCGACCAGGCCGCCCAGGCTGGACAACAGCAACAGCAGCAGGCCGACCAGCGCGCCGGTGCGGGTCGCATCACGCGGCGCACCGACCACCCAGACCAGGCCGACGCACAGCGCGATCAGCACCGGCAGGCGCACACCGACCATGCTCAGCACGGTCACCATCAGGGTCGTGCCGTCCATCGATCAGTCCTCGCCGGCCAACACAGCCGGGCCCTGGCGCAGCGCCTGGTAGACCTCGTCGGTCTGCGGGCGTACGCCGTGCCACTGCAGGAAGCTCTCGGCAGCCTGCTCGACCAGCATGCCCAGGCCGTCGACGGTGTTACGGCACTGCGCCGCACGGGCCCAGGCCAGGAAGGCGATGGCCGCCTCGCCGTAGTTCAGGTCGACGGCGGTGGTCATCGAATTGACCAGCGACAGCGGCAGCTTGAACTCGACGTCGCGGTCGCGGCCCGCCGAGGTGGCGTTGACGATCAGTTCGAAGTCGCCCAGCTCGCGCAGGTCCTCCCAGTAGCGGCTGATCGCGCGGCCCGGTTCGCCCATGGCATCGATCAGTTCGTCGGCGCGCTCCGGCGTGCGGTTGACCACGACCAGTTCGGTGATGCCGGCATCGAGCAGCGCCGGGGCGACGCTGCGCGCCGAGCCACCGGCACCGATCATCAGCACGCGGCGGCCGCGCAGGTCCAGGCCGTGGCGGTCGGTCAGGTCGCGCACCAGGCCGATGCCATCGGTGGTGTCGCCGTGCCAGCGGTCGCCCTTGCGCAGCAGCGTGTTGACCGATCCGGCGCGGCGCGCCCGTGCGGTCAGCGTGGTGCATGCCGAGAACGCGGTTTCCTTGTGCGGCAGGGTGACGTTGGCACCGACGCCGCCCTCGGCAGCGAAGGCCTCCAGGCCGGCCAGGAACGCCTCCGGGGCCAGGTCGATCGCGCGATAGTCGATGGCGATGCCTTCCTGGCGACCGAACGTCGCGTGGATCTGCGGCGACTTCGAGTGGGCAACGGGGTGTCCGAAGACGGCGTAACGGTCGGTCATGGAATCCTCAAGCTGGCTAGACTGATGCTCTTTCGTGCACGGAACCGGATGATGCGCATCACCCCGCCCCTGCTGGTGCTCGCCGCCAGTCTACTCTCTGCCCCCGTGGCGATGGCGTTGAACGAGTACGGCATCGAAGGCATGGGCGTGGTCTCGACCCGCGCCGACGAAGGCCGCGCCACGATCAGCGCCGATGGCCAGCGCATCGTCTTCGCCCGCCGCGGCGAGGCCGGCTGGGGCCTGTGGGAGGCACGCGTGGTCGACGGTCGTTGGCAGCAGGCACAGGCACTGCCGGTCGGCGTGGCCGGTGAAGCCCGCGATCCCTACTTCAGCCGTGACGACCGCTGGCTGCTGTTCGCGGCCGGTCGCGAGGGCGCGCTGGCGCTGTACCGCGCTGCGCTGGCCACCGATGGCCGGCTGGGCCCGGCGCAGCCGCTGGCCGGTGACGGCGGGCGCCGGGAAGAGCGCGGACCGGCCCTGAGCGCGGATGGAAAGCAGCTGTTGTTTGCCCGCCAGCAGGGCCATGGCGCCGGCTGGGATCTGTTCGTAGCGACGCTGGATGCGCAGGGCCTGCGTGGCCCGGCCACCGCACTGAGCGCGTTGAACAGCGCCGACGACGAGACCGACGGCGACTGGCTGGGCCATGACGGCGCCGTGGTGTTCAGCCGCGGCCACGGCAGTACCGCGCAGGTCTGGAGCAGCGGCTGTGCGTGGAGCGGTGTGGCGCTGCAGCCGCTGGGGCTGTCGTTCAACCAGGCCGGCGGCTGGACCGGCGCGCCGGTGATCGACAACGCCAAGCCCGGCGAGATGATGGTGGCCAGCAGCGCGGCAAAGGCGCCGCGCGCCGGTGGCGTGGACGTGTACCGGTTGGCGGTGCCGAGGGTGACGGCGGTGGCCGGGTGCGTGCGGTAGATCCACGCCATGCGTGGATGGCGCCCGCGAAGGGGTCAGAGCCCTTTCCTGCGGAAAGGGATCCGACCCCGGGGATTGCCCGTCAGCGCGACAGCACCTTGGCGCGCAACTGCTCGTACTCCATCTCGCTCAGCTGGCCGTTGTCCTTGCGCTGGTTCAACGCGGCCAGCTCGGCCTGCACGCTGTCCGGCAGGGCCTGCTCACGGGCCACGTGGCGGGCGGCGGAGAGCTGCTCCGGTGGGCGCTTGCCCGCGCGCCATGCGGCGATGAAGACAGCGACGATGATGGCACCGAACACCAGCGTACCGATGCCCCAGATCAGCCATTGCATCCATCCCAGTTCGGGTCCCATCGCGCAGTCCTCCGTCTATCGTGGCGCTATTGTCAGCGCTCGCGCAGCCATCGCGCCACCTGCGGCGCGAAATAGGTCAGCACGCCGTCGGCACCGGCCCGCTTGAAGCCCAGCAGCGACTCCAGCACGCAGGCGCGCTCGTCCAGCCAGCCGTTGGCGAAGGCGGCCTTCATCATCGCGTACTCGCCACTGACCTGGTAGGCGAAGGTCGGCACGCCGAACGTCTCCTTCACCCGGCGCACCAGGTCCAGGTACGGCATGCCCGGCTTGACCATCACCATGTCGGCGCCCTCTTCCAGGTCCAGCGCGATCTCGCGCAGAGCCTCGTCGCCGTTGGCCGGGTCCATCTGGTAGGTCTTCTTGTCGGCCTTGCCGAGGCTGGCCGCGCTGCCCACCGCATCACGGAACGGGCCGTAGAACGCCGAGGCGTATTTGGCCGAGTAGGCCATGATGCGCACGTTGATGTGGTTGTCGGCATCCAGCGCACGGCGGATCGCTCCGATGCGGCCGTCCATCATGTCCGACGGCGAGACGATGTCCACACCGGCCTCGGCGTGCGACACCGACTGCTTGACCAGTGCTTCCACGGTGATGTCGTTCAGCACATAGCCCTTGTCGTCGATGATGCCGTCCTGGCCGTGGGTGGTGTACGGGTCCAGCGCCACGTCGGTCATCACGCCCAGTTCCGGGAAGCGCGACTTCAATGCGCGGATCGCACGCTGCGCCAGGCCGTCCTCGGCCCACGCCGCCGATGCGTCCAGCGACTTCAGCGACGGGTCGATCACCGGGAACAGGTCGATTACCGGAATGCCCAGCTCCAGCGCCTCTTCGGCCACCTTCAGCAGCTCTTCGATCGACAGCCGCTCCACGCCCGGCATCGACGGCACTGCGGTGCGGCCCGCCAGTTCGTGCACGAACACCGGGTAGATCAGGTCGTCGGTGGTCAGCGTGTTCTCGCGCATCAGGCGGCGCGAGAACTCGTCGTGGCGCATGCGGCGCGGGCGGTAAAGCGGATGGGACATGGCAGGCTCCGAGGAGTGGCTATTGCAACAGGTAACCCTGCGGCAGCAGGGGTTCGGGCAAGGGGCGTTCGCCGAGCGCGTCGAGCTGGTCGATCTCGATCGTGCGCACCAGCGCGTCCAGCGGCAGGTCGTTCGGCTCCAGGCCGAACGGGTCTTCCATTTCTTCGCCCAGCTGGTCCAGGCCGAAGAAGGCATAGGCCAGCACCGCCGACAGCACCGGCGTGCCCCAGCCCAGCGAACTGGCCAGGCCGAACGGCAGCAGCACGCAGAACATCCACGCGCAGCGATGCAGCAGCAGGGTGTAGGCGAACGGCAGCGGCGTGGTGAGGATGCGCTCGCAGCCGGCCTGGATCGACGACATCGCGTGCAGGCGCTCCTCCAGCTGTGCGTAGAGGATCGGATCGAGCTCGCCGGCGCGCAGCGCCTGGGCCAGCTCGGCGGCGATCATCGACAGCAATGCATCCGGCACGTTCTCGCGCTGGCCCAGCTGCTCGCGCTGCGGCTTGTCCAGCCATGGCAAGGCGACCAGGGCCACGACGCGCCCACGCAGGCGCGCGGCCAGCGCATGGGCGAACGCGGTGGTGAGGTACGCGATGCGGCGACGGCGGCCGCCGTCATCGGCCAACAGCAGGTGCACCTGGCGCGCCAGCGAACGCGATTCGTAGACCAGCTGGCCCCACAGCTTGCGGCCTTCCCACCAGCGGTCATAGCAGGCGCTGTTGCGGAAGCTGAGGAAGATCGACAGGACCAGGCCGAGCAGGGTGAACGGCGTGACCGACACGCGTTCGATGCCGGTCGGCGGGGCCAGTTCCACCACGGCCGCCACGGCAATGGACAGGATCAGGATGGCCAGCACCTTCGGCGCGATCGCTTTGACGATCGAGCCGCGCAGGATGTACAGCAGTTGCCAGCCGTGGGGACGGGGTCGGATGATCATCGGGCAGCCGCGCCAGGCGCGGAATCACAGGCACGCGGGGGGCTCGCGCAGCCGCTCATTGTACGCCCCTGCCCGGCCACCGGCCGTGCGCCTGCGACGCCCTGTCGCACCCGGCGCCGGGATTCAGATCACGCCGCCGCCCAGGCCCAGGCGCAGGATGCCGACCACCACCACGATGCCGTTCAGCACCAGCCCGGCCCAGGCCCGACCGCGCTTGGTCGGGTGGGTAAACAGGATGCCCAGCGCGGCGATCACCGCGCCGACGGCGGCGAACGGGATCAGGAACCAGTTGCCCCAGCCAAGCAGCGGAATCAGCGCCAGGATCATCCACAACAGCGCCAGTACGCCCCACAACAGACTGATCACGCCCATTCCGCTCTCCCGCAGTTGGTTCTGTCTGTGTCCACCATAGTCGTTCCCGCAGTCGCCGCCTACTGCCGTTGGCGGGGCTGTCACCCGACGCGTGCTAGCGTGCTGCCGTGGGTGCCCTGGCCCGGGTGTTGGCGCCGATTCAGAGTGGCCCGCCGATGATCGCAACCAGTCCTACAGGGGTCGTGCCATGAACATCCGTTGGGCCGCGCTGGCGGCCATCCTGCTGGTCGCCGCCGGTTGTGCCAGCACCTCCAAGGTCATGCTGGGGCGCGCCCGCGCGCCGATCGATCCGGCACTGGTGCAGATCTATTCCACGCCACCGGCCGGCTCGCAGGAAATCGCGCAGCTGGAATCGGCATCTGCCGTGGGCTTCGGCACGCAGGGCCAGACCGATGCCGCGGTGGCACGCCTGAAGCGTGAAGCGGCGGCACTGGGCGCCAATGGCGTGGTGCTGATGGGCGTGGGCAGCAGCGGCTCGCCGGTCGGCATGTCGGTGGGTGCCGGCACCTTTGGCTCGCATGTGGGGGGTGGCGTCGGCATCGGTATTCCGACCACGCAGAAGCGCGCCGCCGGCGTGGCGATCTGGGTACCCAATCCGGAACCGCCGGCACGGCTGCCGACCCAGGTGATCACGCCGCAGCGGTGAGGCGGCAGCGTCACCGCGGGTAGCGCCGGGCCATGCCCGGCGTCTCTCCCGCTGCGCTCGCCGGGCATGGCCCGGCGCTACCGATTATTTCTGCCGGTACTTCGGCACGAACACCTTGTTTACCGCATCAGCCAGCTGGTCCGGCGGCAGCAGGCCCTGGTCGAGCAGGAAGTTGTTGAACGCCAGGCGGTCGAACTTCGCACCCAGTGCCAGCTCGGTCTGCATGCGCAGTTCCAGGATGCGGGTGTAACCGTAGAAGTAGCTGCCCGCCTGGCCCGGCATGCGCACCATGTAGCGGTCCAGTTCCTGGGTGGCCATCGCCTTGGACAGGCCGACCTGCTCCATCAGCACGCGTTCGCCGTTGGCGCGGTCGGTCAGGCCGAGGTTGAGCATCGGGTCAAGCATTGCGCGTGCGGCCCGCAGCAGGCGGAACTGCAGGGCGATCATCTGCCCGTCCAGCGGCTCGTACGGCACCATCTCGGCCTCGGCATACAGCGCCCAGCCTTCAACGTTCACCGAATTGAACGCGAACATGGTGCGTGCCAGCGAGACACCACGCTCGACCATGGCGGTGAACTGCAGCTCGTGGCCGGGGCGGCCTTCATGCGCGCTCAGCGTCCATGCCGCCGCACCGAAGTTGAAATCGTCGTATTGTGCGCCCGGGCCCGCCGCCGGGTTGCCCAGCGGCAGCACGAAGGTGCCCTGCTGCCCGGTGTTGTTGACCAGCGGCGCCGGCAGGAAATGCGGGGCCGGGCTGGCCGCGCTCTCGGCGGCCGAACCCAGGCGCATCTGCATGGCGCGCTTGGGTACATCGACGATGGCATGCTCGCGGATCAGCGGATCGATCGCATCGATCACCTTACGGTAGTGGCCTTCCAGCTGGTCGTCGGCGATCTTGTCGGCCTTCAGCGCGCGGATCACCGCCACCGGGTCGCTCGGATCGGCCACCTTCAGGCCCTTGTCCTTCACCACCAGCGGCGCCAGCTGCTGCATCGCCGAGCGGGTTTCCATGAACTCCAGCTGCGCGCGCTGCATCAGCAGCTTCGGGTCGATATCGATGCCGACCTGCTTGAGCTGGTAGGCGTACAGCGGCGCCGGCAGGCGCGCATCGGTGCGTGCCTTCGGCAGCACGTCCTTGCGGGTCCAGGCGGCGTAGTCCTTCATCTGCCCGGCCAGGGCCTTCATTGCCTCATCGGCGCCGGCGATCTGGTACTTCTTCAGCAGCGACTCGATGCCGGTGATGTACGTCTCGACGTTGTCCAGCGATTGCTGCACTTCGATCTTCGTCGGCTGCAGCAGGCTGCCGTCCTTCAAGCGCTCTTCGTAACGCTGGCGGGCCAGCGTGGTGAACGCGGTGCCACCCGGCTGCAGCCCGGCGTAGGCCTTGAGGCGGTCGATCGCCTTGGCCCGGCGCTCGGCCGGCACCTGGTCGGACAGCAGCAGGTTGAGGCCGCTGAACACGGTCTGCGGTGCATCGGTCCACGGCAGCAGGTACTTCTCGTTGAGCTCGCTGCCCTCGATGTTCTGGTTGGCGGCGTGGATCATGATCTCCAGGTCCTGGCGGACGTTGGGATCCTGCTCGGTGGCCAGCTTCGCCTTCAGTTCGTCGCGCGCCTTGGCCATCGCCGCGCGGTAGCGCTTGCCGTTGTCCGCACCGAGGTCGGCCACCTTGTCGTCATAGCCGGGCACGCCGAAGAAGCCGGTTTCTTCCGGCTGGAACGGGCCCTGCGCATCGAGCAGGATCTGCGCCAATGCGTTGCTGCGGGCCACCCAGGCCGGGCTGGCCGGAGTAGCGGCCTTGGTGGCGGGTGCCGCCAGCGCCGGCGGTGCGAACATCAGCGGGGCGGCAGTCAGGGCCAGGGCAACGGCCAACGCGATCGGCTTCATGGTGCACTCCAGGACAGGGTTGCCCGCACCCTACGCGCTCAGCGCTGTGGCGACAATCGGCCGGAGGTCACAACGCCGCGGCCAGCGGGCATTCGCCGCGTTCGCGGCATGCCTGCAGCTCGCATTCCTGCGCGGCTTCGTCATCATCCAGCGCGGTCAGGTCGAAGGTCTGCTTGTTCTCGCCCAGCACATACATCACCGGATAGTCCCAGACCTCGTCGCTGCGGGTGCCCTTCACGAACAGCCGGCCGTGCGCGCGCGGGCCTTCCAGGGCCACGGTCAGGCCGACGTCGCGCTGGCCATTGATCGCGGTCTGCATGCTGCCCAGCGGCATCGATTCGGCACGCAGCGGCTCGCCGAAGGCTTCCACCAGTTCGATGCTGCATCCGGCGCGGCGCATCGCCTCGCGCATCGGCGGGCTCTCGCGTGCCGCCTCGCTCCAGCGCAGCACGCTCCAGGCCACCACGCCACCGGCACCGGCCAACACCAGCAGCACGGCCAGCGGCATCGCCCAGCGCCAGTGACGGGACCACCAGCCGGCAGGCTTCGGGCCATGGGTGGGAATCGGCGGCGGCAGTGTCATCGGCGGGCTCCTTCCCGTTTGTGCATCAGGGCTTCAGGCAGCGTCCCAGGAAGGCTTCGGCCACACGGTAGCGATGCAGGGCATCGGCGCCGGACAGGCCATGCTTGGCACCCGGATAGGTCATCAGCTCGAACGGCTGCCCGCGCTTCTGCAGCGCGCTCATCAGGCTGGTCGAGTTGCTGAACAGCACGTTGTCATCGGCCATGCCGTGGATCAGCAGCAACGGCGAACGCAGGCCGTCGATATGGGTCAGCACGCGCGCTTCGCGGTACCCCGCTTCGTTGCGCGCCGGCAGGTCCATGTAGCGTTCGGTGTAGTGGCTGTCATACAGGCCCCAATCGGTGACCGGTGCGCCGGCCACGCCACAGGCGTACTGGTTCGATGCCTTGGCCAGCAGCATCAGGGTCATGTAACCGCCGTTGGACCAGCCCTGCACGCCGATGCGCGCCGGGTCCACCCACGGCTGCTGCTTCAGCCAGGCCACGCCGCGCAGCTGGTCGGTCACTTCCACCGTGCCCTGCTTCCCGTACAGCGCACCACCGAAGTCGCGGCCGCGGCGCGGGGTGCCGCGGTTGTCCAGCGAGAACACGACGTAGCCCTGCTGGGCCAGGTACTGGTTGAACAGATGGTCGCCACGGCCGGGCCAACTGTCAGTGACGGTCTGGCTGGCCGGGCCACCGTAGACGTACACCGCCACCGGGTAGCGCTTGGACGGATCGAAGCCGGCCGGCTTGATCAGGCTGTAGTTCAACGGGGTCTTGCCGTCGGCAGCCATCAACGTGCCGAACTCGACCGGGCGCTGCGCATCGCGGTAGCGCGCATACGGGTGCCTGGGATCGGCCAGGTCGTTCTCGACCAGCGTGGCGATCTTCTCGCCGTTGGCGCGGAACAGTTCGATCTGCGGCGGCGTGGTGCTGTTGGACCAGCTGTCCACGTAGACGCTGGCATTGCGGGCGAAGCTGGCGCTGTGCATGCCCGGCGCCTTCGACAGGCGCTGCGGCTCACCGCCCTGCAGCGACACCGCGTAGATCTGGCTTTCGCGCGAGGTCTCGATGCCAGCACGGAAGTAGGCCTTGCCGGCCTTCTCATCGACCGCCAGCAGTTCGTCCACCGGCCAGTTGCCATGGGTCAGCGCAGTGGCCTTGCCCTTGCTGTCGATGCGGTACAGGTGCTGGAAGCCGGTGCGCTCGGACGACCACAGCACGCTGCCATCTTCAAGGAAGCGCAGGCTGTTGTGCAGCGGCACCCAGGTCGGGCTGGTCTCGTGGGCGAGCACGCGCTGGCGGTTGGAGTCGAGCGCCACTTCGACCAGGTCCAGCTGCTTCTGGTCACGCGACTGGCGCTGGAAACTCAGGTGCTGCGCATCGCGCCAATCGACGCGGGCCAGGTAGATGTCCTGTTCCTTGCCCAGGTCGATCCAGCGCGGCTGCGCATCGGCGGCTGGTGCGATCACGCCCAGCTGCACGCGCACGTTGGCGTCGCCGGCGGCCGGGTAACGCTGTTCGATCACATCGGTGCGGTCGGCGTAGACCTCGTAGCGCTTCTGCACCGGCACCGGCGCCTCGTCGATGCGGGCAAAGGCAATGGCCGAGTCATCCGGCGCCCACCAGTAACCGGTATGGCGATCCATTTCCTCGTCGGCGACGAACTCGGCCACGCCGTTGCCGATGGTGGTGCTGCCGTCGCGGGTCAGCTGCAGCTGCTTGCCACTGGCCAGATCGATCACCCACAGGTTGCGGCCGCGGATGAAGCTGACGAAACCGCCCTTGGGCGACAGCTTGGCGTCGGTGGCGAAGCCTTCACCGTGAGTCAGCTGGCGCACGGCCGCCTGGCCCTGCTGCTTGAGGTCGTACAGGTAGAGTTCGCCGCCCAACGGGAACAGCAGGCGCTGCGCGTCCGGCGACCACTGGTAATCGACGATGCCGGTCATCGCGGCGATGCGCTGGCGCTCGCGTCGGGCCTTTTCCTCATCGCTGAGGGTCTCGGTGCCGGGCAGCACCACCTTGGAATCAACCAGCAGGCGGGTCTGGCCGCTGCCGATGTCGTAGGTCCACAGGTCCAGCTGGTTGCGGTCGCTGTCCTTGCCGCGCAGGAAGCTGACCTGCGAACCGTCCGGCGCCACCTTGGGCTTCATCAGGGTCGGGCCGGACAGCGGCAGCGGGCCGGTGATGGCTTCCAGGGTCAGCTTTTCGGCGTGGGCGGCGGTACTGGTGGCGAGCATGAGGGCGAGCGAAGCGAACAGATGGCGCATGGAGGATCCCGGCAAACGGCAGGTCCGCCTCCACGCGGGGCGCGGGACGGTCGTCCCTCATCCTAACCAAGCCCGTGCGGGAAGGCAGCATGACCTTCTGCCCATAAGCAGTGCGGACGAGTGCCGACCAACGGTCGGCACCCACCTTCAGATGCCGGGGTCAACGCTGGCCGAACAGGTGCTTGCGCTCCTCGTCGCTGAGCGGCTTGCCGGCGTTCGGGTTCACCTGCTGGCGCAGCGCATAGGCGCGCTGGGTGGCCGGGCGCGCGGCGATGGCCTCGTGCCAGCGCTTGAGGTTCGGGAACGCGGCGAAGTCCACCGGCAGCGTGTCGTAGGCGCCGACCCACGGGTAGCTGGCCATGTCGGCGATGGTGTACGCGTCGCCGGCCAGGAAGGCGTGCTGGGCCAGGCGCTTGTCCATCACCCCATGCAGGCGGCGCACTTCGTTGTCATAGCGCTCGATCGCATACGGGATCTTTTCCGGAGCATACACATTGAAATGCCCCATCTGGCCGCTCATCGGGCCCAGGCCCGCCATCTGCCAGAACAGCCATTCCAGGGTGGTGACGCGGCCGCGCGGATCGCTGGGCAGGAAGCGGCCGGTCTTCTCGGCCAGGTACAGCAGGATCGCACCGGACTCGAACACGCTCTGCGGGGCGCCGCCGTCGGCCGGGGCGTGGTCGACGATGGCCGGCATCTTGTTGTTGGGCGAGATGGCGAGGAATTCCGGCTTGAACTGGTCGCCCGAGCCGATGTTGACCGGGTGGATGCGGTACTCCAGGCCGGTTTCCTCCAACAGCAGGGTCACTTTATGGCCGTTCGGGGTGGGCCAGTAATACAGGTCGATCATGGCGTCGGCTCGGGGTGCGGAAAGGAACCTGAAGTCTAGTGCGTGAGTTGGGTTGGCACCGTCATGGCGGGCCGGTAACCTCGCCTCTCCCCCGAAACGCAGCATCCCCCGCATGAGTGCAAACCGCCCGCCGCTCTCCCCGTTGTCCACGCTGTTCTTCGCCTCGCGCTGGCTGCAGCTGCCGCTGTACCTGGGCCTGATCGTGGCGCAGTGCGTCTACGTGTTCCTGTTCGGCAAGGAACTGTGGCACCTGATCTCGCATTCGGTGTCGATGGGGGAGCAGCAGATCATGCTGATCGTGCTGGGCCTGATCGACGTGGTGATGATCTCCAACCTGCTGGTGATGGTGATCGTCGGCGGCTACGAGACCTTCGTCTCGCGCCTGCGCCTGGAAGGCCACCCGGACCAGCCGGAATGGCTGAGCCACGTCAATGCCAGCGTGCTGAAGGTGAAGCTGGCGATGGCGATCATCGGCATCTCCTCGATCCACCTGCTGAAGACCTTCATCGCCAGCGGTGCGCTGGGCGGTATTCCGCTGTGCACGCCGGAGCAGATGAGCGTGGCCGCGGCCAACATCGGGGTCGCCCGCTGCTCGATGCTGACCCAGTACGGCGTGCTGTGGCAGACCATCATCCACTGCGTGTTCATCCTGTCGGCGATCGGCATCGCCTGGACCGACAAGCTGATGTCCAACGGCCACAGCAAGTCGCACGACAAGGCGCACGACCACTGAGGTCGGCGCCGGCAACGGCACGACCGCCGTTGCCCATCCCGGCCACTGCTCTTGTACGCGGCGGCGGCCGGGATGCTAGATTGCACCCTCGCCGTTGCCGGCGGTGGCGTCGGGAAACGTCACCCTGCCGCGCCCGGACCGCAGGTCCCGGCCATGCATATCAATGATTTACGTCACGTCGTCTTCTAGAGGGGAGCAGGATGTCGCACGTCTCAACGATCACCGCCGCGCGCCGGTGGCTGCCGGTTGCCCTGGCACTGGCACTGGCTGCCTGCTCGGGCAAGGAGGAAACCGCCGCACCGGCCCCGGCCGCCGCCCCCACCGCCGCTGCACCGGCCGCACCGGTGGTTGCCGCCAAGGTGCAGTCGATGGGCACCGAGCAGCTGCGTGAGTCGGCCAGCCAGGCCCTGCGCGAGAACCGCATGTACGCGCCGGCCGGCGACAACGCCATCGAGTACTACCTTGCCCTGCGCGACAAGACGCCGGACGACGCCTCGGTGAAGAGCGCACTGACCGATCTGCTGCCGTACACCCTGATCGCCGCCGAACAGCACCTGGGCCGCGAGGACTACGCCGAAGCGCAGCGCCTGGTGGCGCTGATCGAGAAGGTGGATGCGTCCGCGCCGGCCCTGCCACGCCTGAAGGACGGCCTGGCCAAGGGCGTGCAGAACGCGGCCAAGCGCACCGAGGCCGAAGCCGAGAAGGCGAAGAAGGACGCCGAGGACCGCAGCAAGCAGCAGACCGAACAGCAGCGCCTGGCCGAGCAGCGTGCCAAGGAAGCCGACGCAGCCAAGCAGATCGCTGCCCAGCAGGACGCCGCCCGCCGCGACAACGAGCGCCAGGAAGCCGAGCGCCAGGCTGCGGCCCGCCGCGAAGCCGAGCAGAAGCAGCAGCAGGCTGCCGCCCAGCAGGCCAGCGCCGCACGCCAGGCCGCAGCACCGGCGGCCGCTGCGGCGCCGAACCTGCGCCCGGTCAGCACCCCGGCGCCGCGCTATCCGTCCGAGGCGCTGCGTGCAGGCACCTCGGGCGAGGTGCTGGTGGAGATCACCGTCGGCACCGACGGTTCGGTGACCAACGCCCGTGTGCTGCGCGCAACGCCGTCGCGCGTCTTCGATCGCGAGGCCATGAACGCGGTCAAGCGCTGGCGCTTCGAGCCGGTCAGCGCACCGGTCACTACCCGCCGCACCCTGGTGTTCGCCCCGGGCGGCAGCTGACCACGAAAAGGGGACGGAGGGGATTAAGTCGTTTCCGCCCCGCAATGACCACACGGCCCGGCATGTCCGGGCCGTGTTCGTTTCAGGAGAGGCTGTCGATCAGGCGTTGCAGTGCCGGATCACGCGCGGCCAGCACCTGGAACAGGCCCAGCGCATGCAGGCCCGGCAGCAGCGCACGCAGGTCGGCTTCGGCGGTGGCGCGGGTGGCGTCATCGCTGGCGGGGTCCTGCCAGTCACGGACGCTGGCGAGGAAGGCGCCGACGCTGCCCTTGCGCACGGTGAGGCCGTTCACCTGCACCTCGTTCTGATGGTCGGGAAGGATGTCCTGCGGCTGCATGGGTGATGCTCCTGTGGGATCGGGAGCCCAGTGTGCCGCCCAGCCAGCGGCACTTCTGCCGTATAACTGCCAATGGATATGGCAGATCAGACATCACCCGCGTTGATTGACCCCGCTTTGGCGAACGCCGAAGGCGGTCCCCTCGTCCTGGCCTCGCAGCTGCGGGTGCCGGGACGGCGCCGCACCGCACGCCACCAGCACGTGCGCGGCCAAGTGCTGGGTGCCCACCACGGCCTGCTGCGGATCGAGGCCGGCGATCTGCACTGGTTGCTGCCGGCGGGGCACGTTGCCTGGATACCGCCCTTGCTGCCTCACGCCCTGGTAGGGGCAGAGGCATTCGATGGCTGGAGCCTGTACTTCAACGCCGAAGCCTGTCTGGAGCTGCCCGCCGTGCCGCGCATTTTCCAGCCGAACGTGCTGTTGCAGGCGGCGATGATGCGCGCACTGAGTTGGCCACATCAGGCGCTGGACGCCGCGCAGGCACGCCTGGCCGGCGTGATCACCGATGAGATCGCCGCCAGCACGCCTTTGCCGCTTGCCTTGCCACAACCGCAGGATCGACGGTTGCGGCGGATCGCGGCGGCGCTGGCACGGTCGCCGGACGACCTTCGCAGCGTCGAAGCGTGGGCAGCCGCCACCGGACTGTCCGGCCGCAGCCTCGCCCGCCGGTGGCAGGCCGAAACAGGCATGACCCTGGGCCATTGGCGGCAGCGCCTGCGCGTGCTGCTGTCGCTGCCACGCCTGCTTGCCGGCGAGCCGGTGATCAGCGTTGCGCTGTCGATGGGCTACGACACCCCGAGCGCGTTCATCACCGTGTTCAAGCGCGAGATGGGGGTGACGCCTGCGCGGTACAGGGTGGGCTGACGTATCCAGCACTCCCTCTATCCTTCCTTGCGACCTAAGCTGCTTGCTGATTTCGGGAGGGGAACAGATGAAGTACGACGACGCCAGCTGGCATTCCGACGGTGATTTTCCTGCCGAGCTTCCGCCCGAGGCCGGTGCAACGCATATCGGCATGTACGTGGCATGGCTCCTACTGCGGGGTATGGCAGGCGAAGAACTGGCCGACGACATGCAGGAGGAGCTGGAATCCTTGACCCGGCGTGCTATGACACCCGGTCAGTTCCTGCTGGTGTGTGATGGCAAGTTCCTTGACGAAATGATCAACGATGAAGCGAACGCATTCACGCTGGAGTACTACCAAGCGGATGACTGCCTGTATCCCGATGACTACATCGAATTGCTGGCAGACGATCTTCCTTCGCTGTACCACGTCGCCGATACCTGGGAAAACTTTGACCGACTGGCACCGGTGATCGCCCAGCGCTTCGCCGTTTGGCAGGCAACGCGAACCTGAGAACAACGAGGCCCGGAATGACCGGGCCTCGTTCCCCATCCGCCGGGCATGGCCTGGCGCTACCGGTTGCAGTCAACCAGAGATGGCCAGGCGCTCGTTGTGATAGCGGCGCACGGCGGCGAACCACAGCACGGCGGCCAGGCCGAGGCTGGCGCCGAGGTAGATCGCCCAGACCGCCGGGGTGATGATCTCGTGGCGGATCACTTTCAGCAGCATCTGGTTCTGCGACAGGAACGGCACGGCGTACTGCCACAGCTCGCTCTTCAGCGGATAGGCCACCAGTGCGTAGCCGGGCAGCATCGGCAGCAGCATCAGCCAGGTCATGTGGCTCTGCGCTTCCTTCATGCTCTTGGCCGCGGCCGACAGGAAGGTCAGCAGCGAGGTGCCGATCAGCAGCATCGGCAACATCACCAGCAGCATCTGCAGCATCGAGCCGACGTTCATGTTGAACTGGCGGCCGATGTTGCCGGGTGCGATCTGCGCGCTCACCTTGAACGCGACCAGGGTCAGCAGCAGCGACACGAAACCGACCACGCAGGCGGCGGCGATCTTGCCGCTGACGATCGCGCTGCGCGAACCCGGCGTGGCCAGCAGTGGCTCCAGCGACTGCCGCTCGCGCTCGCCGGCGGTGGCGTCCATCACCAGGTAGGCGCCACCGATGAACGAGGTCAGCGTCAGCAATACCGGCAGCAGCATCGACAGGATCATGCCGCGCTTGGCCTCGGCACTGGCCAGGTCCTGGCGCGCCACGTCCAGCGGGCGTGCCACCTGTGCGTCGATGCCGCGTGCCATCAGGCGCAGTGCACCGACCTGGCCGTTGTAGGTGGCCAGCGCCGCCTCCAGGCGTGCACTGGGTACTTCGGCCGCGCGACGCGTACTGTCCTTGATCACCTCCACCAGCGCCGGCTTGCCCTCGGCCCAGTCCTTGCCGAAATCATCGCTGATGCGCAGCGCCACATCGATGTCCTGGGTGCGGATGGCCTCGGCCAGGTCTTTCGGTGCCGGTGCGGCATTGAGGCCCTGTGCGGCGAGGAAGCGCACCAGGTTCGGCGCGTTCTCGGCGCCGATGGTCGGGATCTGCAACGGCTCTTCGATCTGGGTACGCACCCGGCTCTCGGCCAGCTTGCCCATGCCCAGCAGCAGCACCGGGTACAACAGCGGCCCGAACAGCAGGGTCAGCAGCAGTGTGCGGCGATCACGCGACAGGTCGCGCAGTTCCTTGCGCATCACCGTCATCAGGGTCGACATCATGCTCATGCGTGCAGGCCCTCTTCGCTGCCGATCAGTTTCACGAACGCATCTTCCAGGTTGGCTTCGCCGGCCTGCGCACGCAGCTCGTCGGCGCTGCCGGCAGCCATCACCGTGCCCTTGGCGATGATCACGATGTGGTCACACAACGCCCCCACCTCCTGCATGATGTGGCTGGACAGGATCACGCAGCGCCCCTCATCGCGCAGGCCCAGCAGGAAGCGGCGCAGCGCGCGCGTGGTCATCACGTCCAGACCATTGGTCGGTTCATCGAGGATGACGTTGCGGGGGTCGTGCACCAGCGCGCGGGCAATCGCGGTCTTGGTGCGCTGGCCCTGCGAGAAGCCATCGGTCTGCCGGTCGAGGATGTCACCCATGTCCAGCGCGTGCGACAGCACCTCGATGCGTTCGCGGATGCGCTCGGCAGACAGGCCATGCAGTTCGCCGAAGTAGGCGATGTTCTCGCGCGCGGTCAGGCGCTTGTAGACGCCACGCGCATCGGGCAGCACGCCGAGGTGGCGGCGCACCTCCACCGGATTGAGGGCGGCATCGATGCCATCGACAGTGATGCTGCCCTGGTCGGGCGTCATCAGTGTGTACAGCATGCGCATGGTGGTGGTCTTGCCGGCACCATTGGGGCCGAGCAGGCCGGTGATCTGCCCATCCCCGGCGCGGAAGCCGACGTTGGCGACCGCCTGGATGCGGCCCGTGCGGGTATCGAAGGCCTTGTGCAGGTTGTCGGCGACGATCATGGTTCCCATCCGTTGAACGAGGTGAACGCCGGCACGTAGCTCAGCGTGTCCAGGCAGCCGGCATCCAGCGCCTTGGCATCGGTCTTGTCGATGAACTGTCCGAGCAGCCGCGGCATGCAGCCGGCGGTCAACGTGCCATGGCCCTGGCCACGGGCGACCAGCGCACGGCCGTTGGGCAGGCCCTTGAGCACCTGTGCGGCGTAGCGCGGCGGCGTCACCGGGTCCAGCTCACCGGACAGCAGCAGTGCCGGCACGTCGCTGCGCAGCGGCACGGCATCGGTTGCCGACGCCGGACGGTGCGGCCACACCGGGCAGGCCGCGAAGAACGCACTGGCCACTTCGTTGCCGAACAGGCGTTCGGGATCCTCGGCCGGCGCGTGGTAGCGCGGCGCATCCTCGCTGCAGATCACCGACCATTGCATGCCGCGGTTGATCTGGAAATCCATGCTGCGGTTCGCGCCGCGCGCCAGCGATGCCAACGGGGCATAGCGCCCCTGTGCGGCTTCATCCAGCACCAGTGGCAGCAGCGAGGAATACTGCGGCACGTAGGAGAAGGCGAAGGCAAGGCCGACCACGCTGTCCGGCGTCAGGACATCCTGCCGGGGTGCGTTGGTACCCGGGTCGCGATACTCGACCGAGACCGGTGCACGGCGCAGGGTGTCGACCACGCTGCGCAGCTGCGCGCGGGTATCGGTCGGGAAACGCTTGCTGCACGCGGCATCCTTGCGGCACTGCGCCGACTGCAGGGCGATCGCATCCTCGAAGGTGGTCGCGAAGTCGCCACCGACCACCAGCTCGTTCGGTACCACGCCATCGATGACGATGCTGCGGGTGTGCTGCGGGTAGGCCCCGGCATAGCGCTGGGCCACGCGGGTACCGTAGGAGCCGCCAACCAGGTTGAGCTGGTCCACACCGAGCGCCGCACGCACCGCATCCAGATCGGCGATCGCCTCGGTGGTGGTGTAGAAGCGCGCATCGGCACGCCCCTGCAGCGATGCGGCACAGCGCTGGGCGTAGTCGCGCAACGCTGCCTCGGAAGGCGCGGCATCCTCGTCCACCTGCAGCGGCTTGCCGTCCGCGCCCAGGCAGCTGAGCGGGTTGGAGCCGCCGGTGCCGCGCTGGTCGATCAGGAACACGTCGCGCTGTTTGCGCACCTGGCGCAGTGCAGTGTCGACGATGACCGCCACCTCGCTGGCCGCCTGGCCGGGGCCGCCGGCCAGGAAGAACACCGGGTCCGGCTGGCTGGCGCCGCTGCTGCCCGATTCCAGCCAGGCGATACGCAGGCCGATCCGGCGACCGCCGGGCTGGGCCCGGTCCTCCGGCACCTGCAGGGTGGCGCACTGCGCCTCCACGTTGGCGCTGGCGCCTTCGGTAGACAGCGTGCAGGGCTGGAAGTCGATCGTGCCGAAGCGGCGGCTGGGTGCATCGCTGGCGCTTCCGGCGTCGGCCGGCGGCGGCTGGCTGCACCCGGCAAGCATCAGGCTGGCCAGCATCCCGGCCAGCGCGAGGTGGTGTCTTTGCATCGTGCTCGTTTCCCCTGGAGGACGTTCCTGTCGACCACGACGGGCTGCCGCGGAAGATGTGACCCAACTTACACGGGCAGCGCGCCGACGGCGATGGGCAAATGACGAATCCGCCCAGACCAGGCAGTCCCGCCCCTCGGCCTCGGCCGGCACAGGGCGGCATCGGCGGCGGACCGCAGCGCCCCGGCCCGACGGCGATGCGGGGTCTGAAAACGGCGAGCACGGCCGCCGGCGCACGCGCAGAATCCGCCGCAGACCCAGGAGACGCCCATGCACACGTGGTACCTCGGTGGCATCGACCATCGCCCCTTCCTGCACCTGTTCGAGATGAGCGACAGCGCGCTCGCCGCGCTCGGCATCCAGCGTCGCTGGGCCGGCGCCAACGGCGGACATCCCTGCCGGATCAGCCTGAGCGATCCCGCGCCTGGCAGCGAGCTGCTCCTGCTGTCCCACGTCCACCTGCCGCTGCATTCGCCGTACCGCGCCGCCGGCCCGATCTTCGTGCAGCGCGGCGTGACCCGTTGCGTCCTGACGCCGGGCGAGGTGCCCCCGTATGTGCAGCGCCGGATGATTTCGATGCGTGCCTATGACCACGCCGCGCTGATGTGCGGTGCCCAGGTCTGTGCGGGCACCGAGGTGGCCGACCATCTGGATGCACTGTTTGCCGACCCGTCGGTGGCGTTCGTCCAGCTGCACAACGCGGCGCATGGCTGTTTCTCGTGCCAGGCAGATCGGGTGGGTACCGGGACCGCGTAGCGTGATCTCCATGACGTGATCGATGCCACGCCGATCACGTGACATACAGCGCATCTGTTCAGTCCTGCGTGAAGCCTGCGGGAAGGGCTTCACATGCGCAGTCACGGATCGGCACTTCGATGGTTCCGTCGCCTGCATCGCGACTCGATACTCGCCGTGGTGCCGCCGGAAGTCCGCCGCGCAGCGCAGCGCCTGCGGTCACCGTTCCCTTTCGACGACCACAAGGATGCGCCATGTCATTCCGATCCACACCGCTGTTGCTGGCCACCTCGTTCGTGGCTGCGGGCCTGTGCCTGGCCGGCAACGCGTTCGCCCACGGCACCATGACCACGCCTGTCAGCCGCGTCTACGCCTGTTTCCAGGGCAACCCCGAGAACCCGACCAACCCGGCCTGTGCCGCCGCCAAGGCCATCGGCGGTTCGCAGGCGTTCTACGACTGGAACGGCATCAACCAGGCCAATGCCAATGGCAACCACCAGGCCGTGGTACCCGACGGCAAGCTGTGCAGCGGCAACAACCCGACCTTCCGCGGGCTGGATGTGAACCGCAGTGACTGGCAGACCACGCCGATCCAGCCCGATGCCAATGGCAGGTTCACCTTCGTGTTCAAGGCGACCGCACCGCACGCCACCCGTGACTGGCGCTTCTTCGTCACCCGCGAAGGCTGGCAGCCGGGCAGCCCGCTGCGCTGGGCCGACCTGCAGGAGTTCTGCACGCTGGGCAATACACCGCTGTCGGCCGATGGCACCTACAAGCTGCAATGCACGTTGCCGCAGCGCAGCGGCCAGCATGTGATCTACAACACCTGGCAGCGCTCGGATTCGACCGAGGCGTTCTATACCTGCATGGATGTGCGCTTCCAGGGCGGCGGCGGAACGGCACCGGCAACGCAGTGGCAGGATGCCGGCCCGGTCACCGCGCGCGGCGAGCTGCCGGTAGGCACCACGTTGGCGCTGCGCGTGTTCAATGCCAACGGCAATGATGTCGAACGCGTGGAAGCCACGCTGACCAGCGGCCAGACTGCCGCCGCACAGTGGCCGCTGGTACTGGCACGCAAGGTCAACGCCAGTGCGCAGCACGCACGCGTGGGCGTGCTCAGCAACGGCGTGATCACGCCGGCCGCCTCGGCCACCGACAACCGGGTGTACCTGAAGGACGGCAACCGCTTCCAGCTCGACACCCAGGTACCGGACGCGGGCACGCCGTCACCGGGCGGTGATTTCGACCACGTGTACCCGGCGGGCATCGGCAGCTACATCCCCGGCCAGACCGTGGTGAAGGGTGCCGACGGCACGCTGTACGCCTGCCGCCCGTTCCCGGAAGGTGCGTGGTGCAACGTCAATGCCGAGGCATATCGCCCCGGTGTGGGCAGTGCATGGCGCGATGCTTGGATTGCATACTGAGACCGGGTACAGGGAACGGTGGCAGAGCGCCGTTCCCTGCATAGCGTGAGACGCGACAGCGCGTGAGTGTGAAGCCGTTCCCATATGCAACCACGCGATGCTTTTTTCAACGTAATCCGATGGATGCGGGCGGGCGGGATGCCGAGACTTCGCGGGGTTTCACCACCCACAGGAGATCTCCATGCATCTGTCACACCGGACTGTCTTCGCGCTGTCTGTGATCGCAGGCATTGCCACCTCTGGCAGCGCGTTCGCCCACGGCACCCTGTCCAAACCCGCCAGCCGTGTCTATGCCTGTTACCAGGGCAATCCCGAAAATCCGACCAACCCGGCCTGCGCCGCCGCCAAGGCCATCGGCGGCGCCCAGCCGTTCTACGACTGGGCCGGTGTCAACCAGGCCAACGCCAACGGCAACCATCAAGCGGTGGTTCCAGATGGCGAGTTGTGCAGCGGCGGCAACAGCAAGTACCGCGGCCTCGATCTGAACCGCAGTGACTGGCCGACCTCGCCGATCCGCGCCGATTCGCGCGGGCGCTACACCTTCGAGTTCAAGGCACCGGCCCCGCATGCTACCCGCGAGTGGAAGTTCTACGTCACCCGCGACGGCTGGCAGCCGGGCAGCCCGCTGCGCTGGGCCGACCTGCAGGAATTCTGCACGCTGGGCAACGTGCCGGTCTCCGGCGACGTCTACAAGCTGGATTGCCCGCTGCCCAAGCGCAGCGGCCAGCACATCATCTACAACACCTGGCAGCGCTCGGATTCCGGTGAAGCGTTCTATACCTGCGCGGATGTGCGCTTCGAAGGCGGTGGTGGCGTTGAACCGCCGCCGCAGTGGCAGGACGCCGGCCCGGTCACCGCCCGCGGTGCATTGGAAGAAGGCACCACCCTGACGCTGCGCGTGTTCAACGCCCAGGGCAATGATCTGGAGCGTCCGGAGATCACTCTGGCCGCAGGCCAGACCGCTGCGAACCAGTGGCCGCTGGCGCTGGCCCGCAAGGTCAACGCCAGTGCACAGCAGGCGCGTGTGGGCGTAATGAGGAACGGCGTGATCACGCCGGTCGCCTCGGCCACCGAGAACCGCGTCTACCTGAAGCCGGGCAACCTGTTCCAGATCGATACCCGCCTGCCGGGCCCGGTCGATCCGGTCGATCCGCCGCCGGGTGACGACTACGACTTCGTGTATCCGGCCGGTATCGGCAGCTACACGCCGGGCGAAACCGTGGTCAAGGGCACCGACGGCAAGCTGTATGCCTGCCGCCCGTTCCCGGAAGGCGCGTGGTGCAACATCAACGCCGATGCCTATCGCCCGGGCACCGGTTTCGCCTGGCGCGATGCCTGGGTCGCGTACTGAGGCAGGCGACCGGGGGCGGCGTGGCACCGCCTCCGGTTCTTGGAGTTGCCGGCCAGCGGCCGGCACTACCCTGACTTACTTGCTGCTGACGTACTTCTCGCGGCGGATCTGCGGGTTGCCCAGGCCGGCGGCCTTCAGCAGCTCGGCGCAGGCATCGACCATGTCCGGGTTGCCGCACAGGTAGGCGATGTCGGTGGCCGGGTCCGGCGTGAAGCCGGCCAGCGCCTGCTGCACGTAGCCGTGCTGTACGTCCGGGTGCGGATCAGCCGGGAGTTCACGCGACAGGCACGGAACATAGCGGAAGTTCGCGTGTTTTTCGGCGAAGCTGTAGAAATCTTCGCTGTACAGCAGCTCGCCCGGGCTGCGCGCGCCCTGCAGCAGCACGATCTGCACGCCGCGTTCGGCCATGGCCTTCTCCAGCAGCGGCAGCATCGAGCGGTACGGGGTAACGCCGGTACCGGTGGCGATCAGCAGGTAACGGGCGTTGTGGTCACCGGGATTCAGGCAGAACCGGCCATAGGGGCCGGACGCACTGATCTGGCTGCCCTGCTCCAATGCCTCGAACAGGGCCGTGGCGGCGCCACCGGGCACGAAACTGACCGCGATGTCCACCGCCTCGCCCGGGCCCAGCGCATGGTCGTGGATGGTCGCCAGCGAGTAGCTGCGCTTGGTTTCGGTGCCGTCGGCGTAGCTGAAATGGACCTGGATGAACTGGCCGGGCTGGAAATCCAGCGGCTGCCCATCGTCACGCACGAACTGGTAATGGCCGACGGTCGGGGCCAGCATGCGGCAGCCGACCAGCTTGAGGGGGAATTGAACAGGCACGACTTTTCGGGACAGTGTGTAGCCGGGGCAAGCCCTCGGGGTCTTCTATAATAGCCCCTCCCCGCCCCTCTCCAGCGCCAGCCCATGGGCGCGAAGGCTTCGAGCTTGGCATCCCAGAACGATACGGCGCCCGCCCTGCGCGTGCGCGACCTGCGCAAGACCTATGACAACGGCACCCAGGCCCTGAAGGGCGTTTCCCTGGAAGTGGCCCCGGGCGACTTCTTCGCCCTGCTCGGCCCCAACGGGGCCGGCAAGTCGACCCTGATCGGCATCATCAGCTCCCTGGTCAACCTCAGCGAGGGCCAGGTGGAAGTGTTCGGCAGCGACCTGGTGCGCAACCGCAGCGCCACCATGCGCCTGATCGGCCTGGTGCCGCAGGAAATCAACTTCAACCTGTTCGAGAAGCCCTTCGACATCCTGGTGAACTACGCCGGTTTCTACGGCGTGCCGCGCGAGGAAGCCGAAAAGCGCGCCGAGGAAGAGCTGAAGCGCGCACACCTGTGGGAAAAGGCGCAGGTGATGAGCCGCACGCTGTCCGGCGGCATGAAGCGCCGGCTGATGATCGCCCGCGCGATGATGACCCGCCCGCGGCTGCTGATCCTGGACGAACCCACCGCCGGCGTGGACATCGAGATCCGCCGCGACATGTGGCGCGTGCTGAAGGAGATCAACGGTGCCGGCACCACGATCATCCTCACCACCCACTACCTGGAAGAGGCCGAGTACCTGTGCCGCCACCTGGCGATCATCAACCATGGCCAGATCGTCGAGCAGGGGCCGATGCGCACCCTGCTGGCCAAGCTGGACGTGGAAGGCTTCCTGCTGGACATCGACGGTGACCTGCCGGCACAGCTGCCGGTGATCGAGGGCGCGACGCTGACCGCGCCGGATCCGCACACGCTGGACATCGACATGCCACGCGCGATGGACCTCAACCGCGTGTTCGCCACGCTGAACGAGGCGGGTATCCGCGTGCGTTCGATGCGTACCAAGAGCAACCGCCTGGAGGAGCTGTTCGTGCGCCTCACCGGCAACATGGAGAAGCCTGCATGAGCACCACCGAGCTGACCGACGGCCAGCGCAACCGCATCGCGCTGATGACCATCGTGCGCCGAGAAGTCGCCCGCATCATGCGCATCTGGGGCCAGACCCTGGTGCCGCCGGCGATCACCATGACCCTGTACTTCCTGATCTTCGGCAACCTCATCGGGTCGCGCGTGGGTGACATGGGTGGCTACACCTACATGCAGTTCATCGTACCGGGCCTGGTGATGATGAGCGTGATCCAGAACAGCTACGGCAACATCAGTTCCTCGTTCTTCGGCGCCAAGTTCGGCCGCCACGTCGAAGAGCTGCTGGTCAGCCCGATGCCGAACTGGGTGATCCTGTGGGGCTACGTGGCCGGCGCCGTGCTGCGCGGCCTGATGGTGGGCGTGATCGTGCTGATCATCGCCATGTTCTTCACCCCGGTGCGCATCCCGCACCCGCTGGTGACGCTGACCACGGTGCTGCTGGGCGCAACGATCTTCTCGCTGGCCGGCTTCATCAATGCGGTGTACGCGAAGAAATTCGACGACGTGGCGATCGTGCCGACCTTCATCCTGACCCCGCTGACCTACCTGGGTGGCGTGTTCTATTCGGTGAAGCTGCTGCCAGGCTGGGCCGAAGCGGCCACGCACGCGAACCCGATCTTCTACATGGTCAATGCGTTCCGCTATGGCCTGCTGGGCAGCAGCGATGTGCCGCTGCCGGTGGCCTACGGCCTGATGATCGGTTTCGTGGTGGTGCTGACGGCGCTGGCCCTGTGGCTGCTGCGCCGTGGCGTGGGCATGCGCAGCTGAGACCTGCGTGGTAGTGCCGGCCGCTGGCCGGCAACACCAGATCCACGCCATGCGTGGATGCAGCAGCCTGTAGAGCCGAGCCTACGCTCGGCTCTTTTTCGCCAGCAATCTCCGGCACAATCGCAGTTCTGATTCCCCCCAGAAAACGGTGAACGTGCAATGCGCATCCTGATCCTCGGCGCCGGCGGCACCGGCGGTTACTTCGGTGGCCGCCTGGCCCAGGCCGGCGTGGACGTGACCTTCCTCGTGCGCCCCGCGCGCGCCGCGCAGCTGGACCATGATGGCCTGGTCATCCGCAGCCCACTGGGTGATGCGCGTTTCCCGGTTCAGCACGTCACGGCTGATGCACTGCCCGCACTGGCCGCGCAGAAGCCCTTCGATCTGGTCATCCTCAGCTGCAAGGCCTACGACCTGGACAGTTCGATCGATGCCATCGCCCCGGCAGTCGGAGCGAACACCACCGTGCTGCCGATCCTCAACGGCCTGCACCACTACAACGCACTGGATATGCGCTTTGGCCGCGACGCGGTGCTCGGCGGCCTGTGCTTCATCAGCGCCACCAAGGCGCCCGATGGCGCGGTGCTGCATCTGGGCAAGCCGGCCAAGCTCACCTTCGGCGAGCGCGACGGCGGCGCGATCTCCGCGCGCGTGCGCGCCTTGGCTGCGGTCTGCGCGAAGGCCAACCTTGATCACCTTGCCAGCGAACGTATCGGCCAGGAACAGTGGATCAAGTACACCTTCCTGACCGCGCTGGCCGCGGCCACCTGCCTGCTGCGCGCGGATATCGGCACCATCGTCGCCACCGATGATGGCGAAGCGATCGTACGTGGCCTTTACGACGAGTGCCTGGCCGTCGCCGAAGCCGCCGGTGAACCGGTTCCGGAGGCAGCGCAGGACACTGCGCGCGGCACGCTGACCCAGGCCGGCTCGGCGTTGAAGGCCTCGATGCTGCGCGATCTGGAGGCCGGCCAGCAGGTGGAGGCCGAACAGATTGTTGGCGACATGCTGGTGCGTGCGCGCAGGGCTGATCAGGAAGCCCTGCTGCTGCAGGTTGCCTACAGCAGCCTGCAGGCCTACCAGGCACTGCGGGTCGCGTGAGTACCGCCTTGCAGGCCAGCCCGTTGCCCGCGCGGGTACTGATTCTCGGGCTGGGCTGGAGCGGACGCGTGCTGGCCGCGCAGCTGCAGGCGCACGGCGTAGGCGTGGCCGGCACGGTGCGCGATCCCTCGTTCGCGCCGGACGATGGCCTGCCGCGGCATCAGCTGCACGCCGACACGCCACCGTCGCCTGCCCTGCTCGATGAGATCGCACAGGCCGATGCCGTGCTGTGCAGCGTGCCACCGGATGCTGAAGGGGACCCGGCACTGCGCCTGCTGCTGCCCGCGCTGCAGGCCAGCCCGGCATTGCGCTGGGTCGGCTATCTGTCGTCGGCCTCGGTGTATGCCGACCGCGCCGGCGGTTGGATCGACGAGCGCAGCGCGGCCGACGCCACTGAAGCGGCTGGCGTGCAGCGCCTGCTCGCGGAAGCCCAGTGGCGTGCACTGGCCGGACAACGCGGCATCGCCTCGGCGGTGTTCCGCCTGCCCGGCCTGTACGGGCCGGGTCGCAATGCGCTGGTGCAGTTGGCGCTGGGCCGTGCACGCCACGTGGTTCGCCCGGGCCAGGTGTTCAACCGACTGCACGTGGATGACCTGGCAACCGTCGTCATCGCCGCAATGCAGCGACCGACGCACAAGGGCCTGTACCTGCCCAGCGACGACGAACCGGCACCGCCACAGGATGTGCTGGCCTTCGCTGCGCAGCTGGGTGGGTTTGCGCTGCCGCCCGCCGTGGCCTGGGATGACCCGGCACTGAGCCCGACGCTGCGGCGCTTCTACGAGAGCAACAAGCGCATCGACAGCCGTGGCACGCGTGAAGCGCTGGGGTGGCAGCCGCGCTTCCCGAGTTACCGTGAAGGCCTGACGGACCTTGCCGCTTCGCTCGCCGGGCATGGCCCGGCGCTACCGGACAGCGCTTTGTAGAGCCGAGCCCATGCTCGGCTGCTCTTTGCGTCTTTCGCGCTGCGCGCGATAAGCCGAGCATGGGCTCGGCTCCACGGATCAACCCGCGTCGGGCAGGCGGAAGAACGCGCGGGCGGCCGCCGTGGCATTGGCCGCGGTCACCGCAACGTCCTCGCCACGGTCACGTGCCAGCTCTTCCACGATGTGCGACAGGAACATCGGCTCGTTGCGCCGGTCCTTCGGCATCGGCTTCAGCGTGCGCGGCAGCAGGTACGGCGCGTCGGTCTCGATCATCAGGCGGTTGGCCGGGATGTTCTTCACCAGTTCGCGCAGGTGCGCGCCACGGCGCTCGTCGCACAGCCAGCCGGTGATGCCGATGTACCAATCCTGGTCCAGATAATCGAACAGCTCATCGCGTTCGCCGGTGAAGCAATGCACCACCGCCGGGCCGATGCGACCTTCGAAATTCTTCATCTGCGCCATGAAATCGGCGTGCGCGTCGCGCTGGTGCAGGAACAGTGGCTTGCCGTTGTCTGCCGCCAGCTGCAGCTGGCGCTCGAACGCGCGGTGCTGGGCCGGGCGCGGCGAGAAATCACGGAAGTAGTCCAACCCGCACTCACCCACCGCCACCACTTCCGGGTGGGCATGCAGCGCGCGCATCTCGGCATCGCATTCCTCGGTGTACTCCACCGCGTGATGCGGGTGCACGCCGGCGGTGGCGTACAGGAAGCCCGGATGCTGCTGGGCCAGCTGCACCGCCAACGGCGAGTGCTCGCGGCTGGCGCCGGTGATGACCATCTGCACCACGCCGGCCTGGCGCGCGCGGTCCAGCACGGCGTCGCGGTCGCGGTCGAAGGAGTCGTGGGTCAGGTTGGCGCCGATATCGATCAGGTGCATGGTCATCGTGGGGGAAAAGTGCCCGCGCATTGTACCTGGGCCCGCCGTGGCCCCTTATCCTTTGCACATGACCGCCCCGCTCTTCCCGATTTCCCCGCTGCTGCCGCAGATCCAGCAGCACCTGGCCGCACAGTCGCGACTGGTGCTGGAGGCCCCGCCCGGTGCCGGCAAGACCACCCAGGTGCCACTGGCCCTGCTCGACGCACCGTGGCTGCAGGGCCGCAAGATCATCCTGCTGGAACCGCGCCGGGTCGCCGCACGCAGCGCGGCGCTGTTCATGGCGCGACAACTCGGCGAGGACGTCGGCGGCACGGTCGGCTACCGCATCCGCTTCGAGAACAGGATCTCGTCACGCACGCGCATCGAAGTCGTCACCGAAGGCATCCTGACCCGCATGCTGCAGGACGACCCGATGCTGGAAGAGGTCGGGGCAATCCTGTTCGACGAGTTCCACGAACGCCACCTCAGTGGCGACCTCGGGCTGGCGCTGGCGCTGGACGTGCAGGCGCAGCTGCGTGACGACCTGCGCCTGGTGGTGATGTCGGCCACGTTGGACGGGGAGCGGCTGGCGCGCTTCCTCGATGCACCGCGGTTGAGCAGCGAAGGCCGCAGTTATCCGGTGGCGATCAGCCACTTCCCGGCGCGCCGCGATGAAGCACTCGAGCTGCAGGTGCGGCGCGCTGTGCAGCAGGCCCTGGCCGAGCACCCCGGTGACCTGCTGGTGTTCCTGCCCGGCCAGCGCGAGATCGCACGGGTGCAGGCGGGCCTGCAGGAATCGCTCAATGGCGATGTCGAGGTCCTGGCCCTGCACGGTGAACTGCCGGTGGAACAGCAGGCGCGCGTACTGCAGGCGGCCAGCGATGGCCGCCGTCGCGTGGTGCTGGCGACCAACGTCGCCGAGTCGTCGGTGACGTTGCCCGGCGTGCGCGTGGTGATCGACAGCGGCCAGGCACGCGAACCGCGCTACGACCCCAACAGTGGTTTCACCCGGCTGGACGTGGTGGCCATCGCGCAGGCATCGGCCGACCAGCGCGCGGGCCGCGCCGGCCGCGTCGCCGAGGGCGTGGCCTGGCGGCTGTGGCCCCAGTCGCAGCGGCTGGAACCGCAGCGCCGCGCCGAGATCGACCAGGTGGAACTGGCCGGACTGGCACTGGAGCTGGCGGCCTGGGGCAGCAGCGATCTGCGCTTCCTCGATCCGCCCCCGGCGGGTCCGATGGGCGCGGCGCGCGAACTGCTGCAACGGCTCGGCGCCTTGTCCAGCAGTGGCGCGATCACCGAACTGGGCCGACGTGTGCTGGCGCTGGGCACGCATCCACGGATGGCGGCGATGCTGCTGGCAGCGCCCGATGCCCGCGCCCAGGCGCTGGCCGCCGATCTGGCCGCGCTGCTGGAGGCGCGCGACCCGTTGCGCCAGGGCGGCGACGCGCTGGCGGCCCGCTGGCGCGCACTGGCCGCGTTCCGCAATGGCCGCACACCGGGCGATGCCAACCGCAGCGGGCTGGCCGCGATCGATGCCGCCGCCAAGCAGTGGCGTCGCCGCCTGCGCTGCGAAGCCACGCCGCCGGCCAGCATCGAGGCCCATGAGCTGGGCGACCTGCTCGCTCATGCCTTCCCTGACCGGATTGGCTTCCAGCATCCCAGCGATCCTCTGCGCTACCTGCTGGCCAATGGCCGCAGCGCGCGCCTGCACGAGCTGAGCGACCTGCGCGGTGAGCCGTGGCTGGTGGCCAGCGAACTGCGCTTCGAGGCGCGCGATGCACTGCTGCTGCGCGCCGCACCGGTGGACGAGGATCGGCTGCGCAAGGCGTGGCCGGAGCGCTTCGTCACTGAAGACGTGGTGCGCTGGGACAGCGAACGACGCGCCCTGGTGGCGCTGCGCGAGACCCGTTTCGACCGCATCGTGCTGGACAGCCGCTCGGCCGGCCGGGTCGATCCGCAGCACGCCGCGCAGGCACTGACCGACGCGGTGGCTGAACTCGGTCTGCAGGCGCTGCCGTGGACCGAGGGCCTGCGCCAGTGGCAGGCGCGCGTCGAGTCACTACGGCGCTGGATGCCGGAGCTGGACCTGCCCGACTGCAGCGACGCGGCGCTGCTGGCCAACCGTGCGCAGTGGCTGCAACCCGCGTTTGCCGGCAAGAGCCGTCTGGATGCGCTGGACGAATCCAGCTTCGGTGAGGCACTGAAGTCGCCGCTGGAGTGGTCGCAGCGGCAGCTGGTCGAGCGTCATGCGCCGACCCGCATCACGGTGCCGTCCGGACTGGAGCGGCCGATCACCTATGCGCTGGACAGCGAGAGTGGTGACCCGCTGCCGCCAGTACTGGCGGTGAAGCTGCAGGAACTGTTCGGCCTGGCCGACACGCCGCGCATCGCCGATGGCCGCGTGCCGCTGACCCTGCACCTGCTCTCCCCCGGCGGCCGCCCGCTGCAGGTCACCCAGGACCTGCGCAACTTCTGGGAAAGCACCTACGCCGAAGTGAAAAAGGAAATGAAGGGGCGCTACCCGCGCCATCCGTGGCCGGACGATCCGTGGACCGCGACAGCCACGCACCGCGCCAAGCCGCGTGGAACCTGACGGGTAGTGCCGGCCGCTGGCCGGCAATGCATTCCACAAGGTGCTCCGGGACTGCCGGCCAGCGGCCGGCTACCGGTTTGGGACCCTGCCTGATCCTGAATGGCTGCGGTAGAGTCACACCACGTGCGTCCCCGACTGACATACCGTTTACGGGCAACGCGCGACACTGGACTTCGACCCGAGGCAAAGGACCCCCGCATGAGCAAGCTGACCGTAATCACCGACCGCGCTCTGGAGCGCGCCCTGGAGCTGGCCCACACCGCCGGCGATGGCCTGAAGAGCGCCGGTGGCAGCCTGCGCAACGCGGATTGGATCAAGACCGGCGCCGCCCTCGGCGCAGTGAAGACCGGCGGCAAGGTCGCCACCAAGTTCGTGCGCCGCAATCCCGCAGTGGCCGTGGCCGCTGCTGCGGTGGGTGTCGGCCTGCTCGGCTATGCGCTGTACCGCAAGCAGCAGAAGAAGAAGGCTGCCAATGGCCACGTGGTGAATGGGCAGGCGCAGCGCATCAGCGCGCGTGACCGCCGCAACGACACCGTCGTGGACGAGCACAGCGATATCGGCAGCGACGCCTGAGCCTGCCGGGGTCGGATCCCTTCCACAGGAAGGGCTCTGACCCCAAGGCACTCCATGAGGGCCGGATGCCGCGAGGCCTCCGGCCCTTTCTGTTTCAACCGATCTGCCGCCACTGTCCGGGCTGCAGGTCCTCCAGCCGGTACGGTCCCATCGACACCCGCACCAGCCGCAACGTCGGCAGGTTCACTGCCGCTGTCATCCGCCGCACCTGGCGGTTGCGGCCTTCGCGGATCGTGATCGCCAACCAGCTGTCCGGCACGGTCTTGCGGAAGCGTACCGGCGGATCGCGCGTCCACAGCGTCGGCGCCGGGTCGAGGCGCTCGATCTTCGCCGGCAGGGTCGGCCCATCGTTGAGCACAACGCCATCGCGCAGCTGTTGCAGCTGCTCGTCACTGGGCGTGCCTTCCACCTGCACCCAGTAGGTCTTGTCGGCCTTGTGCCTGGGGTCGGTGAGCTTGTGCGCCAGCGTGCCGTTGTCGGTCAGCAGCAGCAGGCCCTCGCTGTCATGGTCCAGGCGGCCGGCGGCATACACGCGCGGCGGCAGGCCGAATCCGGCCAGGGTCGGCCGCGGCGGCACGCTGCGGTCGGTGAACTGGCAGAGCACGTTGAAGGGCTTGTTGAAGGCGATCAGCATTGCAGGCACGGCGGGCGGCGGGTGGGGCATTGTCCCACGCCTCGCGCCCAGGCAACTGTAGAACCGGAGGCAGCGGCAGGAGCCGCTGCCAACGTCGCGTGCGACGGTCCGAAGGGTGCCGGTCAGGACGGCCGGCATTGCCCACGCTCGGCTGCTGTTGTGCTCCGTCGCGCTGCGCGCAATGAGCCGAGCATCGGCTCGGCTCTACGGGGCACTCCGCGCTGGCGCTACGGCGTGCCGGCTTACGGCTTGATGAAACGCAGGGTCATGCGGTCGCTTTCGCCGATCGCCTGGTACTTCGCATCATCGGCCTTGTCGTGCTGGTTGGTCGGAGGCAGCGTCCACACGCCATTGGGGTGGTCCTTGGTGTCGCGCGGGTTGGCGTTGACCTCGCTGCGCGCGTCCAGCTTGAAACCGGCGGCCTCGGCCATCGCGATCACCTGCTGCTGGCCGACATAGCCGGTGTCATCGTCGTCGGCCACGTCGGTCTTGGCGCGATGCTCGACCACGCCCAGCACGCCACCCGGCTTGAGCACGTTGAAGAAGCCCTGGAACATGCCCTGCGCCTGGCCGGCCTTGCGCCAGTTGTGCACGTTGCGGAAGGTCAGCACCACGTCGGCTGAATTGGCCGGGCCGAACACCGGCTTGGCCGGATCGTAGGCCACCACGGCGGTCTTGCCGAACTGTGCCGGCGCGCCGGCGTACTTCTTTTCCAGGCTGTCGCGGCTGCGCTGCTGGTAGTCACGGCCACGGCCTTCGGGCACCGCCATCGGATCGACCACCGCAGCGACGTAATGGCCCTTGTCATGCAGCAGCGGCGCCAGGATTTCCGAATACCAGCCGTTGCCGGGGGTGATCTCGATGACGGTCTTTTCCGGTGCCACCTTGAAGAACGACAGCGTCTGCGCCGGATGGCGGAAGCCATCGCGCTTGACGTTGTTGGCATCGCGGGTGGGCGCCTTTACCGCCGCGTCGATGGCCGGCAAGACCTCGATCTTCGCCGGTGCCACCGTGGCCGGTGCGGCGAACGCGGGAACAGCAGCAAGCAGGGCCGAAGCAAGCAGCAGGCGGCAACCACGCAGGGACGAAGCAGGCATCATCGGGGCGACTCCAGCGGAAGATGCGGCGAGACTAGCAGTCGCAGCGTCCCAGGTGTTCACAAAACGTTAGCGGCGTGCGCGTCGCGGAACACTGTTTTGTGGTCGTCGCCGCAGCACGGTCACACATCGCGTTCTATTCTGGAACACTTCCCCCAAGGAGTCCGTGCCCATGACGGCAACCCGCGAACTGGGCCGTTCCGGCCTTCATGTACGTCCGCTCGCCTTCGGTGGCAACGTGTTCGGCTGGAGCGCCGATGAGAAGGCCAGCTTCGCCCTGCTCGATGCCTTCGTCGATGCCGGCTTCAACCTGGTCGACACCGCCGATGTGTACTCGGCCTGGGTGCCGGGCAATGTCGGCGGCGAATCGGAGACGCTGATCGGCAAGTGGCTTGCCCGCAGCGGCAAGCGCGACAAGGTGGTGCTGGCAACCAAGGTGGCCAAGTGGGCCGAACGCCCTGGCCTGACCCCGGACAACATCAATGCGGCGGTCGAGGATTCGCTGCGCCGGCTGCAGACCGACGTGATCGATCTTTACCAGGCCCACGAGGATGACGAGTCGACGCCGCTGGAAGCCACGCTGGCTGCGTTCGGCCGCCTGATCGAGGCCGGCAAGGTGCGTGCGATCGGTGCTTCCAACTACAGCGCCACGCGCCTGGCCGATGCGCTGAAGGTGTCCACCGACTACAAGTTGCCGCGTTACGAAACCCTGCAGCCGGAGTACAACCTGTACGACCGCGCCGGCTACGAAAGGGAGCTGGAACCGCTGGTGCAGCGCGAGCAGATCGGTGTGATCGGCTACTACGCGCTGGCCAGTGGCTTCCTCAGCGGCAAGTACCGCACGCCGGCCGATGCAGCCAAGAGCCCGGCACGTGGCGAGACGGTGGTGAAGCGCTATCTGAACCCGCGCGGCCTGCGCATCCTGCAGGCGCTGGATGACGTAGCCAGCAAGCACAGCGCCAGCGCTGCGCAGATCGCACTGGCCTGGCAGATCGCGCGGCCGTCGATCACCGCGCCGATCGTCAGCGCCACCAGCGTCGAACAGCTGCACGACCTGCTGGCCGCAGCCAACGTATCGCTGAGCGTGCAGGATGTCGCGCAGCTGGATGCCGCCAGCGCCGAATCATGAGACCCGGTAGTGCCGGCCGCTGGCCGGCATGACACGTACATCGAAGAAAATAATTCAACAAAATGGTTGCGCGCGACTAAATCGTGGTTTATCGTGCGCACCTCGTTTCAACACCCACTGGAAACTTCCCTTGAACGCGCATTCCTTCGCCATCGCCAAACTGCTGCCATGCCTGCGCATGGACCGGCCGGCGCGCGCGTTCGGCAAGGAAGACCAGCTGACAACGGCCTGATACCCGCCCTGCGGAGATCGGCCACCCCGATCTCCGAGGCCTGACGACGCCCTCGGAACGCAAGTCCCGGGGGCGTTTTCGTTTGCGTCGGCACAAGGACCCGCGATGCCAGAACTGCACCCCGCGCGGCGACCCGCCGCTCACTGATCCAGGTTTTTCTGCCGCGCCGGAGGATTTTCTCCGCGTGCATGGCAACGCCTGGACATTATCTGCATCGCACCCAAACATTATCGCTCGCCGATAATGTCGGTGGCCTGCACCCTCGATTCTCCAACGGTCCCGTTTCCACCACGGGCTGGTGCGCGCGGCGTTGCCGTGGCGTATGCCGGCGGTCGCGGACAAGCCATCGCCTGGATCGCCTGCTGGAGGCAGGCGCCGGTTCGCCGGTACGCGGTTCGATTCCGCGCGGTTCACCACTGGATAGCTCAGTCGGGTAGAGCAACGGATCCTGATTCCGTCTGTCGTGGGTTCGATTCCCACTCCAACCACATGACCTGTCACGTCATGACTTGAAGCAACACCCGGGGCGCAAGCCCCAGCGGCCATCGTCGCCGTCCACCGCCATCGCCTTCGGGCGGGGCCTGGAAGGCAACGGACCGCACGCCGGGCCTCGGCCCGCCGTCACTGCCAGCCACGTTCCGCCCCGGTGCTGCCTGCCGGGAACGACGATGGCAGCACTGCCGGTGCACCGAAGGCTCCGCGCGCGGACCGTCCGCCGATGGCCGCCCTCTTCCGCTGCCTGCACGTGGTGTGCAGGCGGCCTCGCCACGACCTGATCGACCCGGGTCTTGGCGATTCATCCGCAACGGGTCGAACCACCAGAGCCATACAAGGAGAGACTCCCATGTTCTGGACCATCAAGGTCGTGATCGGCGACGGCGAGCGCGGCCTGGTGTATCGCAACCGTCGTTTCCAGCAGATCCTGCTGCCGGGCGTGCACCGCCTGTCGCTGTTCGGCGGCCGCCCGCAGGTAGACATCCACACCGCATCGAAGGGCGCGGCCTACACCGGCAGCGACCAGGACAGCCTGATCGAGGCACTGGGCGCGCGGTTGGAGACGCACTTCGTGCTGGCCAACGTCGGCGCCAGCGAAGTTGGCCTGTTGCTGCGCAATGGCCGCATCGATGAAGTGCTGCCGCCGGGCAGCCGTCGCCTGTACTGGCGCGGTTCGGTCGACACCCAGGTGCGCGTGATGGCGCTGGGTGACGAGCCGCGCATTCCGGCGGACGTGCAGCAGCGCCTGGGCCAGCTGGGCGTGCTGCCGCGTGTGGCGGTGATCAGCAGCGTGCCGAGCGAGTCGGTGGGCCTCCTGTTCATCGATGGCACGCTGCGGCAGACGCTGGACGCCGGCCTGCACGCGTTCTGGAACTTCAACGGCAACGTGTCGGTGGAGCGTGTGGAGCTGCGTGCGCGGTCGCTGGACGTATCCGGCCAGGAGCTGCTCAGCCGCGACAAGGTGACCCTGCGCGTGAACCTGGCCGCGACCGTGCAGGTGGTCGACCCGGTGCGTGCACACCGCACGCTCAGCAATGCCGATGAATTCATCTATCGGCAGCTGCAGTTCGGCCTGCGCCAGGCGATTGCCGCGCGCAGCCTGGACGAGCTGCTGGGCGACAAGGCAGCACTGGACGGTGAGATCGCCGCCCATGTGCAGGCGGCGATCGAGGGCCACGGCGTGCGCTTGCTCGGCGTCGGCATCAAGGACGTGATCCTGCCGGGCGAGATGAAGGAGATCCTCAACGGCGTGGTGCTGGCCGAGAAGCAGGCCCAGGCCAGCGTGATCCGTCGCCGCGAGGAGGCCAACGCCACGCGTTCGCAGCTCAACACCGCAAAGCTGATCGAGGACAACCCGGTGCTGATGCGCCTGAAGGAGCTGGAGGCGCTGGAGAAGGTCACCGAGAAGATCGACACGCTCACCGTGTTCGGCGGCCTGGATGGCGTGCTGAAGCAGCTGGTGACGATCAGGTAGGGGGTCGCGGCGGCGCAGGGACGCGCCGCCGGCCCATCAAGGACATACACGGAGACATGGACACTCAACACAATTATCAATGGCTGCATGCCGAGGGCAGCACGCCGATCAAGGGCTGGGTCAACGGCGTGCCACTGGAAGCGCAGGCGCATGAGCAGCTGCGCAACATCGCCGCGATCCCGTTCGTCGGGCCGTGGGTGGCGGTGATGCCGGACGTGCACCTGGGCAAGGGCGCGACCGTCGGCTCGGTGATCCCGACCCGCGGTGCGATCATCCCGGCCGCAGTCGGCGTCGACATCGGCTGCGGCATGGCGGCCGTGCGCACCACGCTGCGCGCCAACGACCTGCCCGATGACCTGCGGCAGCTGCGCAACAGCATCGAGCGCAGCATCCCGGTCGGCAACGGGCGCGGCGGCGAGCATCAGCGCATGCCCGACAGCATCCATACCCGCCTGGTGCAGTCCGGGCTGGCCGCCGGCCTGGAGAAGATCAAGGACAGGCACCGCAGGATCCGCACCGACAAGCTCGACCGCCAGCTCGGGACACTGGGTGGTGGCAACCACTTCATCGAACTGTGCCTGGACGAGACCGACACGGTGTGGGTGATGCTGCACAGCGGGTCGCGCGGTACCGGCAACCTGATCGGTACCTACTTCATCGAGAAGGCGCGCGAGGAACTGGCCCGGCGCGTGCTCGGCTTCCACCTGCCGGACAAGGACCTGGCCTTCTTCATGGAAGGCGAGCCGCTGTTCGATGACTACGTCGAAGCCGTGTCGTGGGCACAGGACTACGCCCGGCAGAACCGCGAGGCGATGATGTCGCGCGTGCTGGCCGAGATGCGCCACCGGCTGCCGAAGTTCCAGCTGGCGGCGATGGCGGTGAACTGCCACCACAACTACGTGCAGAAGGAAACGCACCACGGGCAGGAGCTGCTGGTGACCCGGAAGGGAGCCGTCAGTGCCCGCGAAGGTGAGCTGGGCATCATTCCCGGCAGCATGGGCACGCGCAGCTACATCGTGCGTGGCAAGGGCAACGCGGACAGCTTCCACAGCTGCAGCCACGGTGCCGGCCGGGTGATGAGCCGTGGCGCCGCGCGCCAGCAGATCACGCTGGCCCAGCACCGCGAGGCCACCGCGCACGTGGAATGCCGCAAGGACAGCGGCGTACTGGACGAGTCACCGGCCGCGTATAAGTCGATCGACGATGTGATGGCCGCGCAGCTGGACCTGGTCGACGTGGTGCACACCCTGCACCAGGTGTTGTGCGTGAAGGGGTAATGGAGCGGTGCCGGCCAAGGCCGGCACCCACCGCACCCAATGGCAGTAGATCCACGCCATGCGTGGAGGGAACGGCGCCGACCAGGGTCGGCCTCTACCTGTGCAACGTTCAGCGCGCGCTGCTGTCTTCAGCCACCAGCGCGTGGTGCACGCCGATGCCCGCGCGCACGCCTTCGGCCATGGCCAGGGTGATGTTGCCGACCGTGGTCGCATCGCCTGCGGCATACACGTTCGGCACCGAGGTCTGCTTCATCATGTCGACCTCGATCAACTCGCCCAGCGGGCTCTCGGCCAATGTGCAACCCAGCTGCTGCACCAGCGGCGTGGCCATCACCTGGGTGGCCGGCACGAACAGCGCACGCTGGGCGATGCGGCGGCCATCGGCCAGCTCCACTTCCAGCCAGGTCGGCTGGTCGCCCTGCACGCCCAGCACCGGCGACGTCTCGATCCGCACGCCACGCTGCTGCATGGCAGCCCGTTCCTCATCGGTGATCGGCAGGCCCTGGCTGAAGAAGGTGACATTGCCCCAGTCGGCAAACAGCGGCGCCTTGCTGGCGGACATCGGATGCCCGCCAAGCAGCCCGATGGCGCCACCGCCCACTTCGTAACCGTGGCAATAGGGGCAGTGCAGCACGGTGCTGCCCCAGCGCTCGGCCAGTCCGGGCAGCTCCGGCAGCTGGTCGGCGATACCGCTGGCCAGCAGCAGCTTGCGCGCGGCCAGCACCTGGCCATCGGCCGTGCGCACTTCCACACCCACTGCGCCGGCGGTGGCCTGCACGGCCTCGGCATGCACCCAGCGCACGCTGGGGTAATCCAGCAGCTGCTGGCGCGCGGTCTTCAGCAGCTCGGCGCCGCTGATGCCATCCAGCCCCAGCACCCCGTGCGAATGGCTGGCGAAGCGGTTGCGTGGTGAACCGGCGTCGATGACGGTGACCGGGCGGCGGGCACGGGCCAGGATCAGGCCGGCGGCAATGCCGGCATAGCTGCCGCCGACGATGAGCACATCAGAATTCATGGTGACCTTCCAGGGAACGGTGATGGGCGAGATGGCGGGCGAAGTCGGCGCCGAGCTTGTCCAGCGTGGTCGCCCGCAGGCGCTGTTCGAGCAGGCGCTGTGCTTCGCGTGCACCCTCCAGCAAAGCGCTGTTGACCAGCTGCTGGATCGGGCAGCCACCGCCGGAATCACGGGTACCGACCTGTACCAGCGACGGTGCGCCCACCGCCAGGTAGACGTCATGCAGGGTGATGGCTGCGGCATCGCGCGCCAACTGGCTGCCACCGCCATGACCACGGGCGCTGTGAACCAGGCCCGCCCTGTGCAGCTGCGCCAGCAGGCGGCGGATCACCACCGGATGGGTCGGCAGGCAGGACGCCAGCTGCTCGGAGGTGCGCGGGCCGTCCTGGCCGACCAGGTGCGCCATCACGTGCAGGGCATCAGAGAGCAGGTTCGCGGATTTCATGTAACTACATTAGTTACATTTATATCTCCTGTCCAGGGTCCGTATTCGTTCCATATGGACACATTTGTCCTATGAAACACTTTCTTCACATCACTAAACGAAACGCTAATGTGATGTTCGTCGCACTTCAGCGGAGGCTGGGCGGGTCGATACCGCATTGCCCCTTCCCGAGAGTGCTTCCCGATGAATGCGTCTGTCCGTGCTCCGCGCCTGCAGTCCAAGCTGCTCGGCGCGGTCTCTGTTGGCTTGGCCGTGGTCCTGCTGTGCGCGCTGGCTGGCCTGGCCTCCGCCTGGTTCAAGTTGTCCACCGAGGTTCCACCCGAAGTCGCGCACAGCCGCGACGCCGAACGCCTGCAGCGTGAGTTCCGAGGCCAGGTGCAGGAATGGAAGAACGTGCTGCTGCGTGGTCACGACGACGCGTTGCGTCAGCGCCATCTGGACGCCTTCGACAACGAAGGCCGCCTGGTCGAACGGCTGGCCAAGGGCCTGGTGACCAGCCCGGACGCGCGCACGCGTGAACTGGCGCAGGCGTTCATCGGCCTGCACGCGCAGCTGCAGCAGGACTATCGCGCGGCGCTGCAGGCATTTGCCGCGGCCGGCTACGATCCCGCCGCCGGCGACACCCTCGTGCGCGGCAAGGATCGCGCGGTGGCGACCGCACTGGATGCATTGAGCACGCATGCCACGCAGGTGGCCGAAGCGGCGCTGGCGGCGCGTTCGCAGCAGGCGCGGCAGACCCTGCTGCTGTGCGCGTCACTGACGGTGCTGGCCGCCGTGCTGTTGCTGATCGGCCTGGCCTGGTGGCTGCGGCGCGCGGTGGTGCAGCCGGTACTGGCGGTGGAAGCCGCTGCACGCGCAGTGGCTGCCGGCGACCTGCAGCACGTGGTGCAGGTGCGCAGCCGCGACGAGATCGGACGCCTCGCCCAGGCGATGCAGGCGTTGCAGTCCACGCTGCGCGGCGTGCTGGATGCACAGGCCGCGATGGCCCAGGCGCACGAGGCCGGCACCATCAGCCATCGCATGGACGCCGCTGCCTTCCCCGGCGCGTTCGGCACCATGGTGGCCGACTGCAACACGCTGGTCGACGCGCACATCCGGGTGAAGATGCGCGCGATCTCGATCATGGGCCGCTACGCCGTCGGCGACCTCAGCCAGGACATGGAACGCCTGCCCGGCGAGAAGGCCGTGATCACCGAAGCGCTGGATGCGGTCAAGCACAACCTCGGTGCGATCAACGGCGAAATCCGCCGCCTGGCCGAAGCGGCGGCCGCCGGTGACTTCGGCCAACGCGGCGACAGCGCGCGCTTCGAGCATGACTTCCGCGCGATGGTCGATGGCCTGAACCGCCTGATGCAGACCACAGAACTGAACCTAGGCGAAGTCTCAACGATGCTGCGCGCGATCGCCGATGGCCGCCTCGGTGCACGCATGCACGGTGATTTCCAGGGTGTGTTCGCGCGTATCGCCGGCGATGCCAATACCACCGCCACGCAGCTGGCGACCATCGTCACCGACATCAAGCACGCCTCCGGCAACATCCACACCGCCGCCGCGGAGATCGCCGCCGGCAACAATGACCTGTCGCGCCGTACCGAGCAGCAGGCCGCCAATCTGGAAGAGACCGCGGCATCCATGGAAGAGCTGACCTCCACCGTGCGCCAGAACGCCGAACACGCGCGCCAGGCCAACCAGCTCGCGATCGGCGCGCACGCGGTCGCCTCGCAGGGCGGCAGCGTGGTCGGGCAGGTGGTGGCGACGATGGGCGCGATCGAAACCTCGTCACGGCAGATCGCCGAGATCATCAGCGTGATCGATGGCATCGCGTTCCAGACCAACATCCTGGCGCTGAACGCCGCGGTGGAAGCGGCACGCGCCGGTGAGCAGGGCCGCGGATTCGCGGTGGTTGCCAGCGAAGTGCGCACGCTGGCACAGCGCTCTGCGGCGGCGGCAAAGGAGATCAAGTCGCTGATCGAGGCGTCGGTGGAACAGGTCGGTGACGGTGCGCAGCGCGTGCGCGAGGCCGGCGACACCATGGCCGAGATCGTCGCCTCGGTGCAGCGCGTGACCGACATCATGGCCGAGATCTCTGCAGCCTCGCAGGAACAGAGCGCGGGCATCGAACAGGTCAGCCAGACGGTGATCCAGATGGACGGCACCACCCAGCAGAACGCCGCGCTGGTGGAAGAAGCCAGCGCCGCGGCGCGCAGCCTGGAACAGCAGGCGAACCGGTTGATCGATGCGGTCGATGTGTTCGATCTGTCGGCCACGGCGACAGCGAAGGACGCGTTGGCGCGCGCGGCCTGAGGGATCCGGTTGCCGGCCAGCGGCCGGCACCACCGTGGAGCGCGGACTGGGGTAGTGCCGGCCGCTGGCCGGCAGCGTCCAACGCTACATGGGTGGCGGCATGAACAGTGCGGACCAACGTTCCGCACTCATTACGGCCTGTGGTCGTACACGGCAGTGCAATGCACCGTTGCCGGCATGCACACGGCCGCTGGCCTACCCTTTCGTGGATATTCCCGTCTCCCTCCCCCACTGCTGGAGCCCCTCATGACAGTCCCCGCCTTCGGTCTTGGCACTTTCCGCCTCAAGGACCAGACCGTGATCGATTCCGTGCGCAACGCGCTGGAGGTCGGCTACCGCGCCATCGATACCGCGCAGATCTACGGCAACGAAGCCGAAGTCGGTCAGGCCATCGCCGATTCCGGCGTGCCGCGCGATGAGATCTACCTGACCACCAAGATCTGGATCACCGAGTTCAAGCGCGAAGCGCTGCTGGCCAGCCTGCGTACCAGTCTGGAAAAGCTGCGTACCGATCATGTGGACCTGGCACTGATCCACTGGCCGTCGCCGAACGGCAAGGTCGACGTGCCGATGGAGGAGTACCTGACCGCACTGGCCGAGGCCAAGGCACAGGGCCTGACGAAGGAGATCGGCATCTCCAACTTCACCATCGCGCAGACCCGCAAGGCGATCGGCATCCTGGGTGCCGGCGCCATCGCCACCAACCAGATCGAGATCCACCCGTACCTGCAGAACCGCCTGCTGGTGAAATTCCTGCAGGACAACGGCATCCACATCACCGCCTACATGAGCCTGGCCTATGGTGAGGTAATCAAGGACCCGGTGATCCAGGCCATCGCCGGCCGCCACCAGGCCACGCCGGCGCAGGTCGCGCTGGCCTGGGCGCTGCAGCAGGGCTTCTCGGTCATTCCGTCCTCGACCAGGCGCGACAACCTGGCCAGCAACCTGGAAGCGGCAGCGATCCGCCTGACCGACGAAGACATGGCACAGATCGCCAAGCTCGACCGCGGCCATCGCCTGGCCAACCCGGAAGGCATTGCGCCGGCCTGGGATTGAAGAGCGGCCGCCGGGCATGGCCCGGCGCTACCGGATACGCATGGGTAGCGCCGGGCCATGCCCGGCGGATCCATCAGGCCTGCAACAACCACCCACGCATCGCCGCACTGACCTCGTCCGGCTTTTCCATCGGGGCCAGGTGCCCGCAATCGGGCACCACCACCAGCTGCGAGTGCGGCACCAGGTCGTGCATTTCCTCGCTCACTGCCAGCGGCGTGATGCGGTCGTTGGCCCCGCAGACGATCAACAGCGGATCTTGGTAACCGGCCAGCAGATCATGGCCGTCGCGCCGCTCCAGCGCACTCTGGCGCAGGAATACCTCCGCCCCCAGGCGGGCGGTCATGTCGCGCACGCGCTGCACCAGCACATAGTCGTCCAGCCGCGAGGCGTCGATGTAGCTGCGCATCAGCGCATCGCCGAAGCCGTGGAACCTGCCCGGCAGGCGCACGCTGGCGCGCTGGCTGCGGCGTTGTTCGGCACGTTCCGGTGAATCGGCGTGGATCGAGGTATCGATCAGCGCCAGCTGCAGCACGCGCTCCGGCGCAATGCGCAGGATCTGCTGGGCAACGAAGCCGCCCAGTGAGAAACCAGCCAGCGCAAAGCGCTCCGGTGCCTGTGCGAGCACGTCCTCGGCGACCGCTTGGAGGGTCTCGCCACGGGTCTGGTCGCCTACCGTGCAGTCAGCGATGTCGGCCAGGTCGGCCATCTGCGCGCGCCACAGCTCGGCATCGTTGAGCAGGCCGGGCAGCAGCAACAGGGGGATACGGTCGGTCATGGAGATATTGTCGCGCCGGCGGGGTGACGGCACCATGCCGCAACGGGTGATTGCACTGTAGAGTCGAGCAAGCTCGACTCTACGACACGGACGCGACCATGGCAGACCCCTACAACAGCGGCACCCCTTCCCCGCCGGCACTGCGCTTCGACGATGCGCTGGTCACCACCGCCTTCGAGCTGCCCGGCCATCGCGTGGTGCGCAACCTCGGCGTGGTACGCGGCATCACCGTGCGCTCGCGCTCGATCGTCGGCAATTTCCTCGGCGGCATCCAGACCCTGTTCGGCGGCAACATCACCATCTACACCGAACTGTGCGAACAGGCCCGCGAGGAAACCTACCGCGACATGGTCAAGCACGCGCGGCAGCTGGGCGCCAACGCGATCATCGGCATGCGCTACGACGCCACCGATGTGATGACCGGGCTGACCGAAGTGCTGTGCTATGGCACGGCGGTGGTGGTAGAGCCGGTGCGGTGATGCAGCCGCCAAGCGTACGCAAAAGCAGCCGAGCGTAGGCTCGGCTCTACAGGAATTACGCCACCGGCGGCACGTCGGGCACCTCGACCTGCTGCACCGGCAAGGTCACCATCATCACCGTCGGGTCGTCCGGGTCGAGTCGGGTCTTGAATCCCAGGCTCTGGCACATCGCCAGCATGGTGCTGTTCTCGCGCAGCACCTGGCCTTCGACCACGTCCAGGCCCAGCCACTTGGCGTACTCGATCATGATCGCCATCAGCCGCCAGCCGATGCCGTGGCCCTTCAGGTCCGAGCGGATCAGGATGCCGTACTCGCCGCGATGATAATCGGCATCGGCGTGCAGGCGCACGGCGCCCAGCATCTCGCCGCTGCGCGGTTCGATCGCTACCAGCGCGATCGAGCGCGCGTAGTCGAGCTGGGTCAGGCGCGCGATGAACTCGTGGCTGAAGTGCTTCACCGACTGGAAGAAGCGCAGGCGCAGGTCCTCGTCGCTGACGCGGGCGAAGAACGCACGGAACAGCGCGTCATCCTCCGGCCGCACCGGGCGCACGAAGGCCCGGCCGCCATCGGACAGTTCGATGGTGCGCTCCCACTCCTTCGGATACGGAAACACCGAAAAGCGCGGATGGCCACGGCCCTTGTGCAGGATGCGCGACGGTGCCACCGCCACGCGTGCGTCGAGGGCAAGGATGCCCTTGCTGTCGACCAGCAGCGGGTTGATGTCCAGCGTGCGCACTTCGGGAATATCGGCGGCCAGCTGTGCCAGCTTCACCAGTGCCAGCGCCAGCACGCGTTCGTCGGCAGCCGGTACATCGCCGTAGGCCTTGAGGATGCGCGAAGCACGGGTCTGGCCGATCAGCTCGTGGGCCAGGCGCAGGTCCAGCGGCGGCAGGGCCAGCGCCTTGTCGTTGATCACTTCGACGGCGGTGCCGCCACGGCCGACCACGATCACCGGGCCGAACGTCGCGTCATCGGCGATGCCGACAATCAGTTCGCGCGCCTTCGGGCGGACGATGGTCGGCTGCACCAGCAGGCCATCGATGCGCGCATCCGGCCGCAGCTGGCGCGCACGCGACAGGATCGCGTTGGCCGCGCTCTGCACCGCCGGCAGCGTGGACAGGTTCAGGCGCACACCATCCACTTCCGACTTGTGCGGAATATCCGGCGAGAGAATCTTCAGCGCAACCGTGGCACCGCGTTCCAGCAGCGGCTGCGCAAGGTCCATCGCCTCGTGCGCATCACGCGCGTGCATCACCGGCGCGGACGGGATGCCGTAGGCCTTGAGCAGCTCATGCGTGGCCAGAGGGTCCAGCCACTGCTGGCCATTGGCCAGCGCGGCATCGACCAGTGCGCGCCCGGTGCCCGTGTCGACGCTGAAGTCCTGCGGCAGGCTGGGCGGCGTTTCCATCAACGCGCTCTGTGCCTCGCGATAGCGCACCAGATGCTGGAAGCCACGTACGGCTTCGGCCTCGGTCGGATAGGTCGGCACCCGCGCCGCGTTGAGCGTGGCGGTGGCCTGGTCATCGTTGCCCAGCCACACCGCGAACACCGGCTTGTCGCGATGATGGCGCGGGCGTAGGCCGAGCGTGCGGGTGAGGGCCTGCGCCGCGTCTGCGGACGAGGTGAATGCGGTGGGTACGTTGACCACCATCACCGCGTCATTCTCGTTGTCGGCCAGCAGCGCTTCGATGGCCGCGGCATAGCGGTCACCATCGGCGTCGACCACGATGTCCACCGGATTGCTGCGCGACCAGCCCTGCGGCAGCACCGCGTCGAGTTTCTCGACCGTGCTGTCGGACAGGTTGGCCAGCGTGCCACGCAATGCGATGAGTTGGTCCACGGCCAGGCGACCGACACCACCACCATTGCTGAGGATGGCCAGGCGGCGACCGGGGAAGGTGCCCAACCGCCCGAGCGATTCGGCGGCGGTGAACAGTTCGTCCAGCGCACCCACGCGCAGCAGGCCGGCACGATTGAAGGCCGCGCCGTACACATCATCGGCACGCGCCAGGGCCTGCACATGGGTATCGCGGCTGCCCGGCTGCACGCGCTCGGCGCGACCGGACTTCACCACCACCACCGGCTTGGCGCGGGCGGCGGCACGCGCGGCCGACATGAACTTGCGCGCGTCCTTGATCTGCTCGACATAGAGCAGGATGGCGCGGGTGCGGTAGTCGGTGGCGAAGTAGTCGAGCAGGTCGCCGAAGTCGACGTCCATCGTGTCGCCCAGCGAGACCACGGCGGAGAAGCCCACCGAGCGCGCCACGCCCCACTCCACCAGCGCGGCGGCAATGGCCGAGGATTCGGAGATCAGGGCGAGGTCGCCGGCCTGCGGGAAGTGCGCGGCGATGCTGGCATTGAGTCGCGCGTGCGGCGCGATGACGCCCAGGCAATGCGGCCCGAGGATGCGCAGGCCATGCTTGCGCGCCACCGCCTCTACCTGTGCGGACAACGAACCCGGGCCTTCGCCCAGGTGCGCGGTGAGGATGATCGCCGCCTGCACGCCCCGCTCTGCAGCGGTACGCACCACCTGCGGCACGATCGCCGCGGGCGCGGTGATCACCACCAGGTCGGGCACCCAGTCCAGGTCCTTCAGCCGCTTGATCGTGCGGATGCCATCAATTTCGGCGTGCCGCGGGTTGATCCACGCCACCTTGCCGGGGAAGCCGGTGCTGCGCAGGTTGCGCATCACCGCGCGGCCGGCCGAACGCTCACGCGGGCTGCCGCCGATCACCGCGACCGACTGCGGACGGAAGACGGACTGCAGGTGGTAGGTACTCATGCGCCTACGGTACCCAAAAAAGGGGACGGAGGGGATTAAGTCGTTTGTGCCACAAACGACTTAATCCCCTCCGTCCCCTTTTTGTTCTGCGTGCCGACCAAGGTCGGCACCTACCAGAGCACGGTGGCTCCGGCTTACAACAACGTGCCGTGCAGGATCATCGCGGCGATGCTGAAGTAGATCACCAGGCCGGTCACATCCACCAGGGTGGCCACGAACGGGGCCGAGGCGCTGGCCGGGTCGAAGCCGAGCCGCTTCAGGATGAAGGGCAGCATCGAGCCGGACAGCGAACCGAAGGTGACGATGCCGACCAGCGCGGCACCGATGGTGATCGCCAGCAGGATCCAGTGCTCGCCGTAGTCATGCAGGCCACCCAGCTGCCAGATCACGATGCGCACGATCGCCAGGCAGCCGAGGATGGCACCCAGCACCATGCCGGTCGGGATCTCGCGGATGGCCACCTTCCACCAGTCGCGCAGGCGCAGTTCGCGCAGCGCCAGGCTGCGGATCAGCAGCGAGGTGGCCTGCGAGCCGGAATTGCCGCCCGAACTCATGATCAACGGGATGAACAAGGTCAGCACCACCGCGCGCGCCAGTTCGTCCTCGTAGTGCTGCATCGCGCTGGCGGTCAGCATCTCGCCCAGGAACAGCACGCTCAGCCAGCCGGCGCGCTTGCGCAGCATCTCTAATAAGCCGATCTGCATGTACGGCTTGTCCAGCGCTTCCATGCCGCCGAACTTGTGCGCGTCCTCGGTGGATTCCTCGATCAGCGCATCGAGCACGTCGTCCACGGTGACGATGCCGAGCATCTGCTGCTGCGCATCGACCACCGGGATCGCCAGCAGGTCGTGGCGGCGGATCAGACGCGCGACTTCTTCCTGGTCCATCAGCGCGTTCACCGTCACCGGCGGATTGACCTGGGCCACGTCCAGGATCGATTCCTCGGGCAGGCCGGTGATCAGCCGGCGCATGGTCACCACCTGCTGCAACTGCTGGCTGGCCGGCTCCAGCACGTAGATCGCGTACACCGTCTCGCGGGTACGCTCGACCTGGCGGATGTGCTGCAGGGTCTGCGCCACGGTCCAGCTGGCGGGTACCGCCACGTACTCGGTGGTCATCAGCGCGCCGGCGGTGTTCGGCGGATAGCTCAGCAGCTTCTGGATGGCCTGGCGGGCGTCGGTGCCCAGCAGTGGGATCAGCCGCGCGCGTTCTTCCTCATCCAGCTCGTGGACGATGTCGGTCGCGCGGTCATCGGCCATCAGACCGAGCAGGGCGGCGGCGCGCGCCGGCGGCAGCGCGGCCACCAGTTCGCCACTGCGGTGCAGTTCCGGCGCTTCCAGCATTTTTACTGCACGCGGCAACGGCAGCGCGGCCAGCGTTTCCGCGGCGCGGGCCAGTTCCAGTGTGTTGAGAAATTCCACCGCATCGGCGGTGTTGTAGTTCGCCAGCGGTGCAGCCAATGCGGCGGCATCGGCCACCGGGCGCAGCAATTGCTTCTGGTTCATCGGTTTTGCCTTGTGGGGGTGCGACCTCGCGCAACGCCAACGCAGGCAAACCGTCCCGATGTCAGGCGGTGGCCATCGCTGGCGTCGAACGAGGTCGACTTCTACTGTCGCTGGACATGGGTTGGGGACTCCGGAATGCGCGTGCCGGCGGTGCGCCGCCAGCGGCGGGCAGTCTGGACCCGCGGGCCATGCAGGTCAACCCGGCAGCCCCGCACCGAAGCCTGGCCGGTTGTTCTCGTGCGTACACAGACCGGCGCGCATAATGTCGCGGTGGTGCTCACCACGCCCTACCCCACCCGAACGGACGCACTGCGGGCTTCCCCGATGACCAGGTATTCCCATGCATAGCGGCGGTCTGGAACTGGCCCTGGTGCTGCTGCTGGCGGCGGTCATTGCCGTGCCGGTGTTCAAGAAGTTCGGCTTCGGCGCGGTGCTGGGCTACCTGGCGGCCGGCGTGGTGCTGGGCCCGGACGGGCTGGGCTTCGTGCAGGACGCCGACCGCATCCTCGGCGCGGCCGAGATCGGCGTGGTGATGCTGCTGTTCGTGATCGGCCTGGAGCTGTCGCCGGCACGCCTGAAGGTGATGCGGCGCTCGGTGTTCGGCGCGGGCGCGGCGCAGGTGGCGATGTCCGGGCTGGTGCTGGGCGGCCTGCTGCTGCTCGACCACTTCCAGTGGAAGAGCGCGCTGGTGGTCGGTATTGCGCTGGCGCTGTCATCCACCGCGGTAGGCCTGCAGCTGCTGTCCGAGCACAAGGCGATCAACAGCGACCATGGCCGGCTGGGTTTTGCCATCCTGCTGTTCCAGGACCTGATCGCGATCCCGCTGCTGGCGGCCATCCCGCTGCTGGGCGGGGCGAAGAACGAGACCCTGCGCTGGGAAGATGCCGCCGTGGCCCTCGGCGCGCTGGCCGTGGTGATCCTGTGCGGGCGACCGGTGCTGCGCAAGGTGTTCAGCATCATCGCCCGCACCCGCAGCCCGGAAGTGTTCACCGCCACCGCCCTGCTGGTGGTACTGGGCACTGCCTGGTTCATGCAGGAAGCGGGCCTCAGCCCCAGCCTGGGCGCGTTCCTGGCCGGGGTGCTGCTGTCCGATTCGGAGTTCCGGCACGAACTGGAAGCGCAGATCGAGCCGTTCAAGGGCCTGCTGCTGGGGCTGTTCTTCATCGCCGTGGGCATGGGCATCGATCTCGACCGCATCGCCGCAGAGCCGTGGCTGATCGCCGCCGGCGTGGCGATCCTGCTGGTGGTCAAGTTCAGCCTGCTGTATGTGATTGGCCGTATTGCAAAGCTCAGTCCGCGGCAGTCGCTGCTGCTGGGCAGCGTGCTGTGGCTGGGGGGCGAGTTCGCCTTCGTGGTGTTCAACGAAGCGCAGCGCGCGCACCTGCTCGGCAACGCCAATCACGATCGGCTGGTGGCGATCGTCGGCCTGTCGATGGCGATCACGCCACTGCTGATGATCGCGCTGCTCAAGCTGCTCGGCCAGGAGAAGGTTCCACCGCGCGGGAGCGCCGAGGCCGACAAGGTGGCACCGGACAACCGGCCCAAGGTGCTGATCGCCGGCATGGGCCGCTTCGGCCAGGTGATCGCGCGCCTGCTGACCGCACAGAAGGTGCCGTTCGTGGCGCTGGAGGCAAACCCGGACACGGTGGCCGACCTGCGCCGCTTCGGCAACCAGCTGTACTACGGCGACCCGACCCGCCCGGAGATGCTGCGTGCAGCGGGTGGCGAACACATCGATGTGTTCGTCATCACCGTGGACGACCCGGAGACCAACCTGCGCGCGGTGCGCATGGTGCGCCGGCTGTACCCGGACGCGAAGGTGCTGGCGCGTGCACGCAACCGCCAGCATGCCTGGCGACTGATGGACATGTCGGCCGAGCCGTTCCGCGAAGTGTTCGGCACCAGTCTGGAAATGAGCGGGCGCGTGCTGACCGCATTGGGCGTGGCGCCGGACGTGGCCGAACGCCATGTGCAGCGCTTCCGTGAGCATGATGAGCAGCTGCTGCGCGACCAGTACCTGGTGTACGACGACGAGGCCGCGGTGATCCAGACCTCGCGTGATGCACGCAACGACCTGATGCATCTGTTCGAGGCCGACGCGGAAAGCGACGGCAAGTAGGCGTGCCGACCAACGGTCGGCACCCACCACAGATTGCGGTTGCCGGCCAGCGGCCGGCACGACCCTTTTCCAGGAATCAGCCGTTGTCGCGCAGGAACCGCGCCATCGAGGAAACGCCCGGCACACGCGGCTCGAATTCGCCGGCCACGTCGATGAAGCCGCGCATCACCGCGATCTCGCGCGGACTGCGGTTGAGGCTGTCGCGCGCTTCAGGATCGGCGCCGGCGCGCAGCAGGCGCTGCACCAGCAGCGGCAGGCCATGCAGCGCGGCCAGATGCAGCGGGCCGAAGCCGCGCGGGTCGCGTACGTCCAGGCTTACGTCCTCGTCCAGCAGGCGCTCCACTGCGGCCATCACCACCTGCTCGTCGCAGGCGGTACCCGGCTCGGCGCGCGCGCCCAGCAGCAGCAGCAGCGGCGTGACAGAACCAGCGGCGGCCTGGTCCGGTTCGGCGCCGGCCAGCAGCAGGGTGTCGAGCAGCGCCAGCAGGCGCGAGCGGTCGCGGGCACTGAAACCGTAAAGCGCGGCACAGTGCAGCGGACCCAGCTGCTGCGCGTCACCGGCATGCACGTCGGCACCCGCCGTGAGCAGGCGCGCGACGATGTCCGGAAGGCCCAGCGCGGAGGCCAGCATCAGCACCGTCACGCCACCCGGCAGGCGGTGTTCCAGCTTGGCGCCAGCGTCGAGCAGGGCCGAAACGATGTCCACCTGGCGCATGCTGACCGCCGCCGACAGCGGCGTCGCGCCACTGGCCGCCGCGTGCTGCGGATCGGCGCCGCGCGCCAGCAGCAGGTCGGTTACCGCCAGGTGGCCGCCACCGGCAGCACGCAGCAGCGCGGTGCAGCCCTGTGCGTCGACGGCGTCGACGGCGAAGCCCAGATCGATCAGGCGGCGCACGGCATCGACGTCACCGGCCATTGCGGCGGCCGGTAGATCGGCCTCGCGCAGGGTGCGGCGCGGCAACGGCCACACCCGCCAATCGAGCCAGTCGGCCAGATCGCGGCGACCGATCGACAGCGCCACGCCCAGCGGTGTCTGGCCGTCGGCGGCACGTGCTTCCGGCGAGGCACCATGCTGCACCAGCAGCTTAAGCGCGCCTTCGCGGGCCAATGCGGTGGCCAGGTGCAGTGCGGTCATGCCGTGGCTGTCGCGTGCCTCGCGATCAACGCCGGCCTTGAGCAGGGCCTGCTGCAGCCGCAGCCACCCCAGCCGCACCGCCAGCGACAGCGGCGGATCGCCCGCCGGCGAGGCGGCGAACGGATCGGCGCCACGCTCAAGCAGTTCCAGTGCCAGCTGTTCCAGGCCACGCGCGGCCTGGTCGTGCTGTGCGCAGGCAGCAAGGAAGCGTGCCAGGCCACCGCGTCCGGCCGGCGACAGGCCACGCTGCAGCATGACCTGCAGCGCCGGCACCGCGTCGATGCCGCGCGACAACAGCGCGAACATCGGTGTGTCGGAACAGGCGTCACGCACGTAGGGATCGGCGCCGTGGCCCAGCAGCCAGTCCACCGCACGCGGTTCCAGCGCCAACTCCGGATCGAGCAGCAGCCCGCCCAGTTCCTCCGGCTGGCACAGCCTGGCCAGCGCCGCCATGCCGTCGGTATTGCCGAAGCCCAGGGCCTCGCGCAGCAGGGTCAGCGGCGGACGGTCCGGCAGCAGACCGCTGGCACTGGCCGCTTCGCCACGATCGGCCAGGCCATCACTGACCGCGGCCGGCAACGGATAGGACGGGTCCAGCAGGGCTACGATCGCCCAGCGGCCGGCTTCGGCGGCGTAGTCCACCGCACGGCGGCCGAGCGGATCGGTGGCATCGGCCGCGATGCCCAGTTCGACCAGGCGCTTGATCAGCAGCGGCGAGACATCCTCGGCCATCGCCGCCAGCTGCACCGCATTGCGGCCTTCGCCGTCCACCGCGACCAGGTCCGGCTTGTGCGGCAGCAGGTGCTCGATCACGGCGGCGCGACCGGCACGGGCCGCTTCCAGCCACGGCGTACGCCCCAGTGCATCGCGCGCCTCCAGATTGGCGCCCGCGCCGAGCAGCACGCCGATGATCTCGACATGGCCGGCCAGGGCCGCCTCATGCAACGCACTGCGGCGCTGGCGATCGCGGGCGTCGGCCCGTGCCTTGTGCTTGAGCAGCAGCTGCACGCCCGCCGGATCATCATCCTCGGTGGCGGCGGCGGCCAGCAGCACCGGGGTGCCATCGGCCGGTTCGCAGCGTGCACCGCGTTCGAGCAGGAAGCGGGCCAGACGCCAGTTGCCCACCTGGCAGGCCACCGCCAGCGGCGACCAGCCATCACGGTTCAGCGCATCGACTTCGGCAGCGGCATCGCGCAGCAGCGCGGCCACCCCCGGGTCGGAACTGCGTGCGGCATGGTGCAGCGGGGTGTTGCCATCACTGTCGGTGGCACGCGAGTCGGCGCCGTTGGCGAGCAGGGTCATCACCGCTTCGGGGCGGCCATGCCAACTGTCGCGGGTCGCCGCCAGCAGCGGGGTCATGCCCCGGTGCGGCGCATTCACATCGACGCCGCGGGCAATCAGTTCGCGCAGCAGGCGCAGGTCCGGCAGCACCGCGGCCAGCACCGCCAGGCTCCGCTGGTCACGCCAGTTCGGGTCCGGCAGCGCATACGGATCGGCACCGGCCTGCAGCAGCTGCAGGCCCCGGTCGATGCGGCCCTGGCGGGCGGCCTCATACAGCGCCGGTGTCAGTTCCTGCGGCGCCATCGCCTCCAGCGGCACGGTTTCGGCCGCCGCTGCGAACATCGGTTCGGGTGCAGCGCTGGACGCCGCCAACGGGCTGGAGCGCAGCGACACCAGCGGCGCGGGCGCGACCCGCTGCAGCAGCAGGTGCAGCACCGGCGACAGCAGTACGACCGCCAGTGCGGCGGGCCAGCGCGCGCTTTCCGGCAACAGGCCCGGCCAGGCCGGCAGCACCACCAGCGCGGCCAGCGCAATGACCAGCGCGGCCACTCCGAGGCCACGCCAGGCAGTCAGGTCGCGCCCCGCCAGCGCCTGCCAGTGCTGGGCCAGGCTGCCATCCAGGCGTTCGACATCGTTCCACAATGGCCAGGTGCGCCAGGCCGCCAGCAGGCCGGCACTGACCAGTACGCTCAGGCCAAGCACTGCCGCCAGGCTGCCGCTGTCACGCAGCGCTGCGAGCGGCCAGGCCAGCAGCAGCGCCAGCAACAGCGGCGCGGCTGCCCACAAGGCCAGCAGCGCCGGCAGGTCCTGGCGTGCGACCACCTTCAGCGGCAGCAGCGCGCGGCTGCGGCGCCACCACGATATCGCCAACGCGAACGCGGGCTGCGCCAATGCGGCAAGGACCGCACCCGGAACGCCGCCCACGGCGGCGCCCAGCGCCAGCACCGCGCCCGCGGCGAAGGCAATTGACAGAATGCGCGGACGGGAGGCGTCAGTCATAGTGGCGCGGCATCAGGCTGGCCACCGACGGCGGCACCTGCAGGTAGAACCCGCGCTCGCTCATTTCGCTGCGGACCTTTTCCGGGTCAGCCTGCGCCAGGCGGCGCTGGGCATCCAGGGCCACCTCCAGCACGAAGGCGAGCGTCCCCAGCGAGGTGAGCAGCGGCGCGGGCAGCGCGCTGAAATCATCGCGTCGGGGAACGTAGACGTAGGTGTCCGGCTTGAGTTGGCTTTTATAGACGTAGGCGTGCATGTCCGCGGGACGATAACCCGGGAAGAGCCATGATTGTGTCGGAAAGCCGACACCGGGGAAAGCCGTCAGCCGGCGATGGCGGCGCGATCGGCGGCGTTTCGCCTGCGGGGTTCAGCAATGTGGCGGCGACGTTCAGGCTGCGCCGCCGCCACACCGGCGCTTACTTGACCTTGGCGTAGGTGCCCTTCAGCGCGACACCCGCGAGGATGGCACCGGCGTAGCACTCGTAGTTGGTGCTGCTCTTGAACTCGTTCTTCTTGTAATAGCTGACGATGTCGACCACGGCGTTGGCGCCGCGCGACTTGGCACCGTCCTGCAGCGCGCGCAGTGCCGACAGCGCAACCCAGCGGCAGGCCTCGGCATCGCTCTTGTTGGCGGCGTTGGTCTTCTTGTTGGTCACGTCTTCGCCCAGGCGCTGCTGCACGCTGACCGGCTGGCCGGCCAGGTAGAAGCGCACGCTGCCGTCGATGCCGGCGTCCTTGGCGGCCTGCGAATTGACCAGTTCCTGCAGGGACTGTTCGACACGCGTGTCGCGGGCGGAAGCGGTGGAAGTCAGGGCCAGCAGCGCGGTAGCCGTGGCGATCATGAGAGTGCGGCGCATCGGAACATCTCCTTGTCGAGGGTGCGGGGGTAACGGGAACGGTGTGTTGGCGCAGTGGATCACTCGCTCCAGCGGCGGAACACCAGCGAGGTGTTGATGCCGCCGAAGGCGAAGTTGTTGCTCATCACGTACTCGGCCTGCAGTTCGCGGCCCTGCCCGGTGATGAAGTCGAGCTGGCCACAGCGCGGGTCGACCTCGGCCAGGTTCAGGGTGGGCGCGAACCAGCCGGCACGCATCATCTGGATGCTCACCCAGGCCTCGAACGCGCCACAGGCACCCAGCATGTGGCCGACGTAGCTCTTCAGCGAGCTGATCGGCACGCGGCTGCCGAACACCTGTGCGGTAGCCTGGGTCTCGGCGATGTCGCCGTGGTCGGTGGCGGTGCCATGGGCGTTGACGTAGTCGATCTGCGCCGCGTCCAGGCCGGCGTCCTCCAATGCCAGGCGCATGGCCTGGGCCATGGTGTCGGCACTGGGCTGGGTGACGTGCTGGCCATCGCTGTTGGTGCCGTAGCCGACCACCTCTGCAAGGATGGTGGCGCCGCGCGCCTGCGCGTGTTCCAGGTCTTCCAGGATCAGCGTGCAGGCGCCCTCGCCCAGCACCAGGCCATCGCGGCCGGCATCGAACGGGCGTGGCGTGGTCTGCGGCGCGTCGTTGCGCACGCTGGTGGCGAACAGCGTGTCGAACACCGCTGCAGCGGTGGCATCGAGCTGCTCGGCACCGCCGGCCACCATCACCGTCTGCTTGCCGCTGCGGATGGCTTCATAGGCCGCGCCCACACCCTGGCTGCCCGACGTGCAGGCGCTGGAGGTGGTGTACACGCGCCCGGACAGGCCGAAGAACACGCCGATGTTGACCGGCGCGGTGTGGCTCATCATCTTCAGGTAGGTCGTGGCGCTGATGCCATCCGTGGTGAATTCGTTGAGCATGCGCCCGAATTCGCCGGTGGCCTCGTGGCTGCCGGACGAGGAACCATAGGCCACGCCGGTACGGCCACTGCGCAGCACCGGATGCTCATGCAGGCCTGCCTCGCGCAGCGCCACCTCGGTGGCGCGCACCGACATGATCGCGACCTTGCCCATCGAGCGGGTGGTCTTGCGGTTGTAGTTCGGCGGCAGCTCGAAGTCCAGCGCCGGCGCGGCCAGCTTGGTGTTCAGCCCGGCATAGACATCCCACTCGGGCATCGCACGCACCGCGTTGCGGCAGCTGCGCAGGTGCGCTTCGATGGTGGGCCAGTCGTGGCCGAGCGGACTGACGGCGGCGGCGCCGGTGACCACCACGCGACGATCGGCGGCCATCAGAGCATGCCTCCGTTCACCGAGATCACCTGCCGGGTGATGTAGCCGGCCGGTTCGGACAGCAGGAACGCCACGGTAGCCGCCACTTCGTCCGGGCGGCCAACGCGGCCGGCGGGAATCAGCTTGAGCGCGTGTTCAACCACTTCGTCGTTGAGCATTTCGGTCTCGATCAGGCCCGGGGCCACGCAGTTGACGGTGATCTGGCGGCTGGCCAGTTCCAGCGCCAGGGCCTTGGTGGCGCCGATGATGCCGGCCTTGGCGGCACTGTAGTTGACCTGCCCGCGGTTGCCGGCCAGTCCGGAGACCGACGACAGGGTGACGATGCGGCCCGGCTTGCGCCGCCGCACCATCGGCATGATCAGCGGATGCAGCACGTTGTAGAAGCCATCCAGGTTGGTGTGGACGACCTGGTCCCAATCGTCCGCTGACAGCGCCGGGAAGGCGCCGTCACGGGCGATGCCGGCATTGCAGACCACGCCGTAATACGCGCCATGTGCCTCGACATCGGCTTCCAGCGCGGCCCTCGCGGCCTCGCGGTCGGCCACGTCGAACACCAGTACGCGGGCCTGCTGGCCCAGTGCCTGGATCTCGGTGACCACCGCCTGTGCTTCATCCACGCGGCTGCGGCAATGCACCACCACGTCGAAGCCATCGCGCGCGATGCGCAGCGCGATGGCCCGGCCGATGCCCCGGCTGGCGCCGGTCACCAGCACGCTTCGATTCCCTGTCATGCCTGTCCACTCTCCAGATAGGCCATCGCGTCGGCCGGTTCGAACACCGAGACGTTGGCTGTCGCCCATTCTTCCTCGCCTGCCAGGATGCGGCAGGCGAACATCCCCAATCCATTGTCACCCAACAGCTCGCAGCGCGCCTGTACGCGCAGCCGCGAACCGCTGGGGAAGCTGCTGCGCGCGCTGCTGTAGCGGCGGCTGCCGAGCAGGAAGCCCAGCTGCGGTGGCCTGCCGGCCGCACGCGCGCGGCAACCGGCCCAGGCCGCGATGGCCTGCGCCATGTACTCGATGCCGACCCATGCCGGCACCTGGTCATCCTCGACGAACAGGCCGGCCTCGGGCACCACCAGTTCGGCCTCGATGGCGTCCTGGTCCCATTGCGTGATGCGCTCCAGCAGGCACATGTCCTGGCGGTGCGGCACCACGTCTTCGATCGCGTACAGCGTGTTCATCGACGCTCCAGTGCCAGCACGGCATTGCTGCCGCCGAAGGCGAACGAATTGCTCAGCACCCGCCGTGGCGGCTGCGCAAGGCGCGTGCCCGGTGCGACCAGCGGCAGCACCGGCAGTGCCGGGTCGGCCACGCCGTCCCACCAGTGCGGCGGCAGCAGCTGCTGCGGGTTCTCGGCCAGCACGATCCAGCACAGCGCCGCCTCGATGGCACCCGAGGCACCCAGCGTGTGGCCGGTCAACGGCTTGGTCGAACTGGCCGGCACGTGGCTGCCCAGCACCTGCGACACGGCCAGGCTTTCCATCGCATCGTTGTGTCCGGTCGCGGTCCCATGCAGGTTCACATAGTCCACTTCACCGGCGGCCCAGCCAGCACGCTGCAGCGCCTGCTGCAGGGCGTCGATGGCACCCAGGCCCTGCGGGTCCGGGGCGGACATGTGATGGGCGTCGGCCGACTCGCCCCACCCCGCCAGGCATACCGGGCCGGGTTCGCGGGTGAGCAGGAACAGCGCGGCGCCTTCGCCGATGTTGATACCGGTACGATGCTGCGAGAACGGATTGCAGCGTTGGGCCGAGACCGATTCCAGCGCGCTGAAGCCGGCCACGGTGAAGCGGCACAGCGAATCGGCGCCACCGGCGATCACCGCATCGACGATGCCGGCGCGCAGCATGCGTGCGGCCGACATCAGCGCCTTGGCACTGGACGAGCAGGCAGTGGACAGGGTCCATGCCGGCCCCTGTGCGCCACTGCGCTGGCGCACGAACTGCGCGGCGGTGCCCATTTCCTGCTGGGCGTAATCAAAGCCCTGCGGCCACTGGCCCTGTTCGGCATGGCTGCGCAATGCCTGCTCCGATTCACCAATGCCCGAGGTGCTGGTGCCCAGCACCACCGCTACGCGCTCGGCGCCATGGCGGGCGATCGCCGCGGCCACTGCCGGCGCGATCTGAGCCAATGCCACGTCCAGCAGGGCATTGTTGCGCCCGCGCAGGGCCACCGGCAGGTCATCCAGCGCCGGCAGCGGCGTGCGTACTTCTCCCAGCGCCAGGGTGCGCCCCGGCAACAGGCTGTCGTTGTCGCTGAGCCCGCCCGGCGCGTCGGCGAACAGTGCCGACGTCACTGCGGCGCGGCCAGCGCCGAGTGCACAGACCACACCCAGGTCGTTCAGGTAGATCGGTGCGCTCATCGGTCCGGCCCGGCCATGTCGATCGATTCGATGCGCAGCGCATAGCCTTCGGCGCGGTTGTCCAGCTGCACGCTGCCATCGTCCAGCCGCTGCAGGTGCAGCCACACGGTGCCCTCACGCGACAGGCTGCGCTGATGGCCATCATCACTGACCTGCCAGCCCGGCGGCAGCACGGCGGCAATGGCCGCGGTCGGCCACAGCGCGAACTGCAGGTCATCCAGCACGCGCTCGGCGCGCACCTGCGGTGGCAGCCATGGCGCGCGCTGCTGGGTCAGCTGCTGGCCGTCCCATTGCAGGCGCACGCCGGTCTGGCCCATCGCCTGCACGGCCAGCTGCACCTGCTGGGCGTCGGCTTCCAGCAGCGCGTCGAGATCGCGCTCATGCGTGCCGAAGCGGAAATGCAGCTGCTGCTGCAGCGCCAGCGGCGTCGGCAGGCTGGCCGGCGCCAGGCGCAGCGGCGGCAGTTCCACCTGCGGTTTCGGCATGCGGCCGGCACAGGCGGCCAGCAGCAGGCACAGCAGCAGGGCCGCAGTACGGAAGATCAGGCGCTGCACAATTCCTCCAGCACGCGCATGCGGCGACCACTTTCATCGGCCACATACGGATTCTTGGTGTCCCAGGCGTAACCGGCCAGGATGGAGCTGATCATGTCGCGCACTTCGGGCTGCTGCTGCGGGTGGTAGATGATCTTCTGGAAGCCGCCCTGGTACCAGCTTTCGACGAAGCGGCGGAAGGTCTTCACGCCCGCGCGCAGCGGGATCGAGAACTCGGCCTCCCAGTCCACGGCCTGGCCGGCATAGCGGCGCTTGAGGCATTCGCTGGCGAGCTGCGCGGACTTGAAGGCAATGGTCACGCCGGAGGAGAACACCGGATCTAGGAACTCGCCGGCGTTGCCCAGCAACGCGTAGCCGGGCCCCCACAGCGAGCTGACGTTGGCCGAATAGCCGGTGATGCGGCGCACCGGCAGCACCGCCCATTCGGCGTTGGCCAGCAGGCGGGTCAGGTTGGGGTCCTCGCCGACGATGGCCTGCAGCTTCTGCAGGTCGTCACCCTCGTAGCGCTCGAAGAACGACGGCTCGGCGACCACGCCCAGCGAACAGCAGCCATTGGAGAACGGGATCGTCCAATACCAGACGTCGATGTGCTCGGGGTGGGTGGTGATCAGGATCTTGTTGCGGTCGAATTCCGCTTCGGCCGGAATGTTGTCGCGCACGTGGCAGAAGATCGCGCCGCGCACCGGGAAGTTGGACGGCGATTCCAGCTGCAGCAGCCGCGGCAGCAGGCGCGCGAAGCCTGAGGCGTCGAGGATGAAATCGGCCTCGATGCGGTACTCGCTGCCGTCCGGGCGGCGTACCGTCACCGCCGGTTGCTCGCCCGGCTCGACCGACAGCACCTCGTCGCCGAAACGCAGCGTGGCCCCCATGCGCTCGGCGCCGCGTGCCAGCACGTTGTCGAAGTCGGCGCGCTGCACCTGGTAGGTGGTGCCCCAACCCGGCGAGAACTTCTTCCTGAAATCGAACGCAGTACGCGCTTCGCCGTGCACGAAGGCGGCACCGTTCTTGTACTGGAAGCCCGCCTCGACCACGTCCTGCAGCAGGCCGGCCGCCTCGATGTACTCCATGCTCTGCGGCAGCAGGCTTTCGCCGATGGAGAAGCGCGGGAACTGCTGGCGCTCCAGCATCAGCACCTGGCGGCCCTGCTGGCGCAGCATCGCCGCGACCACGGAACCGGCCGGGCCGGCGCCGATGATCAGGATTTCAGTGCGTTCGACAGCATCCACAGCAGTGTTCATCGGTGCGTCCTTGTTGCTCGATCAAGTGGAAAGAAGGAAGTCGGAAAACAGGCTCAGGCCGGCGGCAGATCGTGCGGCGGCGGACGGAACAGCGGCGAGATCAGCCAGACCAGGCCGATGCCGAACAGCAGGGTCAGGCCGAACGCGCGCAACGCCGGGGTCTGCGACAGGCCCAGCAAGCCGAACGACAGCCAGGTGCTGGCCGCGCCCACGCACACGGCCAGCCAGGCACTGGCGTCGCCGCGGTGCTCGATCAGGAAAATGCCGTAGTCGATGCCCATGCCCAGCAGCAGCATCAGTGCCAGCACGTTGAACAGCTGCAGCGGCTGGCCGAACAGGCCCAGCAGGCCCAAGGTCAATGCGCCGGCAATCAGGGTCGGCGCGAACACGCGCCAGGCCTGGCGGCGGTAGCGCAGCCACAGCGCGGTGAACACCAGCACGATGCCGACCAGCAGCAGCCCGCCCATCAGCTTGCGGTAGTGGCCCAGCAGCTGCGAGAAGTCGGCGGTGCGATCCACCCAGCGCACACCGGGCAGGCCCTCGGCCGCGCCGCGCAGGGTGGTCAGCGCGTCGGCGCGCGACAGGTCATCGACCATCACCACGCTGATCATCTGCCCGCCGACCTGGCCCACCCACAGGTGCCGGAACGGCTGCGAGGCCGGCGAGGCCAGGAACGCTTCGGCGGTGAGTGGCGCGTCAGCGAACGGCGGTCGCTGCAGTGGCTCTCCCACGGCCTCGGACACGGCCGCAAGCACACCCGGTTCAACCTTCGCGGTCAGCGCCGCATCGGCCTGCTGGCGCGACGGCGACGGCAGCCAATCGCTGATCGCGCGATAGCCCCCAATGCGCTTCTGGTTGGCCAGTACGCGCAGGCGTTCGGTCAACGCTTCCTCACGCTGCAGCAGCTGCGCCGCGTCGGTGCCCTGTACCAGGTAGAACTGTGCCGGGCTGGGCATGCCCAGCAGCTGGCTCAAGCGGATCTGCTGCGCCATCAGCGCGGGCGGCGACGATTGCAGGCTGCGCAGGTCGTCGTTGCTGTGCAGGCGGGCGATGCCGATTGCAGCCAGTGCCAGCGTGATCACCACGAACACCGTCAGCGGGCGGCGGCCATGCAGGCGCGGGAAGCGCTCCAGCGTGTTGCCCAGCCACTGCGAGAAACGGGTCTGGCGGATCTCGCCGCCATCCAGCCACGGGAACCAGAAAATCACCGTAAGGAAGGCGGCGGCCAGGCCGACCACCGAGAACAATGCCATCTGGCGCAGGCCCGGGAACGGGGCCAGGCCCAGTGCCAGGTAGGCCAGCGCGCTGGTCAGCAGGGCCAGCCACAGGCCGGGCAGCAGGTGCCGCAGCAGTTTCCAGCGACGATCAGCCGGTTCGGCCTGGCGCGAAGCGAACCAGTGGATGCCGTAGTCCTCGGCCACGCCCACCAGCGACGCACCAAACACCAGGGTCAGCACATGCACCTTGCCAAACACCAGCACGGTCACCGCCAGCGCCACGCCACAGCCGATCAGCAGTGAGGCGGCAACCAGCAGGATCGGTCGCAGCGAACGGAACGCCAGCCACACCAGCAGCAGCACCGCGGCCAGCGAGCCCCAGCCGATCGTGTTGATCTCCTGGTTGGCCTGCACCGCCGCCGCTTCGGCGTGCAGCGGCACACCCGCATGCAGGATTTCCAGTTCTGGCGCCGCCGCCCTCGCGGCCAGCCCGGCACGTTCCAGCAGGCCGTCGAGATGGCGCTCGCCGTCAAGCTGGAACGCCGACCCCGGCGTATCGAACTGCAGTACGGCCCAATGCCTGCCCTCGGCTTCGAGCAGGCCGTCATCGCCCAGCCGCAACCCCGACCCCTGCGCCTGCTGCTGCCACCATTGCGGCCACAGCGACAGCGGGTCTTGCCGCCAGTCGGTCAGGCGCGGGGCGCCCATCGGGCCGTACAGCGCAGCCAACGCCTGCTCGGCCAACGCGCCCGGTTCGCTGCCCTGCAGCTGCTCGCGCTGGGCCGGGGTCAGCAGGCGGTCGCGGTACGGTGCGTAGAACGCGCGCGCCTCGTCGAACCAGCCTTCGATCGAACCGCTGGGCACCAGCAACGCGCTGTCGGCATCCGCCGCCATCGCCGCAGCGAACGCCGCCTGTGCGCGCTTGGCGGCGGCGCCATCCTTGCTGCCCAGCAGCACCACCACCTGGCGCGAGCTGCCGTCGGCGATGCGCCGGGTGACGTCACTCAACAGGCGGTCATGCGCGTCCTGCGGCAGCAGGGCGAGGATGTCGGTGTCGATCCGCGACTGCTGGCTCCACAGGCGCCATTGCTGCGCCCCCAACACCAGCAGGAGCACCAGCCAGGCGATGCCCAGCCAGTGCCACCAGCGCCGCAACCGGTCCGGCCCGTTCGATGCTGCCCCCTCACTCAAAGCGGCGCGCCTCGTCGGCGGTGAGCGTGGCCGGCGCTTCGCTCAGTGCACTGAACTGGATCTGCGTGCGGTCCTTGTTGGCCTCGACGATCTCGACCTGGCGCACGTAGCGGTCACCTTGCAGGGTCAGCGACTGGAACGCCTTGGCCAGCATCGCCGACTTCGGCGTCAGCCGCAGCCGCCAGCCCTGCCCTTCACGGCTGGCCGCCACGTTGAACTGGCCGGACAGCGCCTGCACGTCGCCACTCATCAGCGCGAACATGATCGCGTTCACCGAACGCATCGCCGGCTGCTGCCGCGCATCGAGCTCGACACGGGTGCTGCCATCGCGCTGGCGGCTGAGGATGCGGTCGGCGGTGACCACCACTTCGGAGGGGAACGGCTTGAGCGTGGTCCAGATCACGCCATGCTGGCGCGCGACCACGAACTGGCCCTGCGAGCGCAGCGGGTTCTTGAAGCCGCTGACCTGCTTTTCCTGGCTGAACTGGCCACGCAGCACGTCCGGCCGCGCCACCGCCTGGGTGATCACATCAATGGCGGCGTCGGCCGCCTGCACCTGCGGCGCGGCAATGAACATCAGCGCGCACAGAAGCACGCTCGAAAGGCGGACAAGGGTGTTCACGGTGCAGGCACTCCCAGGCGTTCCCACAGTACCGGCGGGCACTGGTACAGCATTTCCCTGCTGGTCGCGTCCACCGCGACCTGGATGGTCATCGCACGGGTCAGCACCTGGCCGCTTTCCACATCAAGGATCTCGTACTCGATCTTCAGCCGGTTCTCCCATTCCACGATGCGCGCAATCACGCGCAGCGCCTGGTTGAACAGCAGCGGGCGCACGTACTTCACCCGCGCATCGACCACCGGCCACAGGTAGCCCGATTCGAGCATCTGCGGGTAGTCGTAGTCGTAGCGCCCAAGCAGCGCGCAGCGCGCGATCTCGAAGTACTTGAAGTAGTTGCCATGCCAGACCACGTTCATCGGATCGCAGTCATGGAAGGCGGGGGTCAACGCAATTTCGCCAACCCGTTCAATAGCCTCATTCACCGGCATACAGCTCCCAACGTTGCGCGCGGATCTCCACCAGCAGTTCCCGCAGTTCGCGATCCAGCGCGCGGTCTTCTTCAACCAGGGCGATGCGCTGCCCCAGGTCGGCGTACATGCCGGCCAGACTGCCATGCAGCTGCGCGTTCAGGCCAACCCGTTCGCGCAGCGCCAGGCCCTGGCGGGCGGCGATCAGCATCGCGGCCACCACCTGTTCAGTCAGCTCGATCACGCGCAGGCAGTCGCGCGCGGCGATGGTGCCCATGCTGACCTTGTCCTGGTTGTGGCACTCGGTGGAGCGCGAAAACACGCTGGCCGGCAGTGTCTGCTTCAGCGCTTCGGCCGTCCAGGCCGACACGCTGATCTGCAGCGCCTTCAGGCCGTGGTTGATGGCCGCGCGCGGGCCGGTGGCCGCCGACAGGTTGGCCGGCAGGCCATGGTTGTAGCGGGCATCGACCACCAGCGCCAGCTGCCGGTCGAGCAGGTCGGCCACGTTGGCCACGGTGTTCTTCAGGGTGTCCATCGCCAGCGCGATGTGGCCGCCGTAGAAGTGGCCGCCATGCAGGATGCGCTCGCCGTCGGCATCGATCAGCGGATTGTCGTTGGCGCTGTTCAGTTCGGTTTCGATCAGCTGGCGCAGGAACGGCAGGCTGTCCTCCAGCACGCCGATCACGTGTGGCGCGCAGCGCAGCGAATAGCGGTCCTGCAGGCGCTGTTCATTGCGTGGCGGACGCTCGCTGTGCAGGTCGCTGCGCAGGCGCGCGGCGATGCGGCCCTGGCCCGGGTGCGGCTTGGCCGCGAACAGGGTTTCGTCGAAGTGGTGCGCGTTGCCGTCGCTGGCCAGCACGTTGAACGCGGTCAGGCGCGTGGCCATGCGCGCCAGGTAGTCGGCGCGCTGCCAGGCCAGGCAGGCCAGGCCGGTCATCACGGCGGTGCCGTTCATGATCGCCAGGCCTTCCTTCGGCCGCAGCTTCAGCGGGGTCATGCCGATCTTCGCCAGCACCTCGGCCGCCGGCTGCACGCGGCCATCGTGCAGCACCTCGCGCTCGCCACACAGCACCGCCGCCACGTAGGACAGCGGGGTCAGGTCGCCGCTAGCACCGACCGAGCCTTCGGCCGGAATCATCGGCAGCACATCGTGCTGCAGCAGCGTGGCCAGGCCTTCCAGCAGCGGCACGCTGACACCGGACATGCCGCGCACCAGCGATGCCAGGCGCGCGGCCAGCACCGCACGGGTCTCGACCGGGTCCAGGTAGCGGCCCAGGCCGCAGCCATGGTAGGTGTACAGGTGGTGCGGCAGTTCAGCCACCAGCGCCGGCGGGATGTTCACCGTGCACGAATCGCCATAGCCGGTGGTCACACCGTAGATCACGCCATCCTCGCGCAGCAGGCGGTCAAGGAAGTCGGCACCGCGCTGGATGTGTGCGCGGAACGCCGGCGCGTCGCTCAGTGCGGCCTGGCACTGGCGCTGGGCCAGGGCAACCACGTCTTCGATGGTCAACGGTGCATCGCCAAAGCGGCACACGGGTACGGCGTCAGTCGTCATGCGGAGCCTGATCCCAGAAGGGGAAGAAATTGAACCAGTCCAACGGGGACTGGATGACCTGGAGTTCCAGCCAGCGCGCGAAGCGCTGTGCCTGTTCGGCAAGTGCCGCGTCGCGCGAGCCACGCGGCAGCACGATGCGTTCGGCGAACTGTTCAAAAGCCACGCGATAGCCCTCGCCCTGGTGCAGGCAGGCCATGGTGTAGACCGGGCAGCCCAGCGCCGCAGCCAGCACGTAAGCGCCGATAGGGAACGGTGCGCGGTGGCCGAGGAAATCGGCGGTGACGCTGCGACCGCCCTGCACCGGCGTGCGGTCGCCGACGATGGCGACGAAGCCCCCCGCCGCCACGCGCTCGGCCAGCATCACCGCTGTGGCCGGCCCCATTCCGGTCACCTGCACCAGCTCCACCGCCGCCAGCGGGTCCAGCCGCTGCAGCAGGCGGTTGAAGCGCTGCGCATGCGCGGTGTGCACCAGCACGGTGATGCGGAACCCCGGCACCTGTTCGGCCAGCACCTGGCACAGTTCCAGGCAGCCGATGTGCGCGGTGAGGATCAGACCGCCTTCGCGGCGCGCGATCTTCTGCAGCACCAGGTCGCGGTGCAGGTGGATACGGTTGGCCGGGTAGCGCCCGCCCAGGCCGAGGATCTTGTCCAGCATCGTGTCGGCGAAGGCGAAGAAGTGGCGCAGGCTGTCGCGCCGGGTTGGCGCGCGGCCGAGCACGCCGCTGTATGCCTGCAGCCGCTGCAGGTACTGCATCGAGGCCTGTCGCCCCACACGGTTACCCAGCCAATGGCAGGCCACCACCGGCCACGCGCACAGGCGGAATGGCCAGCGCCCGAACCAGCGGTGCACCCAGCACAGGAACAGCACGCCGGCCACCGACGTCGATTCGCCGATGTCGGCCCAGTGCGGGGCGTCCTGCGCGGTCGCCATTTCAGCGCTGCCCCTGCAGGCGGCGCCACAGCAGCCGCGGTGCGCGCCAGAGCATGCCGAAGAACAGGCGGGTGTGCATGCGGCTGATGCGCACGTTGTCGCGCCACACATCGAAGTGCGACACGCCATCGGCGGGATAGGTCACGCGCGTGGCCAGGTGCTCGACCGGCAGCTGGCGCCAGTACAGGCGCACCATCACTTCAGTATCGAAATCCATGCGCCGGCCGATGGTCTCTTCACCGATCAGGCGCAGCACCGGTGGCAGGGGATACACCCGGAAGCCGCACATGGTGTCGCGCAGGTGCAGCGACAGCGTGTTGATCCAGACCCAGACGTGGGTGGCGTAGCGGCCATACAGGCGTGCCTTGGGAACACTGGCGTCGTAGGCCGGAATGCCGCAGATCACCGCGTCGGGATGCACACGCGCGGCCTCGATGAAGCGTGGCAGGTCAGCGGTATCGTGCTGGCCGTCTGCGTCGATCTGCAGCACGTGGCTGTAGCCACGCGCGCCGGCTTCAACAAAACCGGCCAGCATCGCCCCACCCTTGCCCTGGTTGGCGTCCAGGCGCAGCAGGTCGACGCCCTGGCGCTGTGCCAGCGTGCGCAGCACCGCCGCGCACGCCTCATGCGAACCATCGTCGACCAGCAGGCAAGGCAGGCCAGCGGCCTGCACACCGTCGACCACCGCCACGATGGCGTGCTCGTGGTCGTAGACGGGAATCACCACCAGTGGCGCAAACGCGGCACCGGCAACGGCCGGGTCAGTCCGCATCGGCGAAAACCACCTTGCCGCTGGCATGCACACCGTGGCTGGAGGTATAGCGGAAGGCGAGCACGTTGCGTGCGGCATCCCAGTCCAGCTGCAGGGTCAACTCATCGCCGGGGCGGGCCACGTGCTGGAACTTCACCGCGTCCATGCGCAGGAACACGCGCGGCATCGCAAATGCCTGGCGACCGAAACGCATCGCCCAGTCCAACTGCGCCACACCGGGCAGGATCGCCGCCTGCGGGAAGTGGCCCTGGAACGGTCGCAGCGCCGGGTCGAGGGTCATGCGCAGCGTGGCGCTGGCGGCGTCGCGGCGGTCCCAGACCGGCACCGGCATCAGTGGCTGGAACAGCGCCGCCAATGCCGCCTGGGTCACCTTGCCCTGCGCGTTGATCGGCAACGCCTGCACCAGGCGCCAACGGCGCGGCCGGGTCACCGCGTCATGCGCATGCGCCAGGCGCGCGCCCAGGCGTTGGCCGAGCGCACGGCGCGCGGCGTCGCCGCCCTCCAGCAGCGCCGGATCGGCCGGAACCACCACGGCGGCCAACTGCTCGCGCTGCCCGGGCAGCACCAGCACGCGCACGTCATCCACTTCGGTGTCTTCGCGCAGCGCGCGTTCCAGTGCATCCAGCGAGACGCGGCGCTCTTCGATCTTGACGATGCGGTCGGCGCGGCCCAGCAGCCGGAAACGGCCATCGGCCAAGGCTTCCACGCGGTCCTGGGTGCGCCACCAGCCGGGAGTTTCCAGATGCGCCGAGGCCACCGCCAGGCAGCCGTCGTCGATCCGCCATTGCACACCCGGCAGCGGCTGCCACGGCGGCAGGTCGGTGTCCCAGCGGCGCCAGGCGATACCGCCGGTCTCGCTGCTGCCATAGACCTCGGTCGGCGCCACGCCCAACCACTGCCGCACCTGTCGCGCCGCGTCCTCCGGCAGCGGGCCACCGGAGGAGAACACCGCGCGCAGGCGGCCATGCAGGCTGGCCCAGTCGAGCTGCTCGGGCAGGCGCTTGAGATGGGCCGGCGTCGCCACCAGCACCGTGTCGGTACCGGCCAGCGCACCCACCAGGTCTTCGTGGAAGAACCGGCGCGGATGGATCAGGCGGCCGGCGGCCAGCGGCCACAGCACCCGGAACAGCAGCCCGTAGATGTGCTGGTGGGACACCGTGCCGTGCACCTGCGCGCCCTCCAGCTGCGCGCCGAACGCGGCCTGCAGCGCTTCCACCTCGCGCGCCAGCTGGTCCAGGCGCTTGCCGATCGCACTGGGCTGGCCGGTGCTGCCGGAGGTGAACACGCACAGCTCGCAGGCGCGCTCGTCCAGCGCCTGCAGTTCGTCGTCCAGTGCCGCGTCCAGCGCCGCCAGCGGGCGGTAGTCGGCCGGCACGTCGCCCGCGAAACCGCTCACCTGCGGCTGCAGCGCCTGCAGCGTGGCCGGCAGGTTGTCAGCAGCCAGGAACACCCGCTTGCCGGCATGCCAGGCGCCGAACAGCGCCGCAGCGAAGGCCACGGCGTCATCGAAATACAGGGCCCAGTCGCGGCCTTCGGCCGCCGCAAAGGCGGCGCGCCAGCCCAGCACGCGCTGGCGGAAGCAGGCGTGGTCAACCATGTCTCCGTCGCACAGGCCGACGCTGCGCTGCGGCCGCGCCTCCAGCAGCAGCCGGTCCAGGGCAATCCACTCAGCCATGCGCGTGTGCCGCCTTCACCCGCCGCCGCACCAGCCACTCACCTGCGAACAACACGCCCATCATCACGTACGCCAACAGTCCGTTGTAGAGCATCCAGGCCCGGTCCGACGCGTACAGCGCGGTCAGCAGGGCCAGGCTGCCGTTGAGAACGAAGAAGCCGCACCACACCTGGGTGACGCGGCGGGTATAGGCCACCGCGAACGGGGGCAGGTCCGGCTCCTGCAGCCGCGCCAGGCGCTCCACCAACGGCGGCCCGAAGCGCAGGCTGGTGCCGAACACCGCCAGCATCACCGCATTGACCAGCGCCGGATATAGCTTCAGCGGCAGGGCCTGGTTGAGCACGGTGGCCAGCACCGCCAGCAGGCCGGTGCCGGCGGCGGCGGCCCACCACAACGGCTGGCGAGTGCTCAGCGCACGCAGCAGGGCCAGGGTGAACAGCAGCAGCGACAGCCAGCGCGGCTCGAAGCGGCCCATCGCCAGGTACACCAGCAGCGGGTAGGCAAGCGAAATCGCTGCCACCACGACGGTACGTGCGCGAGCCATGGCGAAGCCGCCGGCGCTGCGGTCAGGCGGCTGCCTGGTCCGGCAGCAGTCCATGCACGACATCAACGATGTCCTGCACGGTGCGCACGGCCTTGAACGCTTCCGGCTGCAGGTTGCGGCCGAGCAGTGGCTTGAGCTGCACGATCAGGTCGACCGCATCGATGCTGTCGATGTCCAGGTCGTCATACAGGCGGGCCTCGGGGGTGATCCGGGCGGTTTCAATCTCGAAGCTGTCGGTCAGGATGCTGACGATGCGTTCGAACAGTTCATTCTTGGTCATGGCTATTCCTGGCGCCGTTACGACTGGCGGGCGGCGACGAACTCGCCGAGCGCGCGCACGCTGGAGAAATGGCGACGGGTTTCTTCCGAATCGGCCGAGAGGCTGACACCGTACTTCTTCTGCAGCGCCAGGCCCAGCTCCAGCGCGTCGATCGAATCCAGGCCCAGGCCCTCGACGAACAGCGGCGCGGTCGGATCGATGTCCTCCGGCGTGATGTCCTCCAGCGAAAGGGAGGAAATGATCAATTCCTTGATCTCGTGCTCAAGTGCTTGCACGGGGCGGATCTCCAGACAGGTCGAAATAACGAGAAAGGTGCTCGGTGACGCGGCGGGCTGCCAAGGCATCCCCCCTTGGCGAGTCGTCATCGGCCAGGAAGGGCGCGATCGGGATATCTTCGCCGATCTGCAGCCGAACGTGAAAGCGACGTGAGGGGACACGATACCACTTCTGTCCCTTGGTCAACGTGGGCGGGGTGCAGGTGATCCGCACCGGGGTGATGTCCAGCCGGCCGCGGACGGCGATGTTGGCGGCCCCGCGCTGCAGCCGCGGCGGCTGGCCCGGCACGCTGCGGGTGCCTTCGGGGAAGATCACCAGGGTGCCGCCGGCGCGCACCGCCGCCACGCAGTCATCGACCAGGCCAGCGCCATCGTCATTGGAGATGTAGCCGGCCGCCCGCACCGGACCGCGCATGAACGGGTTGCGGGCCACGGCGCGTTTCACCACGCAATCGGCGTTGGGCAGCAGCGAGATCAGGCAGACCACGTCGATCAGGGTCGGGTGATTGGCCAGAACCAGCAAACCGTCGCGCTGCAGGCGTTCACCGCCCTCGATCTGGTAGGTCATCACCCCCAGCGCGCGCATCAGGCGCAGATGGCTGGCAAAGGCAACCTGAACCACGCGGCGCGCCCGGCGGCGACGGACCACCGGGTCGCGCATCAGCAGCAGCACCGGCATCACCAGCACGCCCAGCAACAGGCCACCCATGCCGAATGCGGCAAAGCTCAGGCCGGTGCCGAGCACCCGCCAGGCATGATCGAGACGGCGCAGCGCCTCAGCCACGGCGCCCCCAGCGCCAGCGCTGGCCTTGGGCCACGTGCTCCAGCGCCGGCGCACCGGACAGCAGGAAGCGGTGCAGGTCCAGCGCGTGCGGCAGCGCGCCCGGGGCGGTGGCAGTGGCCTCCGGCGCCGCCTCCCACTGCAGGGAGAGGGTCGGCTGGCCCGGCATCGGCGCCGTCAAACGCCAACACCAGGCAAAGAACGGGTCGGGTTCGTCGGCGAACGTCGCGTAAATCTCGGGAAGGCGCGACTCATACACCACCACCCGCACTTCGCGGGCGCCATCGGCGAGCAAACCGGCCGCTTCCAGGCAGGCGGTCTCGACCGTGGCCTGGCCGGCGGCCAGCGCCAGGTAGTTGCCACGGTGGCCGCGCGCGATCGAGTACAACGCAGCGATCGCGTTGTGCACCGACAGGCCGAACCCCGTCGGTGACAAGGGCTGATCGTTGGACAGCGCCCCCAGCAGCTCCATCGAACGGGCCACGTCGCCGTGGCGGCTGGCGAACACCAGCGGGACCTGGCTGTCTGCCCCCTGCCCCTCCTCGCACCAGCAGGCGGCCTGGATCGCCATCCGGCCCAGCCGCTCGATGCGCCGGCGCTGCATTGCCGGGATCTCGGCCAGCGCCGGCGTGTCCTCGCCAACCGGCGGATACGGCGCATCGGCCCAGCCCAGCCACTGGCTACGCTCGCTCAGGCCGGGCGCCCAGGCAGCCCAGTCGACGATGGAGAATTCGATCATTTAGCGAAGGTGGTTCAACGGGAGAACGATAGGCACGAGCCATTACGGCGACGCGCGGCGGCCCCCCAGTCCTGCAGCCGTGCGTCCGTCCAGGACGTCGCCGGCTGCCCCCCTGGCTGCCGGAAAGGAGCGCACGCTAGCACGTCCTGCACGGGGTGTGCAGGTTTCACATTCCCCAACACGGGAGCCGGCACCGGCGGCCCCGCTTCAAACGATCAGTGGTAACCGGTATCGGCGTGCACCTTGCCACGGAACACCCGGTACGACCACGCCGTATAACCGAGGATGACCGGCAGCAGAATGACCAGGCCAACCAAGGTAAAGCCCAGCGAGGAGGCCGGCGCGGCGGCCTGCCACAGGGTCATCGACGGTGGCAGCAGGTAGGGCCACATGCCGAGTACCAGGCCGAGGAAGCCGAGCACGAACAGGGCCAGGCTGAGCACGAACGGCGGCAGGTCGTGGCGCGGGTGGGTGGCACTGCGCCACAGCGCGGCGGCTACCGCGAGGGTCAGCAGCGGCACCGGCGACAGCCACCAGAAGTTGCCGTCGCTGAACCAGCGATCCATCAACCGCGAGTCGAGGAACGGCAGCCAGCTGCTGACCAGGCCCATCGCCGCGATCACCGCCACCACCAGCGGCCGGGTCATCTGCCGCGCCAGCGCCTGCACGCGCCCTTCGGTCTTCAGGATCAGCCAGGTGCTGCCCAGTAACGCATAGCCGGCCACCAGCGCGGCACCGGTCAGCATCGCGAACGGGCTGAACCAGGCGAACGGCCCGCCCTGATAGACACCGTCCACCAGCGGGATGCCCTGCACCAGCGTGCCCAGGATCACGCCCTGGGCGAACGTCGCCAGCAGCGAACCGAGGCCGAACGCCACGCTCCACAGCCGGCGTGACCGATGTGCCTTGAAGCGGAATTCAAAGGCCACGCCACGGAACACCAGCGCCACCACCAGCACCAGCACCGGCAGGTACAGCGCCGACAACAGCACCGCATAGGCCTTGGGGAAGGCCGCCAGCAGGCCGGCACCCCCCAGCACCAGCCAGGTCTCGTTGCCGTCCCAGATCGGCGCGGCGGTGTTCATCATCAGGTCCAGCTGCTCCTCGTCCTCGGCGAAGGGGGCGAGGATGCCGATGCCAAGCACGAAGCCGTCCAGCACCACGTACATCAGCACGCCGAAGCCGATCACCGCGAACCACGCCACCGGCAGCCAGGTCATCAGGTCCATGTCAGCGCTCCTCCAGCGGTTCGTCGGCTGCCGACAGCGGGCGCGCCGGGGTGTGGCTGCCGTGGTCCAGCGACGGCCCTTCGGCGTAGGGCTGCGGTCCGTGGCGCAGGATCTTCACCAGGTACCAGATGCCCCAGCCGAACACGAAGGCGTAGCCGACCACGTAGACGCCCAGCGACAGCGCGGTCATCCACGCGCTCTGCGGGCCGACCGCATCGGCGGTGCGCAGCAGGCCATACACCACCCACGGCTGGCGTCCCATCTCGGTGACGAACCACCCCGACAGCAGCGCGATGAAACCGCTAGGCAGCATCCAGTTCCAGCCGCGCAGCAGCCATGGCGAATCGAGCAGCTTGTTGCGCCACAGCTGGAAGGCCGACACCCAGGCCAGCAGCAGCATCAGCGTGCCCAGCCCGACCATGATGCGGAAGGCAAAGAACACCGGCGTCACCGGCGGCCGCTCGCTGGCCGGTACCGAGGTCAGCGGGTCGAAGGTGCCGTCCAGGCTGTGGGTCAGGATCACGCTGCCCAGCTTCGGGATGGCCACTTCGAAATCGTTGCGCTCCTCCTTCTCGTTGGGCAGCGCGAACACCACCAGCGGTACGCCCTCGCCTTCCCGGGTCTCATGCCAATGCGCCTCCACCGCCGCGATCTTCATCGGCTGGTGCTTGAGCGTGTTCAGGCCGTGCATGTCGCCGACGAAGATCTGCACCGGCACGGTCAGCGCAGCGAATGCCACGGCGGCGATCAGCATGCGCCGGCCCGCTTCCACGTGCGTGCCCTTGCGCAGGTACCACGCACCCACGCCACCAATCACGAAACAGGTGGTGATGAACGAGCCCAGCGCCATGTGCGCGAGGCGGTAGGGGAACGAGGGATTGAACACCACCTGCCACCAGTCCACCGGATGCACGATGCCGTTGACCATCTCGTAGCCGGCCGGCGTGTGCAGCCAGCTGTTGGACGACAGGATCCAGAACGTGGAGAACAGCGTGCCCAGCGCAACCATGCAGGTGGACAGGAAATGCAGGCGCGGCGAGACCCGGCCCCAGCCGAACATCATCACGCCGAGGAAGCTGGCTTCCAGGAAGAACGCGGTCAGCACCTCGTAGGTCAGCAGCGGGCCGATGACCGTGCCGGCCACCTCGCTCAGCCGCGGCCAGTTGGTACCGAACTGGAAGGCCATGACGATGCCGCTGACCACGCCCATGCCGAACGACACCGCGAAGATCTTCTGCCAGAAGAAGTACAGCTCGCGCCACACGGGCAGCCTCGTGCGCAGCCAGCGCCATTCGATGAAGGCCAGCCAGCTGGCCGTACCGATGGTGAAGGCGGGGAACAGCACGTGGAAACTGATGACGAATCCGAACTGGATCCGGGACAACAACAACGCGTCCAAGGGACGCCTCCTGCCTGCGACCGGTGGGATACCGGACCACTTTAGGAGGATTTCGTTAAGACGGGATGCGACCGGGTGACGCGCTGCTTCACTTTGTCGCAGGGGTCAACCGTTCTGGTAGCTGCCAACCTTGGTTGGCACACACGCCCAACGCCGACCCAGGTCGGCCTCTACCCACCGCGATTGGAGCGGCCCCTTGCCCGGCGGGTGCCTCAGTGCCAGAAATACCAGGCCGCCGCAGCCAGCATGGCGCCAAACAACAGCACCTGCACCACCACATAACCCACGCCACCGTCGCGCGACTCAGCGGCAATGCGCTTCTGCAGCGCCTCGCTCACATCCGGCGTTTCTTCCTGCTGCGCGTGCTCACGCAACGCCTGTGCCAGCGCGCGCGCTTCCGCATCGCGAGGGTCGGTCGGTGGATTCACAGCAGCTCTCCGGCGGTGGCATGCCGCGTCAGTTCCTGCTTCAGGATCTGGCGCGCGCGGTGCAGATGGCTCTTGATGGTACCGCGCGCCAGCCCGGTCACCTGTTCGATCTCGGCCAGATCGAAATCCTCCAGGTAATGCAGGCCGACGATCAGGCGCTGCGGCGGACTCAGCCGTTCCAGTGCCGCGCCGAGCTGGCGCCCGGCCTGCAGCGCCTCGCTCAACTCGGCCGGCCCGGGGCCTTCGTCACCGATCCCCAGATCCTCCGGCACCTCCACCGCCACCATCCACTGCGCCTCCAGCCGCCGCCGGCGCAGGTGCTGCAGCGCCGTGGTGTAGGCGATCCGGGAAACCCAGGTGCGCAGCGAGCATTCAAAACGAAACCGATGCAGCTGGCGGAACACGGCAAGGAAAGTTTCCTGCAGCAGGTCGGCGACCTGGTCGCGGTCGCCCACCATGCGTCCGATCACATGCGCGCAGGTGCGCTGGTGTGTCTCCACCAGCTGCGCGAAGGCCGACTGCGAGCCATCGATGATGGCCCGCACCAGGGCCTGGTCCGCGTCCAGCGCTTTGGCGGGGGCTGCCGTCGCCGCCGTATCCTCGCGGCGACGGCCCCGCAGTGCCGACAGCGCTTCGCCGAGCAGGCTCATCTACGGGGCGCCCCCTGTGCCCGTGGCATGCGCCGGCTCAGCCCTTGCGTGCGCCGGGGCGGGTGAAGTGCCAGGCCAGCAGCTGGCCCAGGCCGGCACTGCCGACCAGCGCGGCAGCGGCACCAAAGGTCAGGTCACGCGCACCGATGGCCTCCAGCAGGGCCATGGCCAGGGCCAGGCAGACCAGGCTGATGCCCCAGCGCAGGGCGCCCTGGCGGCGGCGTTCTTCTTCCAGTACCGCCAGCGAGCGGATAACTTCCTCTGGCACGTGCGGAGCCACCAGCTTGCTGCGGGCGCGGGCATCGGCAATGGCATGAATCGCGTAGGCGATGCAGATGAAGAGGGTGATCGGGATCAGTTCCTGCATGGTCGGGCTCCTGTTCGGTGGATGATGCGGGTTCAGGAGAATGGATGCGCGACCACGGCAACCGGTTGCGCCACTTTGCCAATCCCGCTGCCATGACCTGTGGCCCCTGCCCCGGGCCGGGGCGGCTGCTACCCTTGGCCGGTTTCCTCTTCTGGTGCCGTCCGCCCATGTCCCGAGTGCTGCCCCTGTCCCTCCTGCTGTCGGCCGTGCTGGCCGCACCGGCTGCGCATGCCGCGCCGACGCCGATCACCATCGAACAGGCCATGGCCGACCCGGACTGGATCGGTCCGCCGGTAGAGAAGGCCTGGTGGTCGTGGAACAGCCAGCAGGTGGAGTACCAGCTCAAGCGCAACGGCAGCCCGGTGCGCGACACCTTCCGCCAGCCGGTGGCCGGCGGCGTGGCCGCGCAGGTGGCCGATGACCAGCGCGGCACCCTGGACGTGGCCGATCCGGTCTACGACCGCAGCCGCAGCCGCAGCGCCTTCGTGCGCAATGGCGATGTGTTCGTGCGCGACCTGCGCAGCGGCGCGCTGACCCAGCTGACCCGCAGCAACGAGCGCGCGGGCAACGTGAACTTTGCCGCGGACAACGGCGTGATCTGGCGCGTCGGCCAGAACTGGTTCCACTGGACCGCCGCCAGCGGCGTGCAGCAGGTGGCCAGCCTGAAGGCCGAGAAGGACCCGCGCACGCCGCCGAAGGCCGACGTGCTGCGCGACCAGCAGCTGCGCACGCTGGAAACCCTGCGCCGCGACCGCGAGCAGCGCGAGGCATTGAAGGACCAGGACCAGCGCTGGCGCCAGGCTGATCCGACCCGCGCACCGGGCCCGGTCTACCTGGGCGCCGACGTCGAGATCGGTGACAGCGTGCTGTCGCCGGACCTGACCCACCTGATCGTGGTGACCAAGCCGAAGGACTTCGACGACGGCCGCACCAGCAAGATGCCGCTGTACGTGACCGAGTCGGGCTACGAGGAAACCGAGGACACCCGCACCCGCGTCGGCCGCAACGGCTTCGAGCCACACACCCTGTGGTACGTGGATGTGCGCACCGGCAAGGCCGAGAAGGTCTCGCTGTCCGGCCTGCCGGGCATCAGCACCGACCCGCTGGCCGAACTGCGCCGCAAGGCCGGCAAGGATGCGCTGAAGGGCGAGCGCAGCGTGCAGGTGATGAGCGACTTCATGGGCGGCGGCATCCGCTGGAGCGCCGACGGCCAGCAGGCCGCGGTGATGCTGCGCGCCAACGACAACAAGGACCGCTGGATCATCAGCGTCAATGCTGCCGACGGCCGCGTGCAGAACCGCCACCGCCTGACCGACAACGCCTGGATCAACTGGGGCTTCAACGATTTCGGCTGGATGGCCGATGGCCGCACGCTGTGGCTGTTGTCCGAGGAATCGGGCTTCTCGCACCTGTACACCCAGGCCGGCACCGCCAAGCCGCAGGCGCTGACCAGCGGCAAGTGGGAAACCTCGGCGCCGGTGCCGTCGGCCGATGGCAAGGGTTTCTACTTCCTGTGCAACCAGCAGGCGCCGCATGACTACGAAGTCTGCACGGTCGACACCGGCAGCCGCCAGGTGCGCGAGCTGACCAGCCTCAACGGCGTGGAGGATTTCTCGCTGTCGCCCGACGGCCAGCAGCTACTGGTGCGCTACTCCGGCGCCTACCTGCCGCCGCAGCTGGCGGTACTGCCCAGTGCCGGTGGCCAGGCGCGCGTGCTGACCGACACCCGCACCGCCGACTACAAGGCACGCCAGTGGATCCAGCCGAAGCTGGTGGCAGTGCCGTCCAAGCATGGTGCCGGCGTGGTCTGGGCCAAGTACTACGAACCGGAAAACAAGGAACCGGGCCGCAAGTATCCGATCGTGATGTTCGTGCACGGCGCCGGCTACCTGCAGAACGTGCACCAGCGCTACCCGGCCTATTTCCGCGAGCAGATGTTCCACAACCTGCTGGTGCAGAAGGGCTACATCGTGCTGGACATGGACTACCGCGGCAGCGAGGGCTACGGCCGCGACTGGCGCACGGCCATCTACCGCAACATGGGCCACCCGGAACTGGAAGACTACAAGGACGGCCTGGACTGGCTGGTCGACACCCAGCAGGGTGACCGCGACCACGCCGGCATCTACGGCGGTTCCTATGGCGGCTTCATGACCTTCATGGCGCTGTTCCGTGCGCCGGGCACCTTCAAGGCCGGCGCCGCGCTGCGCCCGGTGGTGGATTGGCACAACTACAACCACGGCTACACCAGCAACATCCTCAACACCCCGGACATCGACCCGGAGGCGTACCGCGTGTCCTCGCCGATCGAGTACGCGCAGAACCTGCAGGACAACCTGCTGATCGCCCACGGCATGATGGATGACAACGTGTTCTTCCAGGACTCGGTGAACCTCACCCAGCGCCTGATCGAACTGCACAAGGACAACTGGTCGATCGCCCCATACCCGCTGGAACGCCACGGCTATGTGCGTGCCGATTCCTGGCTGGACCAGTACAAGCGCATCCTCAAGCTGTTCGAGCAGAACCTGAAGTGAGCGACGCCGCAGCCACGATCCGGATCGTGGCTGCGGTCATCCTGGATGACCGCGGCCGGGCGCTGGTGGTGCGCAAGCAGGGTGCGCGCCGCTTCATCCAACCCGGTGGCAAGCCCGAACCCGGCGAGGCGCCCCTGCAGGCGCTGGCCCGCGAGCTGGACGAGGAACTGGGCGTGCAGCTGCGCGCCGATGCCGCCATCGCGCTGGGCACGTTCGAGGACTGGGCGGTGAACGAGCCCGGCCACCGCGTGCAGGCACAGGCGTGGTGGGTGCAGGTGGACGGCACGCCGCAGGCGCGCGCCGAAATTGCCGAACTGGCCTGGGTGCCGCTGCAACCGCCGCATGGCCTGCCCTTGGCACCCTTGAGCGAACACCATATCCTGCCGGCCGTCGCCACCCGGGCGACGGCCCGCTGAGCAGGCGGGCGCCGACTGCAAGGACATCGGATGTCAATGTCGATCCCGTCGATCCCCTCGCCGCTTTCCCCGGCCTATCACGCCTGGGTGCGCCCGGTCGCACAGGCTTCGTTCTGGCTGTCACTGCTGCTGACGATCTACTTCGTGCTGCAGGGACTGGTGCTGTGGCCGCTGCAGAACCTCGCGCTGTGGCACCTGGTGGAAGGTGAAGTGCAGCTCCAGCAGATGCACAGCCTGGTCTGGCTGCTGGCGCACCCGGTGGCCGCGTCAATGATCGTCGCGCTGTTGTGCCTGGCCTCGACCGTGTCCAGTTGGGGCCTGCTGCGTGAACGTCGCTGGGGCCTGTGGAGCTTCGTGGTACTGCTGCTGCTGAGTGCCCTGACCAACTTCGCAGCCGCCTGGTGGCTGGACCTGTTCATGGGCGACTTCATTCCGTTGCTGGCCGATGACCCGGCCCTGCTGCAGGAACTGCAGCTGAAACGCTGGCTGATCACGCTGACCGTGGTCGGCATGTCGTTCGTGCTTCTCGGCCTGCAGGGCTGGCTGGCCTGGCGCCTGCTGCGCCCCGACGTGCGCGCGCGCTTCCACTGAGTTCTGCCGGGCGTGGGCCAAGGCCTCCGGCAGCGCCCGGCGTTTTGCCTTTGATCGTCAAGGAGACGACATGCTCTCATTCGCACCGTACCGCCACTGGCTGGCCTGGGCGTTGCTGCTGGCCACGCCGGTGGCCGCGGCACAGTCACCGCAATGCGGCCTGTTCAAGGCCGACGAAGGCAGCAGCACGCTGCGCGTCAGCTCATCCAACCGTGGCGAGCAGAAGCACTTCGGCAGCGCACCGACCCCGGTCGCGTTCCAGCAGATCGAAGGCAAGCTGCAGCTGGTGAATCTGGAATATGGCCTGCCCAGCGCGCTGCAGGTGCGCGACCGTGGCCGCACCCTCGAGGTGGACGGCACGGTCTACACCCTGCAGGCCCCTGCACAGTGCGCCGCAGCCGCCGCGCCGGCTGCGGGCAGCTGCCTGGCCGATGCGGCGGCCTGCCTGGACAACCGCCACGAGGCGACCCCCACCGCGCTGGCAGCGGCGTGCCGGGAAGGCGTGCCCGGGATGTGCCTGCAGCTGGCCGATCGCTGGCATGACGAGGCCAGGGCGCCGGCCACGCCGGATGAGGCGCAGCAACAGGCCATCCTCGATACCGCACTGGCCGGCATCGAACTGCCTGTGCCGTGCCGGAATGGCGGCTTCAGCAACGAGACACCGGCCTGTGCAGCGGCGCTGGAAGCGGATCCGGCGCTGCAGGAGCAGATCGTCAAGGCCGCGATGGGTGCGGCGATGGTCGAAGCGGTGAGCTCCGTGCTGTCACCCTCCACGCCGGTGGTGGTGCCGGCCGCGCAGCGCCAGCAGCTGTTGCAGTTGTGCCAGCAGGTCGGCCATGGCGGCTTCTGCAGCCGCGTGGCCGAGCTCTCGTGGGAATCCGGCGACCCCTTGCAGGCGGTGCAGGCACTGGCCACAGCGTGCGCGCCCGGCAATGACAGCGCCGCCTGTGAGCGCCTGCCTGCGTTGCAGGCGCTGGGCGCCTCGTTGCGGCCGCAGCCGGCTACGGCGCTGCCCTGCGGCACCTTCCGCGCCGCGGGTGGCCTGATGGATACGCTGGACTTCGGCGATGCAGGACGGGTCGGCATCGGCTGGGACAGCCAGCTGCGTGCCCGTGTCGAAGACGGCGACGTCCGCATCCGCCACGACAAGGGCGGCGACTTCGTGCTGCGGCCGTTGCCCGGCGGCCAGCTGCTGGGCCTGGACACGTGGACACGCTTCCAGGTGTTCGTGCCGACCGGCGAGGGCGCGAGCACCTGCAGCCCGCCGAAACACTACACGGTGCTACCGCTGCCGCAGGACTGCCCGCAGGCGCTGGCCAGCGGCGGTGCCGAAGCCTGCTGCGCGCAGGGCAAGCTGCAGGGCTGCAACATTCTTGGCAACCGTCTTGCGCTGTCCGGCCAGTGGCGACAGGCGGCAGAGCACTACACCACCGTGTGCCGTGCCGGCGTGCGCGAGGGCTGCGAGAACCTGGTCGCAGCGCAGGGCCGCAGCAGCGACGTCGACGCCCATGCGACGCTGGAGCGGCTGTGCGCCGCCGACCGCAGCGGGCGCCACGTCGCCTGCGATGTGCTGGACACCGGAAACTGGAGCGCCCTGGAGCTGGGTCGCGTCCTGCAGGAGGCGGTGGACGAAGCGACGGCCGAGGACGCTCCGGCGCCGCGCACTTCCAATCGCAAGCGCTGAGCCTGCCAGGGCCTGTCCGCAGCGTTGGCCGGGCCCTGCGGTAAAGTACGCGCCATGAACGAATTCGAGCGCGTTCGCGCCTACCTCACCGAGCTGCAGGACCGCATCTGTGCGGCGATCGAGGCCGTCGATGGCCGGGCCCGCTTCCAGGAAGACCTGTGGCAGCGTGCCGAGGGCGGTGGCGGGCGTACCCGCGTGCTGCGCGACGGCGCGGTGTTCGAGCAGGCCGGCATCGGCTTCTCCGACGTCGCTGGCAGCCGCCTGCCGCCGTCGGCCTCGGCCAACCGCCCGGAACTGGCGGGCGCCTCCTGGCGCGCCACCGGCGTGTCGCTGGTGTTCCACCCGCTCAACCCGTACGTGCCGACCACCCATGCCAACGTGCGCTTCTTCCAGGCGCAGCGCGACGGTGAAGTGGTGGCCAGCTGGTTCGGCGGCGGCTTCGACCTGACCCCGTTCTATCCGTTCGACGAGGACGTGCAGCACTGGCACCGGGTCGCACGCGATCTGTGTGCGCCGTTCGGCGACGAACGCTACGCCGCGCACAAGCGCTGGTGCGACGAATACTTCTTCCTGCGTCATCGCAACGAAACGCGCGGCGTCGGCGGTCTGTTCTTCGACGACCTGCACGGCGACTTCGAGCGCGATTTCGATTATCTGCGCGCGGTCGGCGACGGCTTCCTCGATGCGTACCTGCCGATCGTGCAGCAGCGCAAGGACACCCCGCATGGCGAACGCGAACGCGAGTTCCAGCTGTACCGCCGCGGCCGCTACGTGGAATTCAACCTGGTCTACGACCGCGGCACCCTGTTCGGGCTGCAGAGCGGTGGCCGCAGCGAAAGCATCCTGATGAGCCTGCCGCCGCGGGTGCGCTGGGAGTACGGCTTCTCGCCCGAAACCGGCAGCCCCGAATCGCGACTTGCCGACTACCTGGTGCCGCGCGACTGGCTCTGAGGGGTGTCGTCGCGCGGGACGTGGGCTCGGCGCTGGTCAGCTGCCCTTTCGCGCGATGATGGTGATGTGCCCTGTCGTCTCCAGCAGGGCAATCTGCACGTCTTCAATCTGCAGCCCGCCCTGCTGGCGGAGCGCGGCATCGAAGTCGGCGCGGCTGATCAGCTCGCGCCGAAGTACCGCCTCGAACAGGCGACCACCGCGCGCAGGATGAATTCCCACCACGGCATGGCCAGCGCGAACAGGTCGGGCATGGTCTTCCCTTGCTGGACAGTGGCCCAGCCTGACCCCATCTGCGGTTCCGGCAGCACAAATAAAAAGCCCCGCTGACCAGGGGGAGGTCAACGGGGCCGGGGAACGGGCACTTGGGGAGGAGTCCCCTTCCGAGATCTGCTCCAGGGGATGGGAGAGATCCACAACAGGCATTGCGCCTGTCGGGAGTTATAGAAGCACTCCAAACACTAACGGTTCGTGAAGGGGCCCCATTTAATGAAATTCAATCGGGGAAACATTCATGGTCGAGTCAGAAACCCCCGACTCATGAACACATTCACGTCGTTTTCGGCCTGAAATGCCGTCAGTGCGCTTCGTCCCAGTTGTTGCCGACGCCCGTGTCGACCACCAGAGGCACCCGCAGTTTGGCCGCTTGCGACATGCGCTCCACCACCTGCAAACGCAAGTCTTCCACGAAACCGCTTTCGGTTTCGAACACCAGTTCATCGTGCACCTGCAGGATCATCCGTGCCGGTGCCCCGCTGTCGCGCAGCCACTGGTCCACATCCACCATTGCACGCTTGATGATGTCGGCGGCGGTGCCCTGCATCGGCGCGTTGATCGCGGCGCGCTCGGCCCCGGCACGCAGGCCCTGGTTGCGGGCGTGGATGTCGTTCAGGTACAGGCGGCGGCCGAACAGGGTTTCCACGTAGCCCTGGTCGCGGGCCTGCTGGCGCATCCGCTCCATGAAGTCGCGCACGCCCGGGTAGCGGCTGAAGTACAGCGCCACATAGTCCTGCGCCTGGCCCCGGTCGATGCCCAGGTTGCGGGCCAGGCCGAAGGCGCTCATGCCGTACATCAGGCCGAAGTTGATCGCCTTGGCGGCGCGGCGCTCGTTCGGGGTCACCTCTTCCAGCGTGCGCCCGAACACCTCGGCGGCGGTGGCACGGTGCACGTCGGCGCCCTGCTCGAAGGCGCGCACCAGGCCCGGATCCTCGGACAGGTGCGCCATGATCCGCAGCTCGATCTGCGAATAGTCGGCGGCCAGCAGCTGGAAGCCTTCCGGCGCCACGAACGCGCGGCGGATGCGGCGGCCGTCCTCGGTGCGGATCGGGATGTTCTGCAGGTTCGGGTCCGACGAGGACAGGCGGCCGGTAGCGGCGCCGGACTGGTGGTAGCTGGTGTGCACCCGGCCGGTGTCCGGATTGACCATCTCCGGCAGCTTGTCGGTGTAGGTGCTGCGCAGCTTGGCCAATCCGCGGTAGTCGAGGATCACCCGCGGCAGTTCATGCTGGTCGGCAATCGCCTCCAGCGCCTCTTCGTTGGTGCTGGGCTGGCCCTTCGGGGTCTTCACCACCGCCGGCAGCTTCAGCTCGTCGAACAGCACCGCCTGGAGCTGCTTGGGCGAATCCAGGTTGAAGCTGCGCCCGGCCAGCTCGGTGGCCTTCTGCTGCGCGGCCAGCATGCGCGAGGACAGGTCCTGGCTCTGGCGGCGCAGTTCGTCGGTGTCGATCCGCACGCCGTTGGCTTCGATCGTGGTCAGCACCGGCACCAGCGGCATCTCGATGGTGCGGTACACGCTGTCCAGCGCCGGCTCGGCCAGCAGCTGCGGCTGCAGCGCGCGATGCAGGCGCAGGGTGATGTCGGCGTCCTCCGCCGCATAGCGGCTGGCTTCGTCGATGCCCACCTGCGAGAACGGAATCTGCTTGGCACCCTTGCCGGCCACGTCCTCGAACTTGAGGGTGGTGTAGCCCAGGTAACGCAGGGCCAGCGAATCCATGTCGTGGCGGGTGGCGGTGGAGTTGAGCACGAAGCTCTCGAGCATGGTGTCGTCGTGGTAGCCCTGCACCTCCACGCCGTGGCGGCGCAGCACATGCAGGTCGTACTTGCCATGCTGGCCCAGCTTCTTCTTCGCCGGGTCCTGCAGCACCGGCCGCAGCGCATCCAGCACCTGCTGCATCGGCAGCTGGGCCGGCGCACCCGGGTAATCGTGGCCGACCGGAATGTAGGCCGCCCTGCCCGGCTCGACCGCCAGGCTGACGCCGACCAGGCGCGCGCGCATCGCGTCCAGCGCATCGGTTTCAGTATCGAAGCTGATCAGCTCGGCCTGCTGCAGGCGTTCGATCCAGGCCTGCAGCTGCCCGCTGGTCAGCACGGTCTCGTATTCACCCGGCGCGGACAGTGCCGGATCCAGCGTGCCGGCGGCGGGCGCCTCGACGCTGCCACGCGCGAAGCCGGCCGCAGTGCCGCGCAGGCTCGGGGTCGCCTCGCTGGCGGCCACCGGTGCCGGCACCGGCGCGCCCAGCTCCTTCAACGCCTGGGTGAAGCCATAGCGCGTATACAGCTCGGTCAGCGCCGGCACATCCTGCTCGCGCAGGGCCAGCGTGGCCGGGCTGGCGTCCAGTTCCACGTCGGTACGGATGGTCACCAGCTCGCGGTTCAGCGGCAGCCGCTCCAGGGCGGCACGCAGGTTCTCGCCGATCTTGCCCTTCATGGTCGGCGCGGCCGCCATCACCCCGTCCAGGTGCTGGTACTCGGCCAGCCACTTGGCAGCGGTCTTCGGCCCGCACTTCTCCACGCCCGGCACGTTGTCGACCGCGTCGCCCATCAGCGCCAGCAGGTCGATGATCTGATCGGCGCGCACGCCGAACTTGTCCATCACCGCCGCGTCGGAATCCATGCGGCTGCCGGTCATGGTGTTGACCAGTTCGATGCCCGGCCGCACCAGCTGGGCGAAGTCCTTGTCACCGGTGGAAATGGTCACCTTCAGGTCCTGCGCCAGGCCCTGCAGCGCAAGCGTGCCGATCACATCGTCGGCTTCCACGCCGGGGATGCGCAGGATGCTGATGCCCAGCGCTTCGACGATGCGGCACATCGGCTCGACCTGGCTGCGCAGTTCATCGGGCATCGGCGGGCGGTTGGCCTTGTACTGGTCGTACAGGTCATCACGGAAGGTCTTGCCGGGCGCATCGACCACGAACGCGACGTAGGCCGGGCGCTCCTTCAGCGTCGAACGCAGCATGTTGACCACGCCGAACAGCGCGCCGGTGGGTTCACCCTGTGCATTGGACAGGGGCGGCAGCGCGTGGAACGCGCGGTACAGGTAACTGGACCCGTCGATCAGGACTAATCTGCTCATGCGCCGATTCTACGCGCCCGTGCCTGCACCGCGGCGACACGGCGCGCACACCGCGATGGGGCATAATCAGGGCTCTTTCCAGGCAAAGGCCCCCGCCGATGAAGACCCTGATGCTGGCTTCCCTGCTCCTGCTCGCTGGCTGCGCCAGCATGGGTGGCGCGGGTGCTCCCCCGGTGGACGTCAAGGGCGCGGATGTGTCCAGGCGCACCATGGACAACGGCGATGTCATCGAGGAATACCGTGTGTCCGGCCAGCTGCGCATGGTCAAGGTGACCCCGTCGCGCGGTGCCCCGTTCTACATGTACGACAAGAACGGCGATGGCCGATTCGACAACGACAAGGATGGCGTGTCGCCGGTCTACTGGAAGCTGTACAGCTGGTGAGGTGACCGGGTCGGATCCCTGCGATCCAGTAGATCCACGCCATGCGTGGATTCACCCCAGCCCCCTAAAAAAAACAACGCCGGCACGCATCCTGCGCACCGGCGTCGGGTCCCCTCCCCGGGGAACGCTTCAATCAGCGGGTATGGATCAGCGGATGACCAGTACCGGCAGCGTGCTGCGCGCCAGCACCTCGGCAGTCTGGCTGCCCAGCAGTACACGGGTCACGCCACGGCGGCCGTGCGAGGTCATCACGATCAGGTCGCTGTTGCGCTCGGCCGCCGTCTCGATGATGCCGTCGGCCGCGTAGCGGTCCAGCACGTGCACCGGGTTGGCCGTGATGCCCTGCTCGGCGGCCTTGGCCAGCGCCGGCTGCAGCACCTTCTGCGCGCCCTCCTCGCGGTCGGCCTTGTATTCCGGGCTGTTCATGTAGCCCACGCTCCAGCCCATGGCGTCATACATGCCCACGGCCCACGGCTCGGACACGGTCACGATATCGACCTCGGCATTGAGGTCCTTGGCCAGCTCCAGGCCCTTGGCCAGGCCCTTGTCGGCCAGCTCGGACCCGTCAGTGGCAATCAGGATGCGCTTGTACATGGTAGGGCTCCGTGGCGGTCTGCCAGATGGGAACAACACCATTGCACACCGGATGTGGAGGCGGCGCCTTGAGCAGGATCAATCCGGCGCCGTGCAGCGGCCCGTGCGCGCCACCCGCTTGCCCGCCCCCCTTCTGTAGAGCCGAGCCCATGCTCGGCTTCGGATGCATGAGCCGAGCATGACTCGGCTCCACATTTTCCGCCCTCAGGCGATCTGCACCACGCGTGCGTTCTGGCACAGGGGGTAGCTGCCCACGAATTCAGCGATCGCATCGCGCATCGCCTCGAACGATTGGCCGTACATGTACAGCGCGGTCTCGCTCGGGCCCTGCCACCAGCTGCAGATCTCGCCAAGGCCATCAATGCGCTCGGACAGCTGCTCGAACACGTGGTTGGAATCGCACTGTTCGTAGACCTCGTCCGGCAGGTTCAGGCCATCCAGGTAGATGCCCAGGCCCTCGGTCACGCCGAAGCTGCGATCGGCTTCACCCGCGCCCTGGATCTTCGAGCCCTTCGGCGCACCCAGCTGTTCCAGCAGATCGATCAGCTTCGGCACGCCATCGGCATCGACCAGCGCCACTTCGATATCGCCGTATTCGACCTCACCCAGGTCGGACATCGCCGTGCCGCCGCCGGTGATCTCGCCGACATTGGCCGCCTGCAGCAGCGCATCGAGTGGGTCCTCGAACAGTTCGTGGCGATGCTCGGGCTGCAGCCGGGCGTTCAACGTCACGGTGACGTGCAGCGTGGGTTCGGTCATGGGAGCGGTCCTGAAAGAAGTGCCGCCTATTGTAGAGCCGAGCCCATGCTCGGCTGCTTTTCGCGCCAGAAGCAGCCGAGCATGGGCTCGGCTCTACAACAGCCCGTCAGCGCAGGAACGGGGTCACCTTGCGCTTGAGCAGCTCCACCAGCACCGGGTCCATGTACTCGTAGTCATCCGGGATATCCAGGCAGATCACTCGCTTGCCGTTCAACCACGCCTTGTAGCGGCTGGACAGCCGGTTGCGGTGGGCGCGCTCCATCACGAACACCAGGTCGGCCCACTGCAGCAGCTCGGGGCTGAGCACTTCCTCGGCGTCGGCCAGCAACCCGGCTGAGGCGGTCTCGATGCCCGGCCAATCGGCGAAGACCTGCTCGGCGGTGGGGCTGCGCAGGCGGTTCTGGCTGCAGAGGAAGAGCACGTTGCGGGTCATGCCGGCAGCCTAATCGGGGTCGGATCCCTTTTCCAACGGAAAGTGATCCGACCCCTTGGCGGTGATCAGATCACCGTCAGGTTGGCATACGCCATCACCAGCCACTTGCTGCCGGCGTCGGCAAACTCGACCTGCACGCGGGCGTGAGCGCCGTTGCCTTCGTAGTCGGTCACCATGCCTTCGCCGAACTTGGGATGGGTGACCAGCGCGCCGAGCTTGATCGGCGGCGCCTCGATCGAAGCATGGCCCATCACCCGGCTGGCGCCCATCGAGGCCGGCCGCGAGACCTGCACCTTGGGGCGCACTTCGTGCAGCAGCTCACGCGGAATCTCGCGCAGGAAGCGCGACGGCAGGCTGTAGTTGTCCTGGCCGTGGATGCGGCGCGATTCGGCATAGCTCAGCACCAGCTTCTGGCGCGCGCGGGTGATGCCGACGTAGGCCAGGCGGCGCTCTTCCTCCAGACGCCCGCTTTCTTCCAGCGAACGTGCGCTGGGGAACAGGCCGTCTTCCATGCCCGCCAGGAACACCAGCGGGAATTCCAGGCCCTTGGCCGAGTGCAGGGTCATCAGCTGCACGCCGTCCTCGCCGGCCTGCGCCTGGCCCTCACCGGCCTCCAGCGCGGCATAGGCCAGGAACGCGACCAGCTCGTCCATGTCCTCGCCCACTTCCTCGATGTCGTCGGCGCGGCGCACGAAGCGCGAGGCGACCGAGACCAGTTCGTCGAGGTTGTCGGTGCGCGATTCCGAGTCCAGCGCGTTGCGGCTTTCCTTGCTCCAGTGCTCGCGCAGCTGCGAGCGGGCCAGCACGTGGTCCACGCGCTCGGCCAGGGTCATGTGCACGGTCTGCGCCTGCAGCTCGTTGACCAGCCCCAGGAAGCCGGCCAGTGCATTGCGCGCGCGCGCGGCCAGCGCACTGCCCTGGGTGACCAGCATCGTTGCTTCCCACAGCGAGATGCCCTGCGCGCGCGCCTCGCGGCGCACTTCGTCCAGCGTGCGGTCGCCGATGCCACGCGTCGGCGTGTTGACCGCGCGCTCGAAGGCGGCGTCATCGTTGCGGTTGGACAGCAGGCGCAGGTAGGCCAGCGCGTCCTTGATTTCGGCACGCTCGAAGAAGCGCATGCCGCCATACACGCGGTACGGCACCTGTTCGCTCAGCAGCGCTTCTTCCAGCGCGCGCGACTGCGCGTTGCTGCGATAGAGCACGGCCACTTCGGTGTAGCTGCCACCGTCGCGCACCCACTGGCGGGCGCGCTCGACGATGTAGCGCGCCTCGTCCATCTCGTTGTACGCGGCGTACAGGTCGATCGGCTCGCCGTCACCGCTGTCGGTCCACAGCTGCTTGCCGATGCGATCCGGGTTGTGCGCGATCACCGCATTGGCGGCGCCGAGGATGTTGGCGGTGGAGCGGTAGTTCTGCTCCAGGCGGATGGTCTGCGCACCCGGGAAGTCGCGCAGGAAGCCCTGCACGTTCTCGACCTTGGCACCGCGCCAGCCGTAGATGGCCTGGTCATCGTCGCCGACCACGAATACGTGGCCGGAATCGCCGGCCAGCACGCGTACGAAGGCGTACTGGATGGCATTGGTGTCCTGGAACTCGTCCACCAGGATCTCGCGGAAGCGGGCGCGGTAGTGCGACAGCAGCGCCGGGTTGTCGCGCAGCAGTTCGTGCGCGCGCAGCAGCAGCTCGGCGAAGTCGACCAGGCCGGCGCGGTCGCAGCGTGCCTGGTACTCGATGTAGGCCTGCCGCATGGTCTCCAGCCACGCATCGTGCGGTTCGGGCTGGATGTGCTGCGGGCGGCGGCCTTCGTCCTTCTGCGCGTTGATCCACCACGCGATCTGCTTGGGCGGGTACTTGCCGTCGTCCAGCTCCAGCGCCTGCACCACGCGCTTGACCAGCCGCAGCTGGTCGTCCGAATCCATCACCTGGAAGCCTTCGGGCAGCTTCGCATCCTGCCAATGCAGGCGCAGCAGGCGGTTGGCCAGGCCGTGGAAGGTACCGATCCACATGCCACGGCTGCCATGGGGCAGCTGGGCATCGATGCGGTGGCGCATTTCGCCGGCCGCCTTGTTGGTGAAGGTCACCGCGAAAACGCCGTGGGTCGGCACGCCATCGACTTCATGCAGCCAGGCGATGCGGTGGGTGAGTACGCGGGTCTTGCCGGAACCGGCACCGGCCAGCACCAGGTGGTGGCCGGGGGGAGCGGAGACGGCTTCGCGCTGGGCCGGGTTCAGGCCATCAAGCAGGTGGGAGACATCCATGCCCCCATTTTACGGCATCGCCGTCGCGGCTCCTGCGACCACCTGGGTGGCCAGCGCCTGCGCCTGCTGACGCAGTTCAGGCACCGCCAGGCTTTCCCACAGGCTGCCGATGCGCAGGCTGCCGAGCACGCCCAGCCGTGCCTGCGGCTGGCCACTGGCGCTGCGCAGGCGGTCGCCCGGCACCGTGCTGTCCAGGCCCAGCCCATGCGGGCCGGGGCGTGCCAGGCCCTCGGCCTGCAGCTGCTGCAGCAACGGATTGCGCAGCGCACTGGCGCGGGTTTCCACGCCGGTGGCGTTGACCACACCGCCGATCGTCCAGTGCTGTTCATTGCCGTTGGCATCGCGACCCGACAGCCGCAGGGCATCGCCTTCGCGGCCGACGGATTGCAGGCGGGACCGGTGAATGCGCAGTTGGCCGCTTTCGATCAGCGCCTGCAGCTGTGCGTCGACCTCTTCGGCGATGCGGTGGCGATGCACGTCCCAGTAGCGCACCACATGGCGCAGGAAGCGGCGCTGGTCGGCCGCGTCGAGGCTGCACCACAGCGCCTGCCCGTGCGGACGGATGCGGTCCATCACGCCCTGCCACGGCAGCCCGTCGGCCTGCGCCTGGCGCGCAAACCCACGCAACGCGCGCAGGCGCTGGCGCAGGTTCATCTGCAGCAGCGTGGCCGGGTCGAACGTGGGCAGGCCGCCATGCGCATGCGGCAGCGGCAGCAGGCCATGGCGCGAGATCACGTGCAGCGGGCCGGTGTGGCCGGCGGCAACCAGCGCCAGCACGGTGTCGGCCATGCTCAGGCCGGAGCCGACGATGGCCACGGCCTGCTCACCGGCCAGGGTACGCACGCCGTCGTAGTCCCAGGCCTCGATCACATCATCGGCGGGCAGTGCCTCGGCACCGGCCACCGGCAGCGGCCGCATGCTGTTGCCGGTGGCAAGCACCGCCTGCACGGTGTGCAGCGTCCGGGCATCGCCAAGTGTCAGCCGGTAGCCATGGTCATCCGGCTGCAGGCCCAGCACCGGCTGCGCGATCACCTGCAGCTGCGCCGGGCTGGCCGCAGCGGCCTCCTGCAGGCGCTGCTGCAGGTAGGCCGCAAAGTAGTGGCGGCATACGTAACGCTCGCCCAGCACCTCGCGCGCCTGGCCCGGGTAGGCGTTGGCGGCCATCAGGTAGTCGAGGAAATCGCCGGGCTGGTCGGCAAACGCACTCATCTTCGCCGCCGGCACGTTCAGCAGGTGCTCCGGCCACGGCGTGGCATAGGCGATGCCCTGGGCCAGCTGCGAAGCCGGTTCGAGAATGGCCAACGCCAGTGGCGCCTTGGCTTGGCGCAGCACCTGGATCGCCACCAGCACCCCGGCCGCACCACCACCGATGATTGCCAGGTCCAGTTCGCCATTACGCGGTGAATCAGTCATGCGCCGATTGTAGGCCATCGGCGATGACGGGCCGGATTGCCGAAGCGGGCGGTTGCCACCGTTTCACATCAACGCATCGGCCAGCCGTGCGATGCCTTCGCGGCTGCGCCGCCACGTGGGACGGCTGCGCCACTGCTGCAGGTCCAGCTGCCGCGACTCGCGCAGGTAGCCATCCTCGATCGCGCACAGCTGCTGCACCAGCGCGCGGTCGTAGCAGACCAGGCCGATTTCGGCATTCAGCGCGAATGAGCGGATGTCCATGTTGATCGAGCCGAGCACGGCGATGTCCTCGTCCACGCTCATGTGCTTGGCATGCAGGAACTGCGGCTCGTACAGCGCGATGCGCACGCCACAGCGCAGCAGCTCGTCGTAGTAGGCCTCCTGCGCCCACGAGGTCAGCCGCTGGTTGTTGCTGGCCGACAGGATCAGCTGCACCTGCACGCCGGACAACGCCGCAATGCGCAAGGCGCTGAGCGTGGCTTCGTCGGGCACGAAGTACGGGGTGACCATCACCAGCCGTCGCCGCGCCAGATGGATCAACGCCGCCACCGCGTCGCGTGCGTTGCTGTACGGATAAGCCGGGCCGCTGGGCAGCAGCTGGGTGGCGATGTCGTCGCTGCACTCGGGCACATCGGCGATCACGTCCAGGCGCTGGCCGGTTTCCATGTACCAGTCGCTGGCGAACACCGCTTCCAGATGCGCCACCGCCGGGCCGCGCACGCGCGCCACCAGTTCGCGGTTCGGGTGGCCGGGCACGAACTGCGGGCCGGCCAGGTTCTGCGAACCGACATAGGCCACTTCGTTGTCGATCACCGCGATCTTGCGGTGGTTGCGCAGGTCCATGCGCCCGCTGCGGCGCCAGCGCAGGCCACCGGGCAGCATCGCGCGCACTTCGATGTCGCGCGCCTGCAGGCGCTTGCGATAGGCACGCAGGCCGCGCTTGGCGCCCACCGCGTCGAGCAGCACGCGGCACTGCACGCCACGCGCGGCGGCACGCTGCAAGGCCTCGACAATGGCCTCGCCGACCGCGTCATCGAACATCAGGTAGTACAGCAGGTGCACGCGGTCTTCGGCCTGGTCGATATCGGCAATCAGCGTGTGCAGCGATTCGTCGTAGTCGGTCAGCAGGTCGACCGCGTTGCCGTGCACGGGCATGAAGTCGCCCTGGCGCTGCACCAGCGGCACGATCTCGGCGCAGGCGGTGTCCGGCTGCGGTGTCCAGCGCAGGCGATGCTGCAGCGCCTGTTCCTCGCGGATGACCTGCGAGGCCTCGGCCTGGCGGCGGATGCGCTCGCGCGACAGCCACGGGTGGCCGAACAGCAGGTACAGCGGCAGGCCCAGCAGCGGCACGAAGCCGACCAGCAGCAGCCAGCTGCGCGCCGCCCCCGGCGTGGTGCGGGTGGGAATCCAGCACAGCGCGACCAGCCGGATCAGCCAGTCGATCAGCAGCAGGTAGGAACCCAGCAACCACTCGAACAGCATCGTGTCGCCCGTCGGGAGGTGATGGGCCATTCTGCCCAGCAGGATTTGCAGAGTCGAGCCATGCTCGACTGCCTTTCGGCCCGACAGCGGAGCAGCCGAGCGTGGGCTCGGCTCTACAGGATGGATCAATGCCGCACCGGCACCTCACACAGCTGCCGCACCGATTCGGCATGACGGCGGCCGTTGAGCGCCATGCAGGCGATCGCCTGTGCGGCCCGCTCCAGCTGCGCCTCCGGCAGCGGTGACGGCGCGCCGTTGGCCAGTGCCAGATGGTGGTCGCACAGCAGCAGCGCCATGCCCTCGATGCCTTGCAACATGCGCTGCAGGCGCAGCCAGCCCAGTTCCAGGTCCTGCCGGTGTGATGGGGTGTTCATGCAACCTCCTTCAACGGATCTGGCCACCGTGAAGGTGGCGGACGATGCGTGGTTGCAATACCGGGAAGCAATCAATCAGCAAACGAACCGGCGGGCGCAAGGCCCCCTCGCACCGTCCGCCATAGAGGCGGATAGGTCACCAACCGTCGCCGGAGAGATCTCCGGCGAAGGCGGGCGAGTCTACTGATTGATTGACTTCACGGGATTGCAAGCCCGACCGCTGCAACCGCAGCGGCTCGCCATCATGGGCACGGCCACGCCCGTCGTTCCAATCGATTTGAACAGCGCGAGGCGCCGGAACCAGTAGGAAGAATCACTTATCGCAATCGGCCCTTCGCTCCAGACATGGCGCCATTGGCGACAGCGTGCGCAGGGACTGCCCAGTGCCGACCAACGGTCGGCACCCACCACCACCACAGCAGCATCGGAACGGTCGGTATCCACCAGGTAAACGCAGGGCATAAAAAAACCCGCCACAAGGGCGGGTTTCTTCGCGGGGATCAGCAATCCGTGCGGATTACTTGATCTTGCCTTCCTTGTACAGGACGTGCTTGCGCACGACCGGATCGTACTTCAGGAATTCCATCTTCCCCGGGGTGTTCTTCTTGTTCTTGTCGGTCGTGTAGAAGTGGCCGGTACCGGCCGAGGAAATCATACGGACCTTATCGCGCTTGCCTGCCATGATGCTTTACTCCTCAGACCTTTTCGCCGCGCGCACGCAGCTCAGCCAGAACGGAATCGATGCCGTTCTTGTCGATGGTGCGCAGTGCATGCGCGGAAACACGAAGCTTGACCCAGCGGTTCTCGCTGGCCACCCAGAAACGGCGCTCGTGCAGATTCGGCAGGAAACGACGACGGGTCTTGTTGTTGGCGTGCGAGACGTTGTTACCCGTCTGCACTCGCTTGCCGGAAACCTGGCATACGCGGGACATTGCGCACCTCGATAGTAGTAGTTGTCAGCCCGTAGCCCGGGCGACGGCGGCCTCGATGGTTGCCCACCACACGTCAAGAGAATCAAAGGGTTACGCTGGCGTTGGGCGGCCGGGGACGTGCTCCCGGGGGCGCCGCCCGGTAGAAAACCGGACACAGCGAGCCGCGTATTATGCACGGGTTCAAGCACTTGCGCAAGTTACCCACAGGCGGGGGCTGAACACGGCGATCGCCCCCTGTAGAGCCGAGCCCACGCTCGGCTGCTGCGTCCCGGAACGCCTGAGCCGAGCGTGGGCTCGGCTCTACAACAATGACCGGGCCGGCTCAACGCAGGTGCGGAATCACCTGGGCGAGAAGATGGGCATCCTTCAACGCGCCGTGCAGGCCGCGCTGGCTGGGAATGCGCAGGCGCTGCAGCACATCATCCAGCTTGTTGCCCTGGCCGGGCCAGCGCCCGCGCGCCAGCTTCAGGCTGCAGGTGATGCGGCAATGCTGGGCCAGCGTGCCAGGAATACCGGACAGACGCAGCTCGTTGTCCAGGAAGCCCACATCGAAGGTGGCGTTGTGCGCGACCATCTCGCTGCCGCGCAGGAAGTCGAGCAGTTCAGCAGCCTTGCTGGAGAACAATGGCTTGCCCACCAGCATCGCATCGCTGATGCCGTGCACGCGCTGTGCGCCCCAGTCCACCTTGCGCTGCGGCTGCAGGTAGGTGTGGAACTGGCGGCCGGTGAGCTGACCATCGATCAGTTCGACGGCACCGATTTCGATCACCCGGTGCCCCAGGCGGTGGGAGATGCCGGTGGTTTCGGTATCCAGTGCGACGATGCGATTCATGCGTGGCGATGTTTCCTGTTGCGTGCCGCGATGATTTTCGCATGCTTGCAGCAGGAAGCTCCCTCTGTAGAGCCGAGCCCGCGCTCGGCTCACGCGCGAAGCGCGGGCCTTGAGCGCTGGTGACAGAAGCAGCCGAGCGTGAGCTCGGCTCTACAGATGCGCGCGCGCGATCACCCCAGCGCTTCCACCACCCAATCGATGAACACCCGCAGCCGCTGGCTCATGTGCCGGTTCGGCGGGAACATCACATGCATCGGCATCGGCGGCAGCTGCCAGTCCGGCAACACCGGCAACAGCTCGCCGCGCGCCACGTGCGGCTCGGCCATGTAGCTGGGCAGCGCCACCACGCCCAACCCCGCCAGCGCTGCGGCCAGATAGGCATTGCCGTCGTCAAAACCGACCGTGTAGCAGCCCTGCACCTCGATGCGCTCATCGCCGCGCTGTGCAACGAACACGCGTGCGCGGCCACTACGCGGGCTGAGGAAGCCGACCATGTGGTGATCGGGCCCTTCCAGCGCGCGCGGATCGGTCGGCAGGCCGAAACGCTGCACATAGCCGGGGCTGGCGTGGAAGCCGATCGGCAGCGCCGCCAGCGGCCGCGCCACCAGTGCCGGGTCGGCAGGGGTGCCGCCGCGGATCACGCAGTCGACGTTGTCGGCGATGACGTCGACCTCGCGGTCACTGACGCCGATATCCAGCTGGATCTCCGGGTAGCGCGCCTGAAACTCCGGCAGCGCCGGTACCAGCCGCAGCCGCGCGTAAGGCCCCGGCACATCCACGCGCAGGCGGCCGCGCGGCTGGCTGGCTGCGTCACCCAGCCCGCCCTCCACCTCTTCCAGCTCGGCCAGCAGGCGGGCGATGCGCGGGTAGTAGGCCGCGCCGTCGGCGGTGACGCTGACCCGGCGCGTGGTGCGGTTGAGCAGGCGCAGCCGCAGGTGTGCCTCCAGCTGCTGCACCAGCTGGGTGGCCGTGGTGCGGCTGATCTGCAGGGTCTGCGCCGCACGGGTGAAGCTGCCAGTCTCCACCACCCGGGCAAACGCCCGCATCGCCTCGAAACGGTCCATGGCTGGCCGGGATTGTTTGGAATTGGCAATCAATCTAGGCCGATCATCGCGGTTTATCCAGACACCGCTGGCGGGGAGGATGGCGTCCTCTCCCACGGGATCTTCCCCATGTCACAGCGTGATGTCGTTTTCCCCGCCGGCCGCCAAGCGCTGTACGAGCGCAACCGCTACTCACCGGCGATCCGATCCAACGGTTTCCTGTTCGTCTCCGGCCAGGTCGGCAGCCGTGAGGACGGCTCGCCCGAGCCGGACTTCGAAATGCAGGTGCGCCGCGCCTTCGAGAATCTCAATGCGGTGTTGGCTGCCGCAGGCTGCACGTTCGATGACGTAATCGACGTGACCGTGTTCCTGGTCGATCCGGAGAAGAACTTCGAGAAGGCCTGGGCGATCGTGCCCGAGTACTGGGGCCAGGCGCCGCACCCGACCCTGACCGGTATCGGCGTGACCTGGCTGTACGGGTTCCAGTTCGAGATCAAGGTGATCGCGAAGCTGCCGTGACCTTCGTTGTAGAGCCGAGCCCATGCTCGGCTGATCGTGCGACAGCAGCCGAGCATGGGCTCGGCTCTACAGAAGCGCAGCCCGGTGGGCCGAAAGGCGTGCCCGGCCCACCTGAACGGGAGGTTCCGACGAATTCCCGAGGTGGCCATTGATATTGTATCCGGCGAAAACCGCTTGCTAGCCTCCCGTCCATGCGCCGGATCACCCGCCAACTGCGTACGTACCTGATGATGCTGCTGATGGCGGCATTCGTGGTCGTTCCGGTGGCCGACGTGCTGGCCTGCGCGGTCGAACCGCACGACACCACTGCGGTGCACGTGGAAAGCAACACCAACGATGCCGAGGGTGACAGTGACCGCAAGCACGCCGGTGCCTGCAGCCACAACCACTGCCACCACTCCAACCTGAGCCTTCCGGCCAGCACCCTCGCCGCCTTCGGTGCGCCACTGCCGGCGCGCTGGATGAATGCCGGCGACGCGGCGACCTATGCGGTCGCCCAGGATGAATTGACGCGTCCCCCCCGGGCGTGAGTTGAGCGCGTCCCGCGATTGCGGGCTCCCGTTTCACTCACAACCGGAATCCCCCTATGTCGATCCTGACACCTCGGTCGCTGCGTGCGGCCGGGCGGGTCGTCGCCGTGTTGCTGGGCCTGGCCCCGGCGGCATCGGTGATGGCGCAAGCCGCCCCTTCCTACGACACCCTGCTTGAACGCCTGGACCAGCTGCCCGGTACCCGCGTCGGTGCGGCGCTGGCCGAGGCCGCCGATGCGCGCGCCGACCAAGCCCGTGCGTTGCCCAACCCTTCACTCTCCTACTCCGCCGAGAACGCCTGGGGTACCGGCTCCTATGGCGGCATGGGCAAGGCCGACAGCGTGCTTACCCTGTCCCAGCCGTTGGAGGTCTGGGGCCAGCGCGGCGCGCGCGTCCGTGCGGCCCGTGCCGAGGCCCAGGCGGCCAACCTGCGTGGCGCGCAGAGTCGCAGCGACGTGGCCAGCCAGCTGGCGGTGGTCTATGCACAGGCGGAAAGTGCACTGCGCCGCTACACCCTGGCCGAGGAAGCACTGTCACTGACCCGCGATGACGCCAACGCCGTCAACGCCATGGTCAAGCAGGGCCGCGAACCGCAGCTGCGTGCGGTGCAGGCGCAGAGCGAAGTGGCCAATGCCAGCGCCGCGCTGGATGAGGCGCAGGCCTTCCGCGACGCCGCGCTGGCCCGCCTGGCCGGCACCGCGCTGCTGGATGCGCCGGTGCAATCGATCGACGACAGCCTGCTCGACCGTGCGCCGCCGCTTCCACGCGGTGCCATCGATACCGCACTGGCGGTGCGCATCGCTGAAGCCGAGGCCGATGCGGCGGGCAAGCTGGTCGACGTGGAGCGCAAGCGCGCCCTGCCCGATCTGAGCGTCACCGCCGCGCAGACCCGCTTCCGCGAGGGGGGCGAGCGTGCCTACAACCTCGGGCTCAGCCTCAGCATCCCGCTGTTCGACCGCAACCGCGGGGGCATCCGCGCCGCCACTGCCGACCAGCGCGCGGCCGAGGCACGCCTGGACCAGCAGCGCCGCGACAGCGAGGCAGAGCGCCTCTCCGCGGTGGCCGGGTTGAAGGCCGCCAGCAGCCGTACCCGCGCCGCCGATGAAAGCGTGGTCGCCGCCGAAGAGGCGTATCGCCTGGCCCGCATCGGCTTCGACGCCGGACGCATCTCGCAGCTGGAACTGCGCAGCACGCGCAGCGCCCTCATCGCCGCCCGCGCCGCCGCTGTGGATGCGCGCCTGTCGCGCGTCGGCGCGGAAATCGATCTTGCCCGCCTTGAAGGGCGCGCACCTTTTGTGGAGGCCCCATGACTCTCTCCCGTACCTTCCCGCTGATCGGCGGCGTGCTGCTGACCGTGCTGCTGGCCGGCTGCGCAGGCAATGCGCAGACACCTGCAAATGAAGACTCCGCCGCGGCCAAGGCGGGCACCGACGATGGCCATGGCCACGCGACCGACAGCAAGGAAGCCAAGGCGCCGGCTGACGCCGATGAAGGCGTGGTGCCGCTGACCCCGGAGCAGATCAAGGCGTCCGGTATCGAGGTGGTCGCCATCGGCCGCGGTGGCGGTGGCTCGACGCGCCTGTCCGGCCGCGTCGAGCCGTCGGTGGGTGCCCGTGCCTCGGTGGCCTCGACCGTGACCGGCCGCGTCGAACGCGTGCTGGTCGCACCGGGCACCGCAGTGAAGCAGAACCAGGCCCTGGCCATCGTGGTCAGTGGCGAAGCGGCGGTGTTCCGTGCCAATGCGCTGGCCGCCTCGGCCGAAGCCGAGGCCGCGCGCCTGGCCTATGGCCGCGACAAGGCGCTGGTCGACCAGGGCGTGGTCGCGCGCCAGGAGATGGAAGCCTCGCGCGCACGTTCGCTGGCGGCACAGGCGCAGGCCGCTGCCGCGCAGGCCCAGGCCGCCGCCAACGGCGCGCCCGATGCCAGTGGCCGCGTGCGCATCACCAGTCCGGTGGCCGGCATCGTCGGTAACGTGCAGGTCACTCCGGGCGGTGTGGTCGCCGCCGGCAGTGCAGTCGCCGATGTAGCCGACCCGTCGATGAACGAGCTGGTGTTCACCGCACCGCCGGCGCTGGCTGCACAGGTCACGCCGGGCATGAAGCTGGAAGTGAGCGTGCCGGGGGGCAGCTTCACCGCCACCGTCACCGGCTCGGCCGCCGATGTCCGCCAGCAGGGCGGCGTCGCGGTGATCCGCGCCACGCCGGTGGATGCGTCGCTGCCGCCGGCCGGTTCGCCGGTGTCGGCCGTGGTGGTCACCGAAGGCCAGGACGGCTCGCTCAGCGTGCCCGCCGATGCGGTGCAGAACGTCGATGGCAGCAGCGCGGTGTTCGTCGCCGTCGAAGGCGGCTTCAAGGCGCAGCCGGTGCTGGCCGGGCGTCGCGCCGGCGACCGTATCGAGATCCTCGGTGGGCTGACCGGCAACGAGCGCATCGTCGGTGCCAACGCCTTCCTGCTCAAGGCCGAACTGGCCAAGGGCGAAGCCGAGCACGGCCACTGAGGAGGCGACCATGTTCAAGCTGATCATTGAAACAGCGGTGCGCCACCGCTGGCTGGTGGTGTTCATGGCCGCGCTGATCGCCGCCGTGGGCCTGTTCCAGCTCGGCAAGCTGCCGATCGACGCGGTGCCGGACATCACCAATCGCCAGGTACAGATCAACACGGTGGCCCCGGCGCTGACCCCGGAGCAGATCGAACGGCAGGTGACCTATCCGCTGGAAACCGCGCTGGCCGGCATTCCCGGCCTGACCACCACGCGTTCGCTGTCGCGCAATGGCTTCTCGCAGGTCACTGCGATCTTCACCGATGCCACCGACATCTACTTCGCCCGCCAGCAGGTGGCCGAACGCATGCGCGAGGCATCGGAGGACCTGCCCGATGGTGCGTCGCCGATGCTGTCGCCGGTCACCACCGGCCTCGGCGAGGTGCTGATGTGGACGGTGGACTTCACCGCGTTCGATCCGGCCAAACTGGCCAAGCCCGATGAAGCGGGCTGGCAGGCCGGCGAGGTCTACCGCACGCCGGAAGGCAACCTGCTGCGTACACCCGAAGAACGTGCGACCTACCTGCGCACCGTGCAGGACTGGATCATCGCGCCGCAGATGCGCTCCAGCCCGGGGCTGGCCGGGGTCGATACGGTCGGCGGCTACGTCAAGGAATACGGCGTGCATCCTGACAGCGCCAAACTGGCCGCGCATGGCCTCGGCCTGGCCGACCTGGTCACTGCCCTGCAGCGTTCCAACGTGCAGGCCGGCGCCGGCTTCGTGCAGCGTGCCGGCGAAGGCCTGGTGGTGCGTGCCGATGGCCTGGCGCTGACCACCGAGGATCTTGCACAGGCGCCGGTGGCCACCCGCAATGGCGTGGTGGTACGCGTGGCCGATGTGGCCACCGTGGAGCTGAGCCGCGCGCCGCGCCTGGGTGCAGCCAGCCGCAACGGCCACGAGGCTGTGCTGGGCACCGCGCTGATGATTGCCGGTGGCAACAGCCGCACCGTGGCGCAGGCCGCGGCCGCGCGTCTGGAACAGGTGAACACGTCGCTGCCGGCCGACATCGTGGCCGCACCGGTGCTGGACCGCAGTGTGCTGGTCAATTCCACCATCAAGACCGTGGCCAGGAACCTCACCGAGGGCGCGCTGCTGGTGGTGGTGGTGCTGTTCCTGCTGCTGGGCAACCTGCGCGCGGCCACCATCACCGCGCTGGTGATTCCGCTGTCGTTCCTGTTCGCGGTGATCGGCATGAACCGCTTCGGCATCAGCGGCAACCTGATGAGCCTGGGTGCGCTGGACTTCGGCATCCTGGTGGACGGTGCGGTGATCGTGGTCGAGTCGACACTGCTGATGCTGGGCCAGCGCCGTGCCGAACTGGGCCGTGCGCTGACCGCGATGGAACGCCTGCGCGTGGCCGCCGATTCGGCGCTGAAGATGGCGCGCCCGGCGGCGTTCGGCCAGCTGATCATCCTGCTGGTGTTCGCGCCGATCCTCACCCTGGAAGGTGTGGAGGGCAAGACGTTCCACCCGATGGCGGCGACCTTCATGCTGGCTCTGGTCGGTGCCTTCCTGTTCTCCTTCACTTTCGTGCCGGCGATGACGGCGCTGCTTGTGCGCGAGCCGAAGCTGAAGGACGGCGATGCACATGCGGACGACGGCGAGCACGAGACCAGGCTGATACGCGTGCTGCGTGCGCGCATCGAGCCGGTGATCCGCAAGGCCGTGGCGCATCCGCGCACGGTAGTGGCCAGTGCGGTGATGATGATGGTGGTGGGCATCGGCTCGTTCTCGCTGCTGGGCCGCGAGTTCATGCCGACGCTGGACGAAGGCAACGTGGCGATGCAGGCGTTGCGCGTGCCGTCGACGTCGCTGGAGCAGTCACTGGCCATGCAACTGGCGTTGGAAAAGGTGATTGCCACGCAGCCGGAAGTGGAAACCCTGTTCTCGCGTACCGGTACCGCCGAGGCGGCGATCGATCCGATGCCGACCAACATTTCCGACAGCGTGATCGTGCTGAAGCCGCGCAAGGACTGGCCCGATCCGAAGTTGGCCAAGGACGCGCTGGTGGCCCGTTTCGAAAAGCTGGCTGGGCAGCAGCTGGGCAACAGTTTCGAGTTCAGCCAGCCGATCGAACTGCGCTTCAACGAGCTGATTTCCGGCGTGCGTACCGACCTGGCCGTAATGATCTTTGGCGATGACTTCGGCCAGCTGCAGAAGGTGGCCGACCAGGTGGCGTTGAAGCTGCGTGCGGTGAACGGCGCCGCCGACGTGCGGGTGGAGCAGATCTCCGGCCTGCCCACGCTGAACGTGGCGATCGATCATGTGGCGGCGGCGCAGTACGGGCTGACTGCGGCGGATGTGAGTGATGCACTTTCCACCGGCATCGGCGGTACCGCGGCCGGCAAGATCTTCGAAGGCGACCGCCGCTTCAACGTGGTGGTGCGCCTGGACGATGCCTCGCGCAACGATCCGGACCAGCTGGCCTCGCTGCCGATCGCCACGCCGTCGGGGTTGGTGATTCCGCTGTCGTCGGTTGCGCGCATCACGGTCAGCGAAGGGCCGAACCAGATCAGCCGCAACAACGGCAGCCGCCGCGTGGTGGTGCAGGCCAACGTGCGTGGCCGTGACCTGGGCGGCTTCGTCGGCGAAGCGCAGGCCGCGGTGGCCGACGTGGCACTGCCGCCAGGTGCCTACCTGACCTGGGGTGGCCAGTTCGAGAACCTGCAGCGCGCGGAAAAGCGGCTGGCGACGGTGGTACCGGTAGTGTTCCTGCTGATCGGCAGCCTGCTGTTCATGGCCCTGCGCAGCGGCAAGGAAGCCATTCTGGTGTTCAGCTGCGTGCCGTTGGCGCTGGTCGGCGGCATCCTCGCACTGCTGCTGCGGGGCATGCCGTTCTCGGTGTCGGCGGCGGTCGGCTTCATCGCCGTCTCCGGCGTAGCCACGTTGAACGGCCTGGTGCTGATGCAGGCGATCCGCGAACGCCTGGACGCCGGCGACCTGCCGTTGCAGGCGGCGATCAACGGTGCGTCAAGCCGCATCCGAGCGGTGCTGACCACCGCGCTGGTGGCGATCGTCGGCTTCATTCCGATGGCGATCGCCAGCGGTTCCGGTGCGGAGGTGCAGAAGCCGCTGGCGACGGTCGTGATCGGTGGCCTGATCACCGCCACCGTGCTGACCCTGCTGGTGCTGCCGACGTTTGCGGCACGCGTGGCCAAGCCGCGGGCGGTAGGCTGAGGTGAGAGGGGGTCGGAGCCCCGCCCTTCGGGCGGGGCTCCGACCCGATCGCATCACGCTCGCCGGGCATGGCCCGGCGCTACCACCGCGCATTCTGGTAGCGCCGGGCCATGCCCGGCGACGCGTCGGGTCAGGCCTTCTTGCGCTCGGCGATGTAGGCCTGGATCTGCTGTTCCAGCACCGGCAGCGGCACCGAGCCCTGCTTCAGCAGGGTGTCGTGGAAGCCCTTGATGTCGAACTTGTCGCCCAGTTCCTTCTCGGCCTGCGCACGCAGGCGCACGATGGCGATCTCGCCCAGCTTGTAGCTCAGCGCCTGGCCCGGCCAGGAAATGTAGCGGTCCACTTCGGTGGTCACTTCATGCTCGCTCAGCGCGGTGTGGTCACGCAGGTAGGCCAGCGCCTGCTCGCGGGTCCAGCCCTTGCTGTGCACGCCGGTGTCGATCACCAGGCGCGCGGCGCGCCACATCTCGTAGGTCAGGCGGCCGAAGTCCTCATACGGGGTTTCGTAGATGCCCATCTCCACGCCCAGCTTCTCGCAGTACAGCGCCCAGCCTTCGCCATAGGCGGAGATGTAGGCGTTGCGGCGGAACTCAGGCAGGTTCTTCTGCTCGGCGGCAATGGCACCCTGCAACGCATGGCCCGGATCGGATTCATGCAGGGTCAGCGCCGGCAGGTTGTACAGCGGGCGCGACGGCAGGTTGTAGGTGTTGAGCCAGTAGGTGCCCATGCCACCGCGACCGGCGGTCCAGAACGGTGCGATGTCCGGCGGCACCGGCACGATGGTGAAGCGCGCGCGCGGCAACGTCATGTACTTGCCCAGCTGGCCATCGGCGCGCTTGGAGATCCACGCGGCGCGCGACAGCAGCTCTTCCGGCGTCTTCGCATAGAACTGCGGATCGGTACGCAGGAAGGTCAGGAACTCGGCGAAGCTGCCCTTGAACTTCACCTGCTTGATGATGGCGTTCATCTCGCCCTGGATGCGTGCGACTTCCTCCAGGCCGATGCGATGGATCTCGTCTGGCGACAGGTCCAGCGTGGTGTACTCGTGGATCTGCTGCCTGTAGTACGCCTTGCCATCGGGCATCGCTTCGGCGGCCAGGGTGGTGCGTGCCTGCGGCACGTACTCGTTGACGAAGAAGGTGCGCAGCTGCTGGAACGCCGGCACCACCTTGCCGCTGATCGCTTCACGCGCCTGCGCCTGCAGCCTGGCCTGTTCGGCGGCCGGGATGCTGTTGGGCAGCTTCTTGAACGGCGCGTACAGCGGCGATTCGGTCGGGTCCTTCAGTTCGGCGACGGTGGCGATGGACACTTCGCGGCCATCCAGCACCGCACGCGGCACGCTGAAGCCGCGCTTCAGGCCGGCTCGCATGTTCTCGGTCTGCTGGCCGAAATAACGCGGCACGTCGTTCAGCCGTGCGATGTAGTTCTGGTAATCCTGCACGGTCTTCATCTCGCGCCGGGCCATGAAGGACAGGTTGGACCAGAACGAGGAATCGGCGTTGAACGGCATTTCGTAGCCGCGCAGGCGCGTCTCTTCGGCCAGGTTGAACACCTGGTCGCGATAGATCGCGTAGTTGACCTGGTTGTCCGGCGACAGGGTCTTCGGGTCGATCTTCTTCAGCGCGGCCAGGGTCTCGTCCCACACCTTCAGGCGTGCCTGCTGCGCGGCCGGGCCGACGTCGGGCATGCGGGTGGCGTTGGCGGGCGCGTCTTCGTCCTCGCTGGCTTCACCACCGCCCTGCTGGCGCCACTTCCATTCCTTCTCGTACAGCGCGCGGAAGGCGGCATCTGCGGGCGATTCGGTGGCCACGCTGGCGGGCGCGGCGGCGGCGGTGGGCGCAGCGGCCAAGGCCACGGTGGGGGCGGACATGGCGAGCAGCAGGGCAACGGCAAGACGGGTTTTCACGAGCACAGGTTCCCGGGAAGGCAGGCTCCGATGATGGCACCGCCCACGGCCCATGGCATGGGACGAAGGTCCTGCTTGCAGCGCAGGCAGGACCGGGAACCGGCCGCAAGTTGGGCCCCCAGCGCCGGAGGCGCGTGGTAGAGCCGACTGGGTAGAGCCGACTGTTAGTCGGCTGCTCTTCCGCCAGACGTAGCAAAGCCCGCGCTCCGCGCGAAAGTCGACTGACAGTCGACTCTACCCATGGCAGGCACCCCGCGCCCTCAGTGGCTGGCCCTGTCGCGCTTCCAGCCGCGGTGCTTGATATCCAGGTGCAGGCTGTACAGGGCGGTGAACGCCGGGAACAGGTTCTGCAGCACGCCCACCGAGTCCTGCTTGGCCGAGAACAGGAAGTAGCTCAGGGTCATCAGGCTGCCGATCACGCTCATGTACCAGAACAGGCGCGGGATGACCGGCTTGCCGGCGCGCTTGGAGGCGATGAACTGGACCAGCCAGCGGCCGCCGAACATCAGTGCGCCGGTGTAGCCGATCAGCTTCCAGCCGGTCACATGCAGGCCGGTCCAGTACAGCCAGGTCAGGGGCTGATCCAGCCAGTGCAGCTCCAGATCCATCAGCGCTCCTCCACCGCGGTGCGCTTGCTTCGGGTGATCAGCCAGGCCACGCCACGCAGGTCGCGGATGCCGACCAGCGCGCGGCCGAGGTTGTTGTACTTGGACACGCCGGCGGTACGGTGGCGGTGGTTGACCGGCACGCTGGTGGTCTTCCAGCCGGCACGCTGCATCAGCGCCGGCAGGTAACGGTGCATGTGGTCGAAGTACGGCAGGTCGAGGAACGCGCTGCGTTCGAACAGCTTGATGCCGCAACCGGTGTCGGGCGTGTCGTCGCGCAGCATGCGCGCACGGATGGCGTTGGCCCACTTGCTGGCCCAGCGCTTGCTGCCGCTGTCCTGGCGGTTGACGCGCCAGCCGGCGAACAGCTTCACCTGCGCGTCGGCGGCGTCGCGTGCGGCGAGCAGCTTGGGAATATCGGCCGGATCGTTCTGGCCATCGCCATCCAGGGTGGCGATCCACGGCGCGCGCGCGTGCTTGACGCCGGTGCGCACCGCCGTGCTCTGCCCGCTCTGGTTCACATGGTGCAGCACGCGCAGTTCCGGGGTGGTTGCCTTCAATCCCTGCAGCACCGCCAGGGTGTCATCGCGCGAGTGATCGTCGATGTAGACGATCTCGAACGGCAGCCGGCCACGCAGCGCAGCGGTGATTTCGGCGACCAGCGGGGCAACATTGTCGCGCTCGTTGAACACCGGGACGACAACGGAAAGCTCGGGTTGGCTCATAAGGCACTCGGCCAAAGGGGGGACAAAGACCGCGCATTCTCCGAAACCGAGGTTATCCGAAGATGAACCCGGCGGCGTGAGGATCCGTCCTCAGGCGCGATCGCCAAAATACTCGCGGCACCACTGCACCACAGGCGGCAGGCCTTGTTCGATCGGGGTCACCGCATCGAAGCCGAAAGCGTCATGTGCGCGCCGGGTATCGGCCATCGTGCGCACCATGTCGCCGGGCTGCATGGGCTTGTAGACCTTCTGCGCGGGGCGGCCGGCGGCCTGCTCGATCACGCTGATGAAGCGCTCCAGCTCGACCGGCGTATGGTTGCCGAGGTTGAACACCCGGTGCGGCACCGGACCGTCGGCCGGATGCGCGAGGGCGCCGAGGATACCGGAGACGATGTCGGAGACATGTGTGAAATCGCGCTGCATGCGGCCTTCGTTGAACACGTCGATCGGCCGCCCGGCCAGCACCGCGCGCGAGAACAGCAGCGGTGCCATGTCCGGCCGGCCCCACGGGCCGTACACGGTGAAGAAGCGCAGGCCGGTGGCATGCAGGCCGTACAGCTGCGCGTAGGTGTAGGCCATCAGCTCGTTGGCCGCCTTGGTCGCCGCATACAGCGAGCGCGGCTGGTCCACGCGCTGGTCTTCGGAGAACGGCGGCGTGGCCGAATCGCCGTAGACCGAACTGCTGGAGGCGTACACCAGGTGCTGCACGCCACGGTGGCGGCACAGCTCGAGCATGTTGACGAAGCCGACCAGGTTGCTGTCGACGTAGGCATGGGGGTTTTCCAGCGAATAGCGCACGCCGGCCTGCGCGGCCAGGTGGATCACCGCGGTCGGCTGCACCTCGTCGAACAGCGCGGCCAAGCCCTGCTGGTCGGTCAGGTCCAGCGTGCGCAGGTCCAGCGCCGGACACAGCGCGGCCACGCGGTCACGCTTGATCTGCGGGTCGTAGTAATCGTTGAAGTTGTCCAGGCCGACCACGGCCTGGCCGGCCTCCAGCAGCGCGCGGGCGGTGTAGGCACCGATGAAGCCGGCAGCGCCGGTGAGCAGGATGGTCATGGCAGGGGCCTGGAAACGAAGTTCAGGCCCCTGATGTTACCGATCTCAGAACAAACCGAAACGCTTCTTCGCCACGTTGGTGCGGCCGGGTTCGATTACATCCTGGATCTTCTTCGCGTCGAAGCGGTCGAGCAGGGCGTCGGCGCCCTTCTTCAGCTTCAGGTCCATCTCTTCGGGGTACAGCGGAACCAGGCTCATGAAGCTGATGGTATTGCCATCCTCCAGCTCCAGCGTGGCGAAGTCCTCCGGGGCGGTCACCGGCGGCAGCACGATGGCACCGTCGAAACCCACGCCCGGCGCATAGGGCTCGCTGGGATGGCCGTTGGGAATGGTGTGGCCGAAGCCCAGCCAGGTGTCGTACTCGTGCGGCAGCCGCGCCATGCCCTTCAGCAGGCGCACCGGCCAGTAATTGCGCTCGTCCTCGAAGGCGTCCTGGGAGATGGGCCAGTCGGCCGGCAGGGTCACCATCAGTTCCATGTGGCGCGGCACGTCCGCGTCCACCTCGGCGGGCACGGTCATCGGCAGGTCGCTCATGCCGGAGGTGACCAGGCGCAGGTACGGGCAGTGGTCATTGGCCGGCACCACGTGCACGTCGATGTGCACCAGGTCGGAGATGATTTCATGGAAGACACCGGACACCGGGCCCAGGTGGCGTTCGATGTGGGCGCTGATCGCCTCGATGTGCCGTTCTTCGCCGATGGCGAGCACAAAGTCCTTCTCACGGCGATGTACCAGTATCTGGGTGCCGTCCGGGCTGACGTCCTCGTAGTCGTTGCTCATGTCCTGCTCCCTGGATGAGGCCACGGCGGGGAGGTCAGTGCATTCCCGGTGCGCGTGGCGGTGCGTTCCCTGTCATTCGCGGGGCGGCAGGAACAGGCCGCCCCCCGACGCGGCGCCGGGCTCAGCCCTGGCGCGTGCGCAGTTTTTCCAGCACGCCGTCCAGGGTGTCCAGGTCGGTGTAGTGGATGATCAGCTTGCCCTTGCCGCCACGGCCGTGGCTGATCGCCACCTTGGCGCCGAGCGCTTCGGACAGCTCGGTTTCCAGCGAGGCGATGTCGGCCTGCTGCACCTTCGGCGTGGCCACCGGACGGCTGCTCGGCACCTTGCCGGCGGCGAAGGCCTGCGCGCGCCGCTCGACCTCGCGCACCGACCAGCCTTCGTCGGCCGCTTCCTGGGCCAGCTTGCCGGCCAGTTCGGGGGCCAGGGTCAGCAGCGCACGGGCATGCCCCATTTCCAGGCGGCGGGTTTCCAGCAGCAGGCGGATCGCCACCGGCAGTTCCAGCAGGCGCAGCAGGTTGGACACCGCCGCGCGCGAGCGGCCGACGGCCTCGGCGGCCTCGGCATGGGTGAGGGTGAACTCGCTGATCAGGCGCTGCAGCGCTTCGGCTTCCTCCAGCGGGTTGAGGTCTTCGCGCTGGATGTTCTCGATCAGCGCCATCGCGATGACGGTGCGGTCTTCCAGCTCGCGCACCACCACCGGCACTTCGTCCAGCCCGGCCAGCTGCGATGCGCGCCAGCGGCGTTCACCGGCGACGATTTCGTAGTTGCCCGCCGGCAGCTGGCGCACCAGGATCGGCTGGATCACGCCCTGCGACTTGATCGAGTCGGCCAGCTCGGACAGCTTGCCCTCGTCCATCTCGCGGCGCGGCTGGTACTTGCCCGGCTGCAGCTGGCCGACCGGCAACTTGCGCAGCACTTCCCCCGGCAGCGGCTCGATCACCGCCGTGGTGGCCTGCACCTGGCTGACCGCCCCCTTCGGGCCCAGCAGCGCGTCCAGGCCACGGCCGAGGCCTCGCTTCTTGGCTGCCGGCTTGCTGCTGGTCATCAGACGGTCTCCACGGCCTTGGTGGCCTTGTTGCGTTCGTTGTTGCGGCGGATGATCTCGCCGGCCAGGCCCAGGTAGGCCACGCCACCGCGCGAGGCGCGGTCGTAGCCGACGATGCTCTGGCCATGGCTGGGTGCCTCGGCCAGGCGCACGTTGCGCGGCACGATGGTGCGGAACACGCGATCGCCGAAGTGCTCGGTGAGCTCGGCCGACACCGCGTTGGCCAGGTTGTTGCGCACGTCGAACATGGTGCGCAGCACGCCTTCGATCTCCAGCGCCGGATTGAGGTTGGCACGCAGCGCTTCGATGGTTTCCACCAGCGCGCTCAGGCCTTCCAGGGCGTAGTACTCGCACTGCATCGGCACGATCACCGAATCGGCGGCGGCCAGCGCGTTGAGCGTCAGCAGCGACAGCGCCGGCGGGCAGTCGATCAGGATGTAGTCGTACTCGTCGCGGATCGGTGCCAGCGCGCGCTTCAGCCGCTGCTCGCGCTCGCTCTGCGCCATCAGCTGGATCTCGGCGGCGGTCAGGTCGATGTTGCCGGGCAGCAGGTCGTAGCCTTCGGCGGTCTGCACGCGTACATCGGCGGCGCTGGACTCGCCCAGCAGCAGATCGTAGGTGGAAGCGGCCAGCTCACGCTTGTCCACGCCACTGCCCATGGTCGCGTTGCCCTGCGAATCCAGGTCGACCAGCAGCACGCGCTTGGGTGCGTTGGCCAGGGAAGCGGCCAGGTTGACGGCGGTCGTGGTCTTGCCGACGCCACCCTTCTGGTTGGCGATGGCGATGATGCGGGCCATGCGGGTGTGCCTCGTCGACGTGTGCTGGGACCGGTCATTATGCGTACAACCGGCCCCTTGCGGAAATCGTGGATCGCCAACCCGTTGTTGCACAAGGGGCTGGCGGCGGGAATCAAGGGCCTGTAACAGTGACCAGGTGGCGTTCGCCGGCCAGGCCGGGCACGCTCAGCGGGGTCACCTCGCGCACCTGCCAGCCCGCCGGCAGGTCCGCGATCTCCTCATGCGGGTAGACGCCCTTCATGGCCAGCAGCACGCCCCCCGGCCGCAGCAGGTGGCCACCGACGCGGACGATGCCGGCGAGGGTATCCATGGCACGGGCGGTCAGCTGGTCGTAGCGGCCGGCCTCGTCCAGCGCCTCGGCGCGCGATTCGGCCACGCGGGCATTGTCCAGGCCGAGCTGGCGCACGGCCTCGCGCATGAAGCGCGCCTTCTTGCCGTTGCTCTCGACCAGGGTCACCTGCAGGCCCGGGCAGGCGATCGCCAGCGGGATGCCGGGCAGCCCGGGCCCGGTGCCGAGGTCGGCCAGGCTGCCATCGGCCACGAACGGCTGCATCGCCAGCGAGTCGAGCAGGTGGCGGGTGACCATCTCCTGCGGGTCGCGGATGGCGGTGAGGTTGTAGGTGCCGTTCCAGCGGTGCAGCAGGGCCAGGTAGCGCAGCAGCGGCGGCGCCAGCGCGGCATCCAGGCCCATGCTGGCCAGGCCCTGTTCCAGCGTGGCAGCCACGCTGGCGGGAAGTGGGTGTTCGCTCATGCCGGCATTATCGCCGGTTTTGCGCGCTGATTCCCCGCCTCAGTGCGGATACCAGGCCAACGCCGCCCGGAACTGACCGGTGGCCTGCCATTCGTGCAGGTGCCAGCGCGCGGCCTCGCCCAGTTCCGGGTCGCACCAGCGCAGGTGCAGGGCGCCATCGGCCCCCGGCGCCAGCTGCAGACGGTGCAGGCCGAACGAGATACCCTGGCCGTGCGCCTTCAGCATCGCTTCCTTGGCGCACCACACGCGGAAGAACCAGTGTTCGCGGTCGGCCTGGTCCAGGCTTTCCAGCCACGCCACCTCCTCCGGGTGGAAGAAGCGCTGCACGATCTCCAGCAGGCGGGCGCGCGGCCGCAGCAGTTCCAGGTCCACGCCCAGCCGCACGCCTTCGCCCAGCGCCACCAGCAGCACCTCACCGCTGTGGCTCCAGCCGGTGCCGTAGTGGGCCAATGCGCCGCTCAGCTCCGGCCGGCCCTTGTCATCGCGGACCAGCGGCAGCGTCTCCGGATCGGCCCCGAGGGCCTGCGCCAGCACCTGGCGTGCCTGCGGTTCGCCGCGATGGCCGGGCACGTGCGGGCGCCGCCAGACCGTCACCGGACCGAAGCGCCACGGGCCATCTAGGGTGGCTGGTAGGCTCATCCGCACGCGCCCATCACGCAATTCCACGACGGGTTCACGGCCGTGCGCGTCAACTGGTCACAGTTCCCCACCGGAGGTTCGATCATGGGCATCATCATCTGGCTGATCGTCGGCGGCATCGTAGGCTGGCTGGCCAGCATCATCATGAAGCGCGATGCCCAGCAGGGCATCATCCTCAACATCGTGGTCGGCATCGTCGGCGCGCTGATTTCCGGCTGGCTGTTCGGCGGTGGCATCAACGAAGCGATCACCATCCGCACCTTCCTGTTCTCGCTGATCGGTGCGGTGATCCTGCTGGCGATCGTCAACCTGTTCACCCGCAAGAGCATACGGTGATCTGGGGGGTAGCGCCGGGCCATGCCCGGCGTCACCCTGCCGCCGCTGCGCTCGCCGGGCATGGCCCGGCGCTACCTCAACTCAACCCAACTGTACCCACGCCGGCGCATGGTCGCTCGGGCGTTCCCAGGTGCGCGGCTCGCGGTCGATGCCCGAAGCCACCGCACCGCTCTTCAACGCATCGGAGACCAGGGTCAGGTCGATGCGCAGGCCCAGGTTGCGACGGAAGCCGGCGGCGCGGTAATCCCACCAGCTGAAGGTGCCCGCCTCGTCGTTGTGCAGGCGGAAGCCATCGTGCAGCCCCAGCTGCAGCAGCTTGTTGAGCGCGCCGCGCTCGGCGGTGGAAGTGAGGATGTGGTTGTCGTTCCACACCTCCGGGTCGTGCACGTCGCGTGCGTCCGGGGCGATGTTGAAATCGCCCATCACGATCAGCTTCGGGTGCCGCTGCAGTTCTCCGGCGATCCAGGCATGCACCGCCTCAAGCCAGCGCAACTTGTACTCGTACTTGTCGGTGCCGATGTCCTGGCCGTTGACCACATACAGGTTGATCACCCGCAGGTCGCCGAAGGTACCGGCGATGACACGCTTCTGCTCGTCCTCGAAGCCGGGAATGCCGATCTGCACGTCCTGCGCCGGTTCACGCGACAGCAGCGCCACGCCGTTGTAGGTCTTCTGGCCGGCGAACACGCTGCGGTAGCCCGCCGCGATCAGCGCAGAGTCGGGGAACTTGTGGTCCTCCAGCTTGGTTTCCTGGATACCGACGATGTCCGGGCCGAACGCCTTGAGCCACTGCTCCAGGTGCGGCAGGCGGACATTGAGCGAATTGACGTTCCACGAGGCGATTTTCATGCGGGCATTCTACCCGGGTGGCCGGGATGGGGGCGGCCCGGATTCCCGTGTAGAGCCGAGCCCACGCTCGGCTGCATTGATCGGGCACCCAGCCAGGAGCAGCCGAGCGTGGGCTCGGCTCTACAGAAGAATCGGGCCCTGATTCAGTAGTGCCACGCCCTGCCTGGGTTCACCGCAGCAGCAGCTTCAACAACCCCGCAATCTTCGAATACGGCGGCCGCAGCCGGTCGCTGGCCGCCCAGCGCGACTGCCACAGCACCGGCAGGCGCTTGCTCATCGCATCGAAACCCGCCCGCCCGTGGTAGGCACCCATGCCGCTTGCCCCAACCCCGCCAAACGGCAGCCCATCAGCGGCGAAGTGCAGCAGTGTGTCATTCACCGTCACCCCACCGGCCACCACCTGGCCGAGGATGCGCTCCACCGTCGCCGTGTCGTGGCTGAAGGGATACAGCGCCAGCGGCCGGTCACGGGACAGCACGTCGGCCAGCGCCGCCTCCAGATCCGGGTAGGCCCGCACCGGCAGGATCGGGCCGAAGATCTCCTCGCGCATCAGGTCCAGGTCGTCCGGCGGGTCCAGCACCACGGTCGGCACCAGCAGGCGCTCGCGGTCGGCGCGCGCAGGATCCACCTGCGCCAGCGGAATCACCGGCACGCCGCGTTCGCGCGCTTGCACCAGGTAGCGCTGCAGGCGCTGGTACTGCCCCTCGTTGATGATGCGCGTGTAGTCGTCGGCATTGCTGAAGTCGCCATAGCGTTCGCGCACCTGCTGCTGCAGCGCCTGTACGAACTCGCGCTGGCGCACGGTATCGATCAGCACGTAATCCGGCGCGATGCAGGTCTGGCCCGCGTTGAACCACTTGCCGGTGGCCAGCCGCGCGGCGGCTTTGTCCAGCGGGAAATCGCGGCAGACGATCGCCGGCGACTTGCCGCCCAGTTCCAGCGTGACCGGCACCAGATGCTCGGCGGCGGCGGCCATCACCTTACGGCCAACGGCCGTCGAGCCGGTGAACAGCAGATGGTCCAGCGGCAGCGAGGACACCGCCGCAGCCACGTCCGCCCCACCCTGCACCACCGCCACGCGCTCGGGCGGGAACACGCTGGCCAGCAGATCGGCCAGGAACGCGCTGGTGCGCGGCGTGTGTTCCGAAGGCTTCAGCAGTACATGGTTGCCAGCGGCAATCGCGGTAGCCAGCGGCACCAGCGCCAACGTAACCGGGTAGTTCCAGGGCGAGATCACCCCGACCACGCCCAGCGGCGTCGGCCGCAGCTGCGCACGCGCCGGCCACAGCTTCCATCCCGCCGATGCCCGCTGCGGCTTCGACCATCGCCGCAGGTGGCGGCGCAGGTGGTCGATGGCCGACAGCACGCTCATGCCGTCGGCCAGCTTCGATTCGGTGTGGGCGCGGTGGCCGAAGTCCTCGGCGATGGCCTGGGCCATTTCGTCCAGGCGTGGCTTCAACGCCTCGCGCAGGCGACGCAGGTCGGCTTCGCGCTGGTCCAGCGAAGGGCGCTGGGCCTGCCAGGTACTGCGCAGGGTGTGCAGGAGAGCGGGAAGGTCGGCTGGGGCGGCGGTCGTCATGGGCCGACTATACGGGGTGCTGCACGTTTGGATGGGGTCAGATCCCTTTCGCGCGCGAAAGGGATCTGACCCCGGGCGCGAGAGGGCCTGCGGCTTCGGATGCCTGTCAACCGCGATGGCGGCATTGAGTTCTGCCTTTTCGCGTCTGCGGAGTTTTGTGCCGCGCGTTGCGCGTTCGCCGAGCATGGCTCGGCGCTACAGGGAAACGAAAAGGCCGTGGTCTGCACCACGGCCTCTCCTTTATCCGATGAACATCATTCTTACTTGGTGATATCCACGTCCTTGGTCTCGCGCAGGAACAGGCCGCCGATCACCACCGACATCAGTGCGATCGCAATCGGGTACCACAGGCCGTAGTACAGGTTGCCGGTACCGGCCACCAGCGCGAACGAGATGGCCGGCAGGAAGCCACCGAACCAGCCGTTGCCGATGTGGTACGGCAGCGACATCGAGGTGTAGCGGATGCGGGTCGGGAACAGTTCGACCAGGTAGGCGGCGATCGGGCCGTAGACCATGGTCACGTACAGCACCAGCAGCCACAGCATGAAGATGGTGCCGGCGATGTTGATGCGCGCACCATCGGCCTTGGCCGGGTAGCCGGCAGAGGTCAGCGCGGTCTTCAGCTCCGCGCCGAACGCATCGGCCTTGGCCTTGCCTTCTTCCTTGGTCAAGCCAGCGGCCTCATACGAGGTGACGCTGGCACTGCCCACGTTCACCACCGCCAGCGAACCGGCGGCGGCGGGCTGCACGTCGTACGGCACACCGGCCTTGGTCAGCGCGGCGGTGGCCACGTCGCAGGAGCTGGTGAACTTGCGCAGGCCGACTGGATCGAACTGGAACGAGCAGGTGGCCGGATCGGCGACGACCAGGGCCGGCGAGCTGCTGCGCGCTTCTTCGATGGCCGGGTTGGCGAAGTGGGTCAGGCCCTTGAAGATCGGGATGTAGGTGATGGCCGCCAGCAGGCAGCCGGCCAGGATGATCTTCTTGCGGCCGATGCGGTCGGACAGCCAGCCGAAGAAGATGAAGAACGGCGTGCCCAGTGCCAGCGCAGCGGCGATCAGCAGGTAGGAGGTGGTGGCATCGACCTTCAGCATGCTGCTGAGGAAGAACAGCGCGTAGAACTGGCCGCCGTACCAGACCACGGCCTGGCCCGCCGCCGCACCGAGCAGGACCAGCAGCATCAGCTTCAGGTTGCCGCCCTTCAGGCTGTCGCGGAACGGGGTCTTGGAGCCCTTGCCTTCAGCCTTCATCTGCTGGAACAGCGGCGATTCGCTCAGCTGCAGGCGAATCCATACCGAAATGCCCAGCAGCAGGATCGAGACCAGGAACGGGATGCGCCAGCCCCAGGCCTCGAAGGCCTCGTTGCCCAGCGTCATGCGGCAGGCCAGGATGATCAGCAGCGACAGGAACAGGCCCAGCGTGGCGGTGCACTGGATGAAGCTGGTGTACAGGCCGCGCTTGTCGTCCGGCGCGTGCTCGGCCACGTAGGTGGCGGCACCGCCGTACTCGCCGCCCATCGCCAGGCCCTGGGCCAGACGCAGGATGATCAGGATCACCGGAGCGGCGAAACCGATCGAAGCGTAGTTGGGCAGCACGCCGACCAGGAAGGTCGAGATGCCCATGATCAGGATGGTGACCAGGAAGGTGTACTTGCGGCCGATGCGGTCGCCGAGGCTGCCGAAGAAGGCCGCGCCGAACGGACGCACGAAGAAGCCGGCGGCGAACGCCAGCAGGGCGAAGATCATGCCCGTGGTTTCATTGACGCCACTGAAGAACTGCTTGGCGATGATGGCCGCGAGCGAGCCGTACAGGAAGAAGTCATACCACTCGAACACCGTGCCGAGGCTCGATGCGAAGATGACCTTCTTGTGGCCCTTGGTCAGGGTGCCCGCTTTATGTGCGGTGCTGGGTGTACTGGACATGGGACGCTTCCCCTCCGAAGCAATCGTTGTTGGTGGGTGCCGACCGTTGGTCGGCACTCAATTCGGTAGATGCCGACCTTGGCCGGCACCCCATCTCGGTAGGTGCCGGCCGCTGGCCGGCACGCTCCTAGAAGCTGTACTTCGTAGTGAACTGCAACCGGGTGATGTCACCCTTGTTGCCGTTCTCCACTTCGCGACGGCCATACATCAGCTCGGCGCCGATATCGACCTTGGGCAGCGGTGAATAGAAAATGTTGCCGCGGACGCTCTGCACGCTCTTGGTCACCAGCGGGCCGAGGATGCTGTCGTTGTCGTAGTCGCTGCGCGCGTAGATCAGGTTGGTGCGCAGCTTCGGCGAGAACGCATGCCGCCAGCCGACATAGCCGGCCAGCACGCCGGTCGGGTTGAGCTCATCACGGGCCACGTCGTAGGCGCTGTCGGCAGTGATGCCCAGGCCGATGTAGCGGGCGATGCCTTCGCCGCCGGTCAACTGGTAATGCAGCGAATCGCTGTCACCCATCACCCACTTGCCGCCCAGGGTCAGGCCGCCGGCCACCTTGTCGGCCTTCGCGCCGGTCGCCTGGTTGTCGACCTTCAGCTGACGGACGATGCCGCCGACGCCGAAGGTGCCCCAGTCGCCCTTCCAGCCATAGCGCAGGGTCAGGTCGGGCAGGCTGCCACGGTCGGAGTTGGCGCTGGCGTTGGTCCAGGCACCGGTGACCGGGTTGCGGGTGCCGGTGAGGGTGGTGGTTTCCGGGTTTTCCAGTGCGACGCTGAAGCCGCCCTGGGTGTAGCGCACCTGCGCCTGGCGCACGAAGATCACGCCGTCGGTGGGGCCGACGAAGTCGACCGCTTCCGGCAGTGCGGCCGCGTCCATGAAGTTGGACCAGGTCTGGCCGGCCAGCCAGTTGTTCCAGTACATGTAGGCGTGGCGCAGGGTCACGCCGTAGGTATTGGTGGCGGTCTGGTTGCCCAGCGAGTTGCCGAAGAAGTCCATCTCGAAGAACGCACCGGCCTTGTTGCCCGATTCGCTGACGTTGTCGATGCCCAGGTTGAAGCGCGAGAACTTGGCGTGGGCGTTGAAATCGGTGCCCGAGCGCTTGCCGCTGCCGCCGGCGCCTTCCACCGGGGTCTGGCCCGGCAGATACAGCGAACGGCCGGTGGCGTCGTCGGCCAGCTGGCCATCGCTGGTCTGGGTGGCCAGGAAGTCGGCCTTGATGAAGCCGCCGATCTTGACCGTGGTGCCCGGTGCCGCGCCCGGGGTGAGGGTGGTGACCTGGATCGGCTGCTTGCCGGCCGGCACCTGTGCGACCGGCTTCTGCCCGGCCTGCACCGTGCGCACTTCGGTCACCGCCTGCTGGGTCTGGCTGATCTGGGTCTGTTGTTGTTGCTGCGAAGACAACAGCAGCTGGACCTGGCGTTCCAGTTCGGCAACGCGTGCTTCCAGTGCCTTCTCTTTGGCGGTCTCTGCGAACGCCATGCCCGGTGCGACCAGGGCGACCAGCATGCAGGCCGCCAAAGGTGTGCGCACGGCTTTCAACGTACGGTGGCTCATGTTGCCCTCTCTCCCAAGTGGCAAGGTGATGCCGCGCGTGGGGCACGGTCGAGCCGAGACTGCGGGGCGATTATGTATAGCGGCTATTCGCCATTGGTCGAACCCGGCCCTGCAGGGCGCTCACTTTCGACCATGGTCTAACCAGGGTGGTGACGCGGCCGGGGGTGGATGGGGCAAACTGAGGGGGATCGGTCGCCGCGATGCTGCGACCGCACATACAAAGTCAACGTGCAAGTGAGGGTGCCATGGCTGATATCTACCCCGTCGATCCGCAGTTCGCCGCCAAGGCACGCATCGACAAGAAGACCTATGAACAGCAGTACCAGGCGTCGGTGGCCGATCCGGATGGATTCTGGGGCAAGGCCGCCGAGCGCCTGCAATGGATGCGCAAGCCGACGAAGATCAAGAACGTCAGCTATGACCTGTCCGACTTCCACATCAAGTGGTTCGAGGATGGCGAGCTCAATGCCAGCGTGAACTGCCTGGATCGCCAGCTCGAGACGCGCGGCGACAAGACCGCCCTGCTGTTCGAGCCGGACGGCCCGGATGCACCCGCCCAGCACGTGACCTATCGCGAGCTGTACGAGCGCACCTGCCGCCTCGGCAATGCGCTGCGCAACCTCGGGGTCAAGAAGGGCGACCGCGTCACCATCTACCTGCCGATGATCGTCGACGCCGCCGTGGCCATGCTGGCCTGCGCGCGCATCGGTGCGATCCACTCGGTGGTGTTCGGTGGCTTCGCGCCGAACTCGATCGCCGACCGCGTCAGCGACTGCCAGAGCAAGCTGATCATTACCGCCGACGAAGGCCTGCGTGGTGGCCGCAGGATTCCGCTGAAGGCCAACGTCGATGCCGCGCTGAAGCTGCCGGGCACGAACACGGTTGAAACCGTGCTGGTGGTGCGCCACACCGGCGGCGCGGTGGACATGCAGGCCCCGCGCGACCGCTGGTTCCACGACGTGGTGGACAGCCAGCCGTCCACCTGCGAACCGGAACGCATGAACGCGGAAGACCCGTTGTTCATCCTCTACACCTCCGGTTCCACCGGCAAGCCGAAGGGTGTGCTGCACACCACCGGCGGTTACCTGCTGTATGCGGCCTACACCCATGAAGCGGTGTTCGACCTGCGCGAGGACGACATCTACTGGTGCACCGCCGACGTCGGCTGGGTCACCGGCCACAGCTACATCGTGTACGGCCCGCTGGCCAACGGCGCGACCTCGCTGATGTTCGAAGGCGTGCCGAACTACCCGGACACCTCGCGCTTCTGGAATGTCATCGACAAGCACAAGGTGACCATCTTCTACACCGCCCCGACCGCCATCCGTGCACTGATGCGCGAGGGCGAGGAGCCGGTGAAGAAGACCTCGCGCGCGTCGCTGCGCCTGCTCGGCAGCGTCGGCGAGCCGATCAACCCGGAAGCCTGGCGCTGGTACTACGAGGTGGTCGGCGACAGCCGCTGCCCGATCGTCGATACCTGGTGGCAGACCGAGACCGGCGGCATCCTGATCTCGCCGCTGGCCGGCGCGATGGACCTCAAGCCGGGTTCGGCCACCCTGCCCTTCTTCGGCGTGCAGCCGGCGCTGGTCAATGCCGATGGCGAGATCCAGAACGGCCCGACCGAGGGCAACCTGATCATCCGTGATTCCTGGCCGGGCCAGATGCGCACGGTGTACGGCGACCACCAGCGCTTCATCGATACCTATTTCCGCACCTACCCGGGCAGCTACTTCACCGGTGACGGGTGCCGCCGCGACGAAGACGGCTATTACTGGATCACCGGCCGCGTTGACGACGTGATCAATGTGTCCGGCCACCGCATCGGCACCGCCGAAGTGGAAAGCGCGCTGGTCTCGCACCCGAAGGTGGCCGAAGCGGCCGTGGTCGGCTTCCCGCACGACGTGAAGGGCCAGGGCATCTACGCCTACGTCACCCTGGTGGCCGAAGAGGCGCCGAGCGATGAGCTGCACAAGGAACTGATCGCCTGGGTGCGCAAGGAGATCGGCCCGATCGCCACACCGGACCACCTGCAGTGGGCGCCGGGCCTGCCGAAGACCCGCTCGGGCAAGATCATGCGCCGCATCCTGCGCAAGATCGCCGAAAACGCACCGGACCAGCTCGGCGACACCTCGACCCTGGCCGATCCATCGGTGGTGGCATCGCTGGTGGACGAGCGCAAGGTGCGATGACGTACGACCCGGGGTCGGATCCCTTTCCTCAAGGAAAGGGCTCTGACCCCATCTGCTTTCCCCCACGGTTCCCCCCGACCATGACCACCCTCCTGATTGCCGATGACCACCCGCTGTTCCGCGAAGCCCTGCGCGGCGCCGTGCAGCGGGTCATCCCGGGCGTGCAGCTGTTCGAGGCCGACAGCGTGGAAGCGCTGTACGCGCTGGCCGACCAGCACAACGACGCCGACCTGGTCCTGATGGATCTCAACATGCCCGGTGCGCAGGGCTTCAACGCACTGGTGCACATGCGCTCACTGCACCCCCAGCTGCCAGTGGTGGTGGTGTCCGCGCGCGAAGAGGCCACGGTGATGCGCCGCGCGCTCGACCACGGTGCGCTGGGCTTCATCCCGAAGTCTGCGGATTCGGACACCATCGGCCATGCGCTGGGCACCATCCTCGATGGCGAGACCTGGGCACCGCCGGAAGCGCACAACGTACCGCCCACCGGCAGCGAAGAACGCGAAGTCGGCCAGCGCCTGCGCGAGCTGACCCCGCAGCAGTTCCGCGTGCTGCAGATGCTCGGCGCCGGCCGCTTGAACAAGCAGATCGCCTACGACCTCAACGTCTCCGAAGCGACGATCAAGGCCCACGTCACCGCCATCCTGCGCAAGCTGGGCGTGACCAACCGCACCCAGGCCGTACTGATGGCCGGCAAGCTGGCCATCGACGACGACGCCATCGTGCTGCCGCCGGAAGAAGACTGATTGTGACCGACTATGGAGCCGAGCATGGGCTCGGCTCTACAGACGTCATGATGCCCCTGTAGAGCCGAGCCCATGCTCGGCTGCTCTTTGCCTCAATACCAATCACTCCTCAAGCGGCCATCGACTCCACACATAGGGGTATTCCCCGATGCGCGTGGCCAGCCCAGCACGCACTGGATTGGCCGCGATGTACATCGCCTGCGTGCGCAGGCACTCATCGCCGCGCAGCGCATGATCGTAGTATCCCGGCTGCCAGATCGGCGCGTTGGCCTCAGCGCGCCTGCCGATGGAACGCCCGCTCCGTGATTTGAGGATCTGCATGCAGCCGGCAAGCGTGCCGGTACGGAGTTCGAACAGCCAATGCAGATGATCCGGCATGACCACCCAGGCGAGGGAGGAGGTGCGCCCCGTCCGCTCTACGGTCCGCAGGGCTTCGATCAGCAGATCGACGTTGGCCTTGTCACTGAACCAGGGACGACGCGCATGCGTCACCGTGGTAAGTGCATAGACATTGCCGGTATGCGACCAACGACCATAACGGAGTGCGGGACTGGCCATGCGAAGAGGCTATGGCACGCATGCCAGTCTCTCCATCAGTGCAACACCGCAATGCTTGTCAGCCAACACTCTGATGTAGAGCCGAGCCCATGCTCGGCTGCCATGCAAAGCAGCCGAGCGTGGGCTCGGCTCTACAGGTTTCCCTGCTCACCCCACGCCGTGCAGGTGTTCGTACAGGATCGTCGCGCCGATGATCACCAGGATCACGCCGCCGATGATCTCGGCACGCTTGCCGACCATGCTGCCCAGCACGCGGCCGAGCATGATGCCGACGGTCACCATGGTCAGCGTGCACAGACCGATGACCGCGGCCATCACGCCGATATGCACGTCCATGAAGGCCAGGCCGATGCCCACGGCCATTGCGTCGATGCTGGTGGCGAAACCGGTCAGCGCCAGCTTCCAGAAGCCGTGGTGCTGCGAAGGGTCTTCATCATCTTCGCCACTGTCCGGGCGCAGGCCGTTGTAGATCATGTGGATGCCCAGCGCGCCGAGCAGGCCGAAGGCGATCCAGTGGTCGAAAGCTTCCACGTACTGCAGGGCGGCACGGCCGAGCAGCCAGCCGATGATGGGCGTGATTGCCTCGATGACACCGAAGATGATGCCGGCGCGCAGCGCGTCACGGAACACCGGTTTGCGCATGGCGGCACCCTTGCCGATCGCGGCTGCGAAGGCATCGGTGGACATGGCAAAGCCGATCAAGAGGATCGAGATGGGGGACATTGGCGACTGCTGAAGGTCGGGCTAGGACGGACGCACGGCCGGCGCTCGCGCCCAACCTGACGTTGCGCGCGCGGGCCGCTGGTCTCGCCAACCATCATGGTTGTCCACGCCACGGCGCACTGGCCGAGTATGTTGACGTGGACGATTCCTGCGAAGGAATCCGGCTACTCCCCAAGGGGACGCGAAGCTTAGCATCGCGATCCACGCGTGGCGCATTTCCATCGAAACGCGCAGGCAGGGCTGGTTTGTATAGCGATGGCTATATCAGCACGTCGCTGCGCGCGGGCTCGGCTCTACAGAGGGCCCACGCAACTGGATTTTTGTAGAGCCGAGCCAATGCTCGGCTGCTGTTCGGCCGGGCCACGGAACACCATGCCCCGCGCAGCAGCCGAGTGCGGACTCGGCTCTACATCGCCATCAGGCATCGCTTTTGCCGGCATCGCGCAGCGCGCCGAGGAAGGCGCGCAGCGAGGCCGGCTTGATCGGCTTGGTCAGCACGCGGTAGCCACGCTCGCGTGCCATCCGCTTCAGTTCGTCACGCCCATCGGCGGTCAGCAGCGCACCCGGCAGCGGGTAGCCGGCGGCCTCGCGCAGCGCCACCAGGGCATCAAGGCCATCCATGCGATCGTGCAGGTGGTAGTCCACCAGCATCACCTGCGGACGCTCGGCAATCTTCTCCAGCGCCTGGTCGACGGTGGCGGCGGTGATCACCTGCACCTGCCAACGGCCGAGCAGTGCGCGCATGCCGTCGAGGATTTCCTCGTCGTTGTCCACGCACAGCACCCGCAGGCCCGCCAGCGAATCGCTGCGCACCGGTGTGGCCACGGCCTGGGTCGCCTTGGCAGGCTCGGTGTAGCCGGGCAAGGGCGCAACCCGCGGCAGGATGATCGAGAACATCGAGCCACTGCCAACGCGGCTGCGTGCATTGAGACGATGGTCGAGCAGGCGCGAGATGCGCTGGCAGATCGACAGGCCCAGGCCCAACCCCTGCTCGCCCCAGTCGAACGGCTGCTGGTAGCGGTGGAACTCGTCGAAGATCTGCCGCATGTGGTGTTCGGGAATGCCCGGGCCGGTGTCCCACACCTGCAGTTCCACCTCGTCGCCGCGCTGGCGCACGGCCAGCACGATGCGCCCCTGGCGCGTGTAGCGCAGCGCATTGGCCAGGAAGTTCTGCAGTACGCGGCGCAGCAGGCGGCGATCGCTGCGTACCCAGGCCGCGCGTGCGAACAGATCCAGGCGCAGGCCACGGCCTGCGGCGACCGGCGTGTACTGCGCGGCCAGCTCGCGCATCAACGCACTCACATCGAACTCGCCGATCACCGGGTGCAGGCCACCGGCATCCAGCCGCGACACGTCCAGCAGGCCATCAAGCAGTTCTTCGGCTGCGCGCAGCGACGCGTCCACGCGTTCGGCCAGATGCTTTTGTTCGTCGCTCACGTGATCGCTGTCGCGCAGCGCGGACGCAAACAGGCGCGCCGCATTCAACGGCTGCAGCACGTCATGGCTGATCGCCGCCAGGAAACGGGTCTTCGACTGCTGCGCGACCTCGGCCTCATGCGAGCGCTCGGCCACGCGCTGTTCCAGCGTCTCGTTGGCTTCAAGCAGCGCCCTTTCAGCGTGCTTGTAGTCGGTGATGTCGTTGTAGCTGGTCACGTAGCCGCCGCCCGGCAGCGCCTGGCCGCGCATCTCGATCACCTTGCCGTCGCTGCGGGTGCGCTCGAACACGTGCGGCGAACCGGCGCGCATGTAACCGATGCGGCGGTTGATCTGCACTTCGATATCGCCCTCGCCCAGCTCGCCGCGCTCGGCGTTGTAGCGGATCAGGTCGGCCACCGGGCGGCCCACGTAGAGCATGCCGTCGGGGTAGCCGAACATGTCCTGGTAGCGGCGGTTCCATGCGGTCAGGCGCATGTCCGGATCGACCACGCTGACCCCGGCGCTGATGTTCTCCAGCGTGGTCGACAGGATCTCGCGGTTGAAGCGCAGTTCCTGCCCGGCTTCGTCCAGTACCGCCACCACTTCACCCAGGTCCATGCCCGAGCCACGCAGCAGGCTGGTCAGCAGCAGGCGTGCGGACGCCGCGCCGATCGACGCGGCCAGCAGGCGTTCGGTGAACTGCACCCACGGGCGGTCTGCAGGCGCGGAGGATTGCAGTTCACGGCCCAGTGACTGCGCCTGCTCGAAGAACGAACGCCGCGCATGACGTTCGCCGACCACGCGCGAGGCCAGCGCCAGCAGGTCGCCCACATGCACGTGGCCGGGCCAGCCGCCGGCCACCGACGGGCGCTCGGCATACGGGTCGAGGAACGGTGCCGCACGCAGGCGCTCGTCGACGCCGGGCCGCCAGCGTGCGGACACCAGCATCATCGTGGCCGCATTGACCAGCAGCGACCAGAACGTGCCGTGGGTCAGCGGATCCCAGCCGGACATGCCGAACAGCTGCTGCGGACGCAGCCACTCGATGCCGAACGGGCCGTGCTGCACCCAGCCGGCGTCGACCCAGCCGGCCATGGTCATCGCCGGCAGCAGCAGGGTGTACAGCCAGGTGGCGAAGCCCAGCAGCATGCCCACTTCGACGCCGCGCCGGCTGGCACCGCGCCAGTACAGGCCGCCGATCAGGCCGGGCGCGAACTGCGCCACCGCTGCGAACGCCATCAGGCCGTACGAGGCCAGCGTGCTGTCGTTGCTGCTGGTGCGGTAGTAGCTGTAGGCCATCAGCGCCAGCAGCAGGATCGCCAGGCGGCGGATCCACAACACGCGCGAGGCGACGTCGGCGGCTTCCTGGTGGTCACCGCTCCGACGCAGCAGCACCGGCATCACCAGATCATTGCTGACCATGGTCGCCAGCGCGATGGACGAGACGATGACCATGCCGGTGGCCGCCGAGAAGCCGCCCACGTAGGCGATCAGCGCCAGCGCATTGCGGCCTTCGGCCAACGGCAGCGCCAGCACCATCGAATCGTCGGCAACGCTGCCGCCGGTGCCGAACAGGGTGACGCCGGCGGTGGCGATCGGCAGCACCATGCCCGAGATCAGCACCAGGTAACCGCCGAACATCCAGCGCGCGCGGCGCACGTCGCGCACATCGCCGCACTCGACCACGGCCACGTGGAACTGGCGCGGTAGGCAGATGATGGCGAGGAAACTGAGCAGGGTCTGCGAGATGAAACCGACCGGCGGCAGGCCGGTGAACAGCGTATGCACCGACTCGACCACCGCGTCGGTGCGGTTGCTCAGCCACAGGTAGGCGAACACGCCCACCGCCAGCATCGCCAGCAGCTTGATCACCGATTCGAAGGCGATCGCCAGCATCATGCCGTGGTGGTGCTCGGTGGCATCGACCTGGCGGGTGCCGAACAGGGTGGCGAACAGCGCCATCAGCAGCGCCACGTACAGCGCCGGGTCGGTGAAGAAGCCGGTGGGGCCGGTGTTGCCGGTCAGCACCTGCAGGCTCATCGCCACCGCTTTGTACTGCAACGCCAGGTACGGAATGATGCCGATCAGCGCGATGATCGCCACCAGCGCCGCCAGCCGCCGCGAGCGACCGAAGCGCGAGGAGATGAAATCGGCGATGGAGACCACGTTCTGGCTGCGTGCGATCAGCGCCAGGCGCTCGATGATGCGCCAGCCGAACAACAGCAGCAGCAGCGGGCCGATGTAGATCGGCAGGTAGCCCACGCCATTGCGCACGGCGGTACCCACCGCGCCGTAGAAGGTCCACGACGAGCAGTACACGGCCAGCGCCAGGCTGTAGACCACCGGCCGCAGCCACGGCCGGTCGGGGTACATCGGCCGACGGTCGCCCCACCACGCCACGCCGAACAGCAGCGCGGCATAGGCAACCGAGACCAGCAGCAGGATCCAGCTGGAGACCACGCGTGCGTTTCCGTGGGAAGAACCCGCAGTGTAGGCCAGGCGTGGCCGGGGGTGCGGGCGCGTTGGGGGCAACCACCCCCACCCAGGTGGGGGCCTACGCGGTGCGGGCCACGACCGTGGGTCGTGGCCGGCTTCTTACTGGGCCGGCACGCCCATTTCCTTCAGCAGTTCCGGCGCCGGGTAGACCTTGGCCAGCAGCCAGCGCAGGTAGCGCATGTCCACGTGCACGGCGCGCTTGTAGCGCGGGTCGAACCACCAGCTGGCACTGACCGACTCCCAGTTGCTGTCGAAGTTCAGGCCGATCAGTTCGCCCTTCGCATTGAGCACCGGCGAGCCGGAGTTGCCGCCGGTGGTGTCCAGGTTGGTCAGGAAATTGACCGTCTGGGTGTCCAGTGCCGGATCGGCGGTGCTGCCGAAGTCACCTTTGGCGATCGCGGCCAGCAGCGGCTTGGGTGCGTCGAACGGATAGGCGTTGGTGTTCTTCTCGACGATGCCGGCCACGGTGGTCACCGGCGAGTAGGTCACGCCATCGCGCGGGTGCAGTGCCTCGACCTTGCCGTAGCTGATGCGCAGGGTGCGGTTGGCATCCGGGTACACGGCGCGGCCCTGCTTGGCACGCCAGGCGAACAGCGCCTGCATGTAGGCCGGGCGCAGGCGCAGCTGCTCGCCCTCGCGGGTCTTGCTTTCGTTCTCGATGCGCAGCTGCGCGGCCACCAGCGGGCCGGCCACAGCGATCAACGGATCGGCGGCCAGGGCCTTGCCTTCGCGCGCAGCCACGAAGCGCGACAGGCGCTGCGCCTCGTCACCCAGCTGGGTGCCGGCGTACAGGGTGTCCAGTGCCTTGGCCAGCTGCTGCGGGGTACGGCCGAAGGCGGCGTCGAACTCGGCCACGCGCTGCGCGTCCGGCAGCTGCTGGTAACGGGTCAGCAGGGTGGTCAGCAGGGCCTTCTCGACCTCCGGTGCGTAGCGGCGCTGGACCTGCTTGAGCACGCCTTCGATCATCGCCTGGTCGCGCTGCTGGTAACCGCTCTCGCGTTGCGCGTCCGGTTTGGCCGATTCGATGCGCAGACGCTCCAGCAGCAGCGCCGAGCGCAGCAACTGGCTCTGTGCGGCCATCTGGTCCAGCAGCAGGTCACGCTCGCCCACCGCCGCGCCCTGTGACAGGTTGGCCAGCAGCGCCTTGATGTCGCCCTGGTACCTGCGGTCGGTGGCGGCCAGCATCGCGGTCTCGTCGGCGGCACGCTGGGCCTTGGCATCGCTGCGCAGCAGGCCTTCCAGCTCACCGGCGGCGCGCTTGCGGTTGTTCTTCAGCGACTGCAACTGCGAAGCGTAACGGGTACGTGCCTGCGCGTCCTTGGCGGTTGCCGCCTCGATGGTGTCGATCATCTGCTGGAACACCGAAACGCGGCGCGGCAGCACGGTGTCGATCTGGCCGGCGAATTCTGCCGCAGTACGGTGGCGGTAGGTGATGCCCGGATAACCGGCCAGCATCGCGTAGTCGCCCTCCTTCGGGCCCTCTACCGACATCTGCAGGTGTGCCGGCGCCTGGTAGGGCACGTTGTCCTTGCTGTAGGCGGCCGGCTTGCCGTCCTTGCCCACATAGGCGCGCAGCAGGGTGAAGTCGCCGGTGTGGCGCGGCCACATGAAATTGTCGATCTCATCGCCATAGTTGCCGATCGCACGCGGCGGCGCGTACACCAGGCGCACGTCGCTCAGTTCCAGCTGGGCGATGCGGTAGAAGTCGGTGCCGTAGTACATGTTGGCCACCGAGCAGCGCACGCTGCCGTCCTTCTCGCACTCAGCCACGATCTGCTTGCTGGCCGCATCGACGGCATCGAAGTAGGCACGGCCGGTCTTGCCGCGGGCCTGCGCCAGCACCTGATCGGTCACCTTGTCGAAGCCAACGGTGACCAGCACGCGGAAGTCGGGGTTGGCCGGGCGCTCGTCGGCACGGTCCCTGGCGATGAAGCCACCGTTGATCAGGTCGTGCTCTGGCGAGCTGTTGTACTGGATCACGCCCATCGCCACGTGGTGATTGGTCAGCAGCAGGCCGTCGCTGGACACGAACGAGCCGGTGCCGCCGCCCGCGCGCACCACCGCGCTCAGCGGCGGCGCGGTGACATTGGCCAGGTCGGCCGGATTGCCCTTGAAGCCAGCGGCCTGCAGCGGCTTGGCCAGGTCCGGCAGCTGGGTCGGCATCCACATGCCTTCATCGGCGTGGGCACCGGCGGCGAGGGTCAGGCCCAGGGCCAGGGCGGTGGGAAGGGCTTTGCGTGGCGACATGAGGCAATCCGGTACGACAGAACAGCCCGGGACCATAGCCGCTGGGGCCGGATGGGGCAACGGCCGATGGTTGGGGACCTGACGGGTAGAGCCGAGCCCATGCTCGGCTGCTCTTCCTTCAACCCGCGCCGCGCGCAGAAGCCGAGCATGGCTCGGCTCTACAGGGATGCCACGGCGGGTTACTTCTCCCGCCGCCAGTTGATCGAACCACGGTTTTCCACCGTGCTCGATTCCACTTCCACATCAAACCCGCGGCGCAGCAGGTACTTCAGCGTGATCACCGAACCGGCGCCCACCAGCGACACGCCGTAACCCACGTAAAGCTTGGGTGAGATGTACTTGCCGACGCCGATCACCGAACCACCCAGCGCGCGCGACTGGCTTACGCCGGCATCATCCAGGCCCAGCTTGGCACCCAGCTGCGAGGCGAGCAGGCCACTGCCAGCCGAGAGCGCCGCCGAGGCCGCGTTGACCTGCTGCGCCTGGTCGCTGCTGGCGCCGGTCAGGCTGCGTCCCAGCACCAGATAGGCCAGTGCCTCGGACTGCGACATCGCCGGATCGGACCACACGTCGGCACGCGGTTGCTGGGCACGCCCGGTCACGTCGATGCCGGCGGTGACATCACCGATGCGGCGCTCGGCGCGGATGTTGATGCGCGGGTCGGACACCGCGTTGTAGTTCCAGTTGAGGTTGCCGCGGGTGATGGTCAGGTCCTGCCCGTAAGCCTTGTAGCGGCCGCTCACTTCCAGGCCGCCATTGGCGGTCATCTCGCGGCCGGGCTTGGCCCAGACCTGCATCTTGCCGGTCAGCGCGCCCTTCAGGCCGAACCCGGTCATCTTCACCTTGTCGCCGAGGCTGACGGTCAGGTCCATGTCCAGCGGCGAGGTGCGCGACTCTTCCGGATCGGCCGGGTCGAGCACCACCACGTCTTCGGATACCGAGGTGCCGCGGTCCAGGCGTTCCAGGTCGATGTCGGCCTCGGGCACGTGCATGGTGCCACGCAGCTCCATCGCTGCCTTGGCCAACGTGAAGTCGAGGTTGGGGTTGGCGACGATGCGCAGTTCGCTGGTGCTGGACAGCAGCACGTTCTCGCCATGGATCTTCAGCTGCAGCGGCTGCGCATCGCCGAACCACGACAGGCCACCGTCCACGTACAGCGTGCCCTGGCCGGAGTTGGCCTGCGCGGTGATCTTGGCCGAACCATCGGGCTGGGCCACGAAGCTGCCCTTGCCCTGGTCGAAGGTCAGGCCGAGCGCCGGGAATTCACCCTTGAAGTTGCTCAGCTGTGCGTCGCCACCCAGCGACGGCTGGCCTCGCGTCCCGCGCAGGCTGACGTGGCCTTCGATCAGGCCGGTCGGTCGCACGATGTCCGGCGAGAACAGCTCCAGCCAGTACAGCCGCGACATGTTGAGGTAGAGCTCACCATTCAGCGGCGCACTGGCTTCCCAGCCGGTCTGCATCTTGGCGTCGACGAAGCCGTTGCCCTGGAAGCCCATGCCCAGGTAGCCCTTGATGCTGGCCGGGGTCATGTCGAGCTTCAGCGAGAACTGGTCATAGCGCACCAGCTCGCCGCGGGTGGTATCGCCCACAGTGTTGCGGTTCTCGCCCAGGCGCACGCCGCCTTCCTTCGAGCGCACTTCCACATGGCCTTCCCAGGCGTTGCCGCGCGGGCGGATCTGCGCGTCCAGGCTGACATCGCCGCGAAGGTAGATGCGGCGGCCGGACTGCGGCGGCAACCACGGCTGCACCAGCGCCAGTGGCAGCGCGTCGCTGCGCACCACCAGGCCTTCGCGTGGCCAGTTGGCCTGTGCGCACAGCGCGCCGCTGCTGGCCGCGGCCAGGCAGGCTTCGGACAGCGTGTAGGTGCTGCCGTTGATCGCGAACGCCGCCGGTGCACGCAGCGCCCAGGCATCACCCTTCACCGGTGCGATGCGCAGCGACGCCAGCTCGCCACGCCACTGCGTGCCCTGCTGGCGCACGCTGCCCTGCAGCTCGATCGCACCCATCTCGTTGCGGGTCTGCGCAGCCAGGCGCAGGTTGGACACACTGCCCTGTGCGTCGATGTTCAGCCGCTCCAGCAGCATGCCCGCGTTGACCTGCTGGCCCTGCACCGCCAGCGTGCCGCTGTCGCCGCGCCACGGCAGGCGGCCCTTGATGCTCACGCTCTCGGCGCCGTAGCCATCCCAGTTGAGGTTGTTGCCGACCAGGTCGGCGGTGATGTCCGGCGCATCGCGCGGGCCCTTCACCTGTACCTGGCCACGCAGGCCACCGTCTGCGCCCGGCAGCAGGTCGCTCAACTGCAATGGCTCGAAACGCGCATCGATGTCGAGGCGGTCGCCGACCTTGCCCGACGCGGTCACCCGGCTGCTGCCCAACGCCAGTTTCAGGTCACCCTGGCCCTGCGCGCCCTGCAGCGCGAACTTGCCCTGTGCGTCGAGATTGCGCTGGCGCAGCATGCCCTTCAGCGAGGGCAGGTCCACCGTGGCTTCCAGCGTACCGGCGGTGCCCGGTGCGGCATTGGCCGGCGGCGGCAGCTGGCGGCCCTTGGAGGCCAGGTTGCCGGACAGGCGGCCATTCCAGCCTGGCACGAAATAGCCGGGGTCGAAGTCCTTCAGCGTGGCCTTGGCGTCCCAGTCCAGCTGCGGCGCCCAGGCCACCTGGCCTTCCACCTGCAGCTGGCCACCGGGCGTCTGCGCCTGCAGCTGTTGGATCGACGCGGCCTGGTCATTGCCACGCACATCGAAGTGCAGCTGCGCCTTCTGCTTTTCGCGTTCGACCTCGGCGCGGCCGATCGCCGCCCAGGCCTTCAGGGTACCGGCCAGGCCGAAGCGTGCTTCCTTCAGAGTGACCGGCACCGGCGCGCTGCCGGCGGTGTTCGGATCAGGCGCCGGTACATAGGTCAGGTCACGCGCGACCACCGAGAAGTTGAGCTTCTGCTGGTCTTCCTGGCTGAAATCGGCGGTACCCTCCAGGCGGGCTTCGCCACCGAGACCCTTCAGCAGCAGCGGCGAAACCTTCAGCACCTGGTCCTGCAATGACACCACGGACGGTGCCAGTTCCAGTTCCTGCTCGCCCTGCTTCACCTTGCCACGCAGGCTGGCATTGCCGCCCTTGCCAGCAGCAGTGAAATCCAGCGACAACGGCGTGATCGCCGAGCTCGCCAATGCCGACGACAGCAGCGCCAGATCCAGCTCGTCGCTGCGCACGCTGGCATTCCACGTCGGGTCGGTGCGGCCATCGAACACCAGCATCGCGTGCAGCGGCTTCGGTGCACGCCCGGCCACCGCCACTTCCATGTGCGACAGGTCACCGCGGGCGACCAGGCCGACGGTAGCGGCCGTGCGCCCACGCGGTGCCGGCAACACCGCCGTCACCGTCACGTCGGTGTCGTAGTCCTTGGCTGGGATGTAATGGCCTTGGGCAGTGAAGTTGCCCATGTCACTGTCCACCACCAGCTTGTGCGCCTGGAACTCGCCGTTGGCGATCTCGATGCCGCCGCGCACGCGGCTGATGTCGATCACCGGTTCGTTGGCCTGGCTGATGCGGAAGCCATCGATGGCGATGGCATCGGCCTGGATCGCCAGCGGCATCTCGATCTGCGGCAGGGAATCGGGCCAGGACGGCAGCTTGAACGGCTCATCGCTCTTGGCCAGGTTCAACGTCGCGTTGGTCAGCTCCAGCTTGTCCAGCAGCAGCTTGCGGCCCAGCAGCGGGCGCAGGTCCGGCTCCAGGTGCGCACGCTCGGCGTGGAAATGGATGTCGTCATAGCGGAAGTCGACGTTGTACAGGGTCAGCGGTCCGGCCACCGGACCCTCCACCTTGTCCCAGGTGAAGCTGGCACCCACCGGCAGCCGCGCCACCACCTGGGCCAGCAGTACGTCACGGCCGGCCACGGTCTGCAGCAGCCAGTACACCGCCAGCAGGGCCAGCAGCACCAGGCCGATCACGCCGGCGCCGGACCATGCCCAGAAGCGGCGACGGCGATAGAAACGCACGCGTGGCGGCGGGGTGTTCGGGGTCGGTGCGGGCGTGCTCACAGGTCCGCTCCGATGTTCAGGTACAGCTGGAACTGCGAATCCGGGTTGTTCAGGCCGTGCGCCACGTCGATGCGCACCGGGCCCACCGGCGATTTCCAGCGCACGCCGAAGCCGACGCCGGTATGCAGGTCGATGGTGTTGTCGAAGGCACTGCCGGTATCGACGAACACCGCCGCACCCCAGGGGCCACCGTTGAAGTAGTGCTCGTACTCGGCCGAGCCGATCACAAGGTTCTTGGCACCCAGCGCGTACTTGTCCGGCTTCGGCGTACGCGGGCCGACCTCACGGTAGGCGTAGCCGCGGATGCTGCGGTCACCACCGGCGAAATAGCGCAGGCTCGGCGGCATCGCCACCAGATCGCTGGTCCAGGTGGTGCCGCCCTCGCCGCGCAGGATCAGGCGATTGCTTTCACCCACCGGGATGTACCAGCGCAACACGGCGTTGGCCTGCACGAAGCTGGTATCCGAGCCGGCGCCTTCCACGCCGGCACGCACCGTCGCCGCGCCGCTGATGCCCTTGCGCGGGAACATCTCGTCGTCGACGTTGACGTAGTCGGCAACCATCTGCGGGTACACCAGCGTCGAGGTGTTGTAGACGGCGTCGGTGAATTCGGTGCCGGAGGCATAGCGCCAGCGCTCGCGCAGCGCATTGACCGAGGCGATCGCGGTCCAGTGCTCGTTGATCTCGCCGCTGCGGCTGGCGATCAGCTTGAAGTTGCGCAGATCGATGTAGTCGGTCTGCTCGTCGTACGCGCTGGCGGCGAAGGTGTACCAGCCGTCGAGCCAGTTGAAGGCCGGAATGCGGTAACTGGTGACCAGGCTCTTGCGCTTCTGCGCATAGTCCAGCTGCGTGTTCATCTTGTGGCCGCGGTTGTTCAGGAACCGCCGCTCGATGCCACCGCGCACACCCGGGCCGCTCTCGCTGCCGTAGCTCAGGCCTGCGGTGTAGATGGTGCGCTTGGCCCGGGTCAGCTTCACGTCCACCGGCACTTCGCCGTTTTCATCGGCCTGGTCCGGGCGCGGCTGGATGTCGATCACGCTGAAGTAGTCCAGCTTGGTCAGCGACTCGCGCAGCCGGTCCAGCTTGCCCTCGTGGTAGTAGCTGCCCTGGTCCCAGTACACCAGTGGATCGAACAGCTTGTCGACGAAGTAATCCTGCTCGAAGCGCACCGGGCCCATGTTGTAGCGGCGGCCGCTGTCCCAGGTCAGGTCGATGTCGGCGGCGTTGTCGGCGCGGGTGATCTGCACCTGGCGCTGGGTGTAGTCGGCATCGAAGTAGCCACGCTCGGCCAGGCGCCGGGTGATGGTGATCTTGCTGGCTTCGTACTGGGTGTGCTCGAAGCGCTGGCCCTTGCGCGGCTTGAAGGCGGCCAGGTCGTCCTGCAGGTACTGGTCGTACATCGCCGGGCCGGTGATGTCGATGTGCTCGCGGCGCACGGTCACCGGGGCGCCCTTGTCGACATGGATCAGCACGCGCACATGCTCATCCTCGCGCGGCGCCTCGACCTTGATCACCGGGTTGTAGTACCCGAATGGCTCCAGCGCCTGGCGGGTCTGCCGCTCGGCCTGCGACAGCAGGTACTCCAGGCGCGATTCGCCCTGCTCCTTGCCGATCGTGTCGTACAGCGACAGCGATTCCTGGATGTTCTCGATGATTGCGGCGTCGTCGCCCTTGTCCAATCCCTTGATGTCCACCTTGTCGATGGTGCCGCGCGCATGGACCACGGAAGTGGCGGCCAGCGACAGGACCATCAGCGGCAGGGCGTATTTCTTTGGCTGCATGCGGCACAGCATACCGACCGGAGGTGACGATGCGAAATGCATCACGTCATTGGGGATCGGTTGTTAAGTGGCGGTCAAAATACACCGCAAGGCGTCGATTGTCGCAATCGACCAATCAGGATGCCGGCATCGTCCACGATGTCGGCAATGACCCCGATAGACATCCGTCGGCGATGCTCCGGCAGTGCCGGCCGCTGGCCGGCAACCCACAGATCGGGGGCAATGCCGGCCAGCGGCCGGCACTACCGATACGGGCGTCAGCTCGACAGATGCTCGATCGCCGCCACCTTGCCCAGGCGCTCGCCCAGCATCGTCAGCAGCGCCAGGCGGTTGCCACGCAGTGCCGGATCTTCCGCGTTGACCATCACGCCATCGAAGAACGCGTCGACCTGCGGACGCAGGCGCGCCAGGCGTGCCAGCACCGCCACATAATCCTTCTGGTGCAGGCTGGCGCCGGTGTCATCGATGGCGGCGGTCACCGCTTCGGCCAGCGCGCGCTCGGCATCTTCCTGCAGCAGTGCCGCGTCGATCTGCGCCGGAATCTCGCCCTCGGCCTTGCGCAGGATGTTGCGGATGCGCTTGTTGGCCGCGGCCAGCGCCTCTGCCTCCGGCAGCGCGGCGAAGGTGCCGATCGCATCCAGGCGGCGATCGAAGTCGTACAGCGAGGCCGGCTTCAACTCGGCCACCGCGTTGAAGTGCGTGGCCGGCACGCCCTTGTCGCCGTAGTAGCCCTTCAGGCGGTCGAGGATGAAGTCGTAAAGCTCGCCGACATCGGCCTGCACGTTGCGCGCGGCCAGGCCGGCATTGGCGCTGGCCATCAGCGCGCGCAGGTCCAGTTCGAAGCCGCTTTCGATGATCGTGCGGGCCAGTCCCAGCGCATTGCGGCGCAGCGCGAACGGGTCCTTGTTGCCGGTCGGCTTCAGGCCTGCAGCGAAACCACCGGCCAGCGTATCCACGCGTTCGGCGATGGCCAGCACCTTGCCCAGCGGCGACAGCGCGATGTCGTCACCACCGAAGCGTGGCTGGTAGGCCTCGTCGATGGCCAGCGCCACGTCGGCCGATTCGCCACCGGCCACGGCGTAGTGGCGGCCGGCGATGCCCTGCAATTCCGGGAATTCGTTGACCATGCGCGACTGCAGGTCGTTCTTGGCCAGCTCGGCAGCCCGCTTGGCCTGCGCCGGATCGGCACCGACCTGGGCTGCGATCACTTCGGCCAGTGCGGCCACGCGCGCCACCTTGTCGGCCACGCTGCCCAGCTTGGCCTGGTAGGTCACCGTCTTCAGGCCGTCGCCCATCGGCACCAGGCCCTGCTTCAGGTCCTCGTCGAAGAAGAACTTGGCATCGGCAAAGCGCGGGCGGATCACCCGCTCGTAGCCCTTGGCCACTTCGGCCACGTCCTTCGATTCGATGTTGGCAATGCCGATGAACTTCTCGGTCAGCGTGCCGGCGGCATCCAGCACCGGGAAGAACTTCTGGTTGATCTCCATTGTCTCGATCAGCGCTTCCTGCGGCACCGCCAGGAACGCGCGTTCAAAGCTGCACAGCACCGCCGACGGCCATTCGACCAGGTTCACCACCTGCTCCAGGTTGTCTTCGGTGATGCGGGCGCTGCCACCGGCCCCGGCTGCGGCGGCCTCGACCTCGGCGACGATGCGCGCCCGTCGCTCGCTCGGGTCGACCAGCACGAACGCGGCGCGCAGCGCTTCAACGTAGTCCTGCGGCTGCGCCAGCGACACGGCCTGGTCGTGGTGGAAACGATGGCCACGGCTGGCGCGGCCGGCCTGCAGGCCGAACAGTTCGGCCTCGACCACATTGGCGCCGTGCAGCAGCACCAGCCAGTGTGCCGGGCGGGCGAAGCCCCAGGCGTGATCGCCCCAGCGCATCGGCTTGGGAATCGGCATCGCCGCGATCGCCTCGCGCAGGATGTCCGGCAACAGGCTGGCGGTGCTCGCGCCCGGGGTCACCGCGCGGTGCACGAAGCGCTCACCCTTGTTGTCGGTGGTCTTCTCCAGCGCGGTCCAGTCGATCCCGGCCTTGGCGGCGAAGCCCTGCAGGGCCTTGGTCGGCTGGCCTTCGGCATCCAGCGCGATGTTCAGGTACGGGCCCAGCACTTCGCTGTGCTGTTCCGGCTGTTCCAGGCCGACGCCCGGCAGCAGCACGGCCAGCCGGCGCGGGGTCGACAGCGGGCGGGCATCGCCCAGCTCCAGCGCGACGCCACGCTTGCGCAGGCCTTCGACAACACCGTCGAAGAACGCCTGGGCCAGGCCCGGCAGCGCCTTGACCGGCAGCTCCTCGGTGCCCAGTTCGATCAGCAGGGGGGACAATTGGCTCATCGGTTCGATCCTGTGGTGGGGGCGCAGCGCGCAACGCGTCCGGCGCCCCGGGTAGTTGATGAAAAGCGGGACGGTGCAGGAAGGCGGTCAGGCCTTCTTCGCACCCGGGAAGCCCAGCTTCTCGCGCTGCTCGTAATACGCCTTGGCCACCGCCTGGGCCAGCGCGCGCACGCGCAGGATGTAGCGCTGGCGCTCAGTCACGCTGATCGCGCGGCGCGCATCGAGCAGGTTGAAGGTATGGCTGGCCTTCATCACCTGCTCGTAGGCCGGCAGCGGCAGGCCCACTTCCACCAGCTTCTGCGCTTCACGCTCGCAGGCATCGAAGCGGTGGAACATTTCGTCCACGTCGGCGTATTCGAAGTTGTAGGTGCTCTGCTCCACCTCGTTCTGGTGGTAGACGTCGCCGTAGGTCACCGGCTGGCCGTCCGGGCCGTAGGTCCAGACCAGGTCATAGACGTTGTCGCAGTTCTGCAGGTACATGCACAGGCGCTCGAGACCGTAGGTGATCTCGCCCAGCACCGGGCGGCACTCCAGGCCACCGGCCTGCTGGAAGTAGGTGAACTGGGTCACTTCCATGCCGTTGAGCCAGACTTCCCAGCCCAGGCCCCACGCGCCCAGCGTCGGCGATTCCCAGTTGTCCTCGACGAAGCGCAGGTCGTGCACCAGCGGATCGATGCCCAGTGCCTTCAGCGAATCCAGGTACAGCTGCTGGATGTTGTCCGGCGCCGGCTTCATCGCCACCTGGTACTGGTAGTAGCGCTGCAGGCGGTTCGGGTTCTCGCCGTAGCGGCCATCGGTCGGCCGCCGCGACGGCTGCACATAGGCCGCGTTCCAGCTTTCCGGACCGATCGCACGCAGGAAGGTGGCCGGGTGGAAGGTACCGGCGCCCACCTCCAGGTCGAGCGGCTGGATGAGCACGCAGCCCTGCTGGGCCCAGAACTGGTTCAGGGTCTGGATCAGGCCCTGGAAGGTGATCGGAACGGTCGGGGTCGCGGACATGCGTACGAGTCTTGGCCGGCAAGGGGGTGCGCTAGTATAACGGCCGACCTGCGGGGCATTCCGTACCCGGGAGGAGCAGGCAGATGGAACATCGGCTGCCGGTGGGCACGCCCGGCGAGCCAGGCGGCGTCCCGCTGCCGTGGGGCCGCCTGCATTTCGAGCAGGTCGGTGCGGCGCTGCTGGCCGACGGCCTGGTCGCCGAGCACGAGGGCGAGCGCATGCGGTTTTCCGCACAGGGCGCGCGCAATGCCAGTGAAGTGCACCCGCTGGTGCTGCTGTCCAACCTCAAGCTGGCCACCCGCGACGGCGGCGAACTGACCCTGGAACGCCTGACCGAATGGCTGGCCCAACGCACCGGCAGCCGCTACCTGCGCATCGATCCGACCCGGGTCGACGTCGCTGCGGTCACCGCGCTGGTCTCCCACGCCTATGCCCGTCGCCACCGCTTCCTGCCGCTGGCAGTGGATGCCGAACGGGTGCTGGTGGCCACCAGCGAGCCGCTGGTGCAGGAATGGCGCCGCGACCTGCAGCACCTGACCCGCCGCCGCATCGAGCTGGCGGTGGTCAATCCGCTCGACCTGCACCGCTACACCATGGAGTTCTACGGGGTGACCCGTTCGGTGCGTGGCGCGCGCGGCGACGTCCGCGGCGAGGCCAACACCACCCTGCCCAGCTTCGAGCAGCTGGTCGAGCTGGGCCGCACCGGCGACGTCAATGCCGACGACCAGCACATCGTGCACATCGTCGACTGGCTGCTGCAGTACGCCTATGAGCAGCGCGCCTCGGACATCCACCTGGAACCGCGCCGCGAGATGGGACGCATGCGCTTCCGCATCGACGGCGTGCTGCACAAGGTGTTCGAGGTGCCGCCGGCGGTGATGACCGCGGTGGTCAGCCGCATCAAGGTACTCGGCCGAATGGACCTGGCCGAGCGCCGGCGCCCGCAGGACGGCCGCATCAAGACCCGCTCGCCGGGTGGCCGCGAGGTCGAGATGCGCCTGTCGACCATGCCCACCGCGTTCGGCGAGAAGTGCGTGATGCGCATCTTCGACCCCGATGCCGCCTTCAAGAGCATCGACCAGCTCGGTTTCAGCCCGCAGGAGGCCGCTGGCTGGAATGCACTGGTTGAGCGCCCGCACGGCATCGTGCTGGTCACCGGCCCGACCGGCTCGGGCAAGACCACCACCCTGTATTCCACGCTGAAGCGGCTGGCCACGCCGGACGTGAACGTGTGCACGGTGGAGGACCCGATCGAGATGATCGCGCCCGAGTTCAACCAGATGCAGGTGCAGGCCAACATCGACCTGGACTTCGCCAGCGGCGTGCGCACCCTGCTGCGGCAGGACCCGGACATCATCATGATCGGCGAGATCCGCGATCTGGAGACCGCGCAGATGGCGGTGCAGGCGTCGCTGACCGGCCATCTGGTGCTGTCCACCCTGCACACCAACGATGCACCGTCGGCGGTCACCCGCCTGCTCGACCTGGGCGTGCCGCACTACCTGCTGGCCAGCACCCTCAACGGCATCCTCGCCCAGCGCCTGGTGCGTACCCTGTGCCCGCACTGCAAGCAGCCGCACACCCTTGGTGCTGCCGACTGGGCGGTGCTCGCTGATAGCCAGGCTGCATATCCAGATGCCGCCACGCCCTGTCGTCCGGTCGGTTGCCTGGAGTGCCGGCGCACCGGATTCCTCGGCCGCATCGGCCTGTATGAGTTGCTGCCATTGGGCTCGCGGCTGCGCGGGCAGATCCGCGCCGACATGGATCTGGCCGGTTTCACCCGTGCCGCGCGCGCTGAAGGGCTGCGAACCCTGCGCCAGGCCGGGCTTGAAAAGGTGGCGCAGGGGCTGACTACAATCGAGGAAGTCCTGTCAGTGCTGCCGCCCCCGGATGAACCCAGCCCCCTTCCTGATCCTTGAAACCGGCCGCCCGGTACCGTCGCTGCGCCGCTACGGGCGCTTTCCGCACTGGATCCGCGTCGCCGCCGGGCTGGAAGAGCACGAGACGGTGGTGGTCGATGTCGAACATGGCGACGCATTGCCCGACCCGCGCGCCTTCGCCGGCGTACTGGTGACCGGCTCGGCCGCCTTCGTTACTGACCACGCCGACTGGAGCGAGCGCAGCGCGGCGTGGCTGCGCCAGACCGTCCACGCCGGCCTGCCGGTGTTCGGCATCTGCTACGGCCACCAGCTGCTGGCGCATGCGCTGGGCGGTGAGGTGGCCTACAATCCGGCCGGGCGCGAGTCCGGCACGATCGAGCTGGAGCTGCAGCCACAGGCGGCACAGGATCCGCTGTTCCAGGGCCTGCCGCAGCACTTTGCCGCCCACGCCACCCACCTGCAGACCGTGCTGCGCGCGCCCGACGGTGCCGAGGTGCTGGCACGCTCGCCGCTGGATGGCTGCCACGCGTTCCGCTGGGGGCGCCAGGCGTGGGGCGTGCAGTTCCACCCCGAATTCGCCACCCACCACATGCGCGGCTACGTGCGCGCCCGCGCCGACTGCATCGGCCGCCACGGCGGCTGCGCGCGCAGCATCGAGCGCGCAGTCAGCGCCGCACCGCTGGCCCGCCAGCTGCTGCGCCGCTTCGTCCGACAGGCGCGGCTGTCTTCAGCCCAGCCGGCGGCAAAACAGGGATAATCAGCGGCACGGGCAACCGCCCGTCCCCTCCTGTCCTTCCCGGATGTCCATGAAAGAGATTCGCAAGCTGCCGGCCTCGGCGGGCGCCCAGTGGTTGCTGGATACGTTCTCGCTGTATCGGCGTGCGCCGCTGCAGCTGGCCCGGATCGGCCTGGCCTGGCTGCTGGTGAGCTGGGTGGTCACCCTGTTGTCGACGCTGATTCCCGGCGCCGCCGGCATGGCCGTGCAGGTGATGACCCTGGCCATCTCGCCGATCATGTTCGGCGGCATGCTCTACGCCGTGGGTGAGATCGACGAAGGCCGCCCGGGCCTGTCCTCGCACCTGCTGCAGCCGATCCGCGACCACCGCGTCAGCCACCTGCTGGTGCCGCTGGCGATCCAGGTGCTGGCGGTGCTGCTGCTGGGCGCGTTGCTGTTCATGATGATCGGCCGCGAAGGCTTCACCGCCTTCAGCGACGTCATGACCAAGATGGAAGAGATCAGCCGCAGTGGCCAGCAGATCAAGCCGGACGATGCCGCGGCGCTGGTCGCCAACCTGCCGGCCAAGCGCATCGCGCTGTGGATGCTGCTGGTGTTCCTGAGCGCGGTGGCGCTCTCGCTGGCGATGTTCACCCAGCCGGCGCTGGTGGTGTTCGACAAGCAGAGCGGCATGCACGCGCTGCGCCTGAGCCTGCAGGGCTGCATCGAGAACATCGGCGCGATGATCGTGTTCGCCGTGCTCGGCCTGATCGCTGCGTTCTGCATCTACATCCTGTTCGTGATCGTGATCCAGATCGCGATGCTGATCGGAGGCCCGCTGGCTGCCGCCTTCATCGCCCAGCTGGTGCTGACCACGGTGCTGATGCCGCTGTATGTCGGCGCGGTCTACGCCGCGTGGAAGCAGATGTTCGTGCACCGTGGCAGCCGCGCGGCGCCGCCGGTCCCGACCACGCCGACCTCGAGCGACGTGTTCCACGCCTGACCGGTCCCACCGGTAGCGCCGGGCCATGCCCGGCGGTGGCATCACATCGCACCCCGCACGCCGGGCATGGCCCGGCGCTACCGCATCACGCGGCGGGTTTCTTCACCGCCGACGATGGCACCAGCCAGCGTGCGGCGTGGATGCCCAGCTCGTAGAGCAGGCACATCGGGATCGCCAGCATCAGCTGCGAAACCACGTCCGGCGGGGTCAGCACCGCCGCCAGCACGAAGATGCCGACGATCGCGTAACCACGGCCTTCCTTGAACTGCTGCGGCGTCACCCAGCCCAGCAGGACCAGGATCACCATCGCCACCGGCAGTTCGAAACTGCCACCGAAGGCGAAGAAGATCGCCAGCACGAAATCCAGGTAGGCATTCGCATCCGGGGTGATCGCGATCACGTCCGGGCTGAAGGTGGTCAGGAAATGGAACACCGCCGGCAGCACCAGGAAGTAGGCGAAGGCACAGCCGGTGTAGAACAGCAGTACCGAAGACACCAGCAGCGGCACCGCCAGGCGCTTCTCACGCGCGTACAGCCCCGGGGCGACGAAGGCCCACAGCTGGTACAGCAGCCACGGCACCGCCACGAACAGGGCCACGAAGAAGGTCAGCTTCAATGGCGCGAAGAAGGCTCCGGCCGGATTGGTCGCGATCATCGTCTGCCCGTTGGGCAGCTGCGAGACCAGCGGTTCGGCCAGCGCGTTGTACAGCTTCTGGGTAAATGGCAGCAGCGCCAGCAGCACCACGCCCAGGCCCAGCAGTGCGCGCACCAGGCGGCCGCGCAGCTCCACCAGATGTTCGACCAGCGAGCTTTCGCCGAAATCCTGTTCACTCATGGCTGGCGCTCCGTGCGCTGCGGCGTCGGAGCACCGGCTTCAGGGGGTGTCGCCGGCGTAGGCTCGGGAGCAACGCTCTCCTGTGCCGGCGCATCGGCATCGGGCGCAGCGCTCATATGCGGCGGCAGATCCGCAGGCGCCGGTGCGCGAACCTCCTGCGCCAGCGTATCGCCCTGCTGCTGCGCCTGCTGCGCTTCGCGACGGATCGCTTCACCGCTGGCGCGCAGCTGGTTCTCGGTGTCCTGCATGCCTTGGCGCACGTCCTGCATCTGCCGCTTGATGTCCTCGGCCTGCAGTTCGCGCTCCAGTTCCTGTTTCACCGAATCCCACTGATTGCGGGCACGGCGCACCCACAGGCCGGCGAAGCGGGCCGCCTTGGGCAGGCGCTCGGGACCGAGCACCACCAGGGCGACCACCGCGATCACCAGCAGTTCGCTGAAGCCGATATCGAACACCGCAACCGCTCCGGATCAGCGAGCGTTACGGTCGTGCTCGTCCTGCGCGGTGCGCGAGGCGTCCTGGCTGCGCGACTCATCGCCCAGCTGCGCGTTCGGCTTGTCTTCGTCGCGCATGCCCTTCTTGAATTCCTTGACCGCCGAGCCGAGGTCCTTGGCGCCACTGGTCAGGCGCTTGGTGCCGAACACCAGCAGGACGATGGCCAGCACGACCAACCAATGCCAGATGCTGAAACTGCCCATAAAGACGCTCGTTACGTTAGTGATCAGGCTGTCGAGCATAGCGCACCGGGTGTTAGCCGGCGCGCGTGACGAAAGTCAGTTTCCGCCCAGCGTTTCCGTGCGGATTTCGCCGTCGTTGACCGGCTGGAAGCCCTGCTGCTGCGGCGGCGGGTTCTGCGGCACGTTCTGCAGCGGCGCGGTGGTGGCTTCGGTTGGGGCGGCCGGCGCTGCCTGAACAGGCGCCGGCGCAACCGCCGGGGTCGCCGCCGGACGCGGTGCACTGCCACCGTTGCCGTTGCGGTTGTTGCGGGCGGCGTAGGTGGCCTCTTCCAGACGATCACGGAAGGCGACCACGTCCATCGACGGCGCACCGGCGGCGCGACCTTCGAAGATCATGCGCGGCGTGGTGTTGCTGCCGTAGGCGTCAAGGTTGGCGGCATCGTCGATCTGCAGCACCGCACCATCCAGCGCGACGCCCGCGAACAGCCCACGGGCACGCGACCAAGACCAGATCTCGGCCTTCAGCTGGCCGTCGGTGGCGGCGGCGGCATTGCGGCCGACCGGACCGGCGGCAACGCCGGCATCGGCGCCGAGCGTGAACTTGCCGTTGACCAGATTGTCCAGGCTGCGGTCGTTGCGGAACACCAGCACCACATCCGAAGATTGCACGCCGGCCTGGAAGCCGATGCTGCCACCGGTTAGCTTCACGAACACCGGGTTGGACCAGGCGCCATTGGGCATGCGCACCGACATCAGGCCGTGGCCACGGCGACCGCCAATGACCAGACCGGCCTTGATCGTGTCGGGAATGACGATGACCGCGCGGCCTTCGTCGAGCAATTTATCCGGAATGCCCTGTTCAGGAATTTCCTGGATTTCAGCCAGCACGCGCACGGCGTTGCGGGCGCGCTGGTCTTCCTGCGGTCCGGCCATGGCCTGGCTGGACAGCAGGCTGGCGGCGATCAGCAGGGCTTGGATCGGGCGACGCATGGCAGGCTCCAGAAGTCAGTCCATAGGAAGATATAGCAAGTGACTGAAATTAGTGGTGTTGCCATGAATCCCCAATGAGCGTTCCCTGCCCGCATTGATGGATGCGCGCTATGCCTGCAATCCGAACCCTGCATCCCGGTGCGGCGCCGGATAGGCGACAATACCGCCCATGCTCGACGCACCCGATACCGCCGTGCTGGCGGTCAACCTAGGCACGCCCGAGACGCCGACGGCCCCCGCCGTACGCCGTTACCTGGCCGAATTCCTGTCCGACCCGCGCGTGGTCGCGATTCCGGCACTGCTCTGGCAGCCGCTGCTGCGCGGGCTGATCCTGCCGCTGCGAAGCGGCCGGTCGGCGGCCAAGTACGCCCAGGTCTGGCTGCCCGACGGCTCACCGCTGATGGTGCATACGCGCCAGCTGGCGCAGGCCATGCAGGCCCTGCTGCCGACCCTGACGGTGCGCCATGCGATGCGCTATGGCGAACCGGCGCTGGCCGGCGAGCTCGACCGTCTGGCCGCCGACGGCGCGCGCCGGATCGTCGTGCTGCCGTTGTACCCGCAGTACTCCACCACCACCACCGCCTCGGTCGAAGACCGCGTCGATGCGTGGCAGCGCCGCAACCCGGGCGTGACCGTGAGCCTGGTGCGGGATTACTCGGTCGATCCCGGCTGGGTCGAGGCCGTAGCCGGCTCGATCCGCCGCTACTGGGAACAGCACGGTCGCGGTCAGAAACTGATGTTCTCCTTCCATGGTATCCCGCAGCGCCTGGCCGACGCGGGCGACCCGTATCCGCAGCGCTGCGAGGCCAGTGCGCAGGCCATCGCCAATGCACTGGGCCTGGACAAGGACGACTGGCAGATGGGTTACCAGTCGCGCTTCGGCCGCGAGCGCTGGTTGCAGCCGTATGCCGAGCCCAGCCTGTGGGCGCTGGCCGAATCCGGCGTGAAGCAGATCGACGTGGTCTGCCCCGGATTCGCCACCGACTGCCTGGAAACGTTGGAAGAGGTCGCGCTGGGCTTCACCGAAACACTGGCCGAGCGCGGTGCGACGATGCGCTACATCCCCTGCCTCAACGCCGAGCCGGAGCATGCACGCGCCCTGGCACGGCTGGCCGTGTCCTCGCTGGCATGAGCCTGCAACCGTTTGAATTCCAGGTCGGGGGCGCACGCGTCGCCGGCCTGCGCAACCACGGCGGCGGCCCACGCGTGCTGGCCCTGCATGGCTGGCTCGACAACGCCGCCAGCTTCGTGCCGCTGGCGCCGCACCTGTCGGCGTTGCAGCTGGTTGCCATCGATCTGCCCGGCCACGGTCACAGCGCGCACCTGCCGGCGGGTGCCAGCTACACCACGGCCGCCGCGATCTGCCACGTACTCGATGTGGCCGACGCGCTGGGCTGGGACCGATTCAGCCTGCTCGGCCATTCAATGGGTGCCGGCATCGCCAGTCTCACCGCCTCGGTCAGCGACCGTGTCGATCGGCTGGTGGCGATCGAAGCACTCGGCGGCCTGCGCGGTCCCGAGGAAGAAACGGCGCATCGCCTGCGCGAGCATGTGAACGCCACGCGGGCGTTGGCACGCAAGCAGCTGCGCGTGTTTCCCGATCTGGCAGCGCCGATCCGCGCGCGGATGATGACCAACCAGCTCAGCGAACCCTGCGCACGGCTGCTGGTCGAGCGCGGCGTGGAACCGGTCGAAGGTGGCTACCGCTGGTGCAGCGACCCGCGCCTGATGCTGCCCACCGCGATCCGCCTCAGCGAAGGCCAGATCGACAACCTGCTGCAGGCCATCGCCTGCCCGACGCAGGTGATCTATGCCACGCCGGCACAGTCCTACTACCCCGAGCCGATGCGCAGCGATCGCCTGCAGCACCTGCGTGATGGACGGCTGGCCGTGTTTCCCGGCAACCACCACCTGCATATGGAAGACCCGGCACGCATCGCCCCGGTGATCCTGCGCTTCTTCAGCAACGACAACGCCGACTGAGTCGCAGCGTCCGCGCACTTCATTCTGCGCAGTTGCGGCCGATACATCGGTTGCGGGCCACTGCGTCCGCAGCACGTGGGCCCGGTCGGGCCTGCGGCGTGTGTCTGGTCCTGCAAGGAAGTCCGCATGCCCGCTCCATTGCTCCGTCACCCACAGGATGTGGTCACGGCGCCCCGTCTGCGCGACGTTGATTGCGTCGCATTCCCCGAATTCCCGGTCCATGCCCTGGCCACGCACTCGTGCGTGCGTCACCGTGTGGCCGTAGCCGTCTGCTGATCCAGGAGTCGCCGATGTCCGCTGCATCCACTCGTCCCCCCGATACCGCCCGCCTGCCGCATCTGCAGCAGCTCGCCCACCGCGCTGACCGCCGATTGCTGATCGGCAGTGCGGCACTGGCGGTGGCCGGCCTGGTGCTGGCCCTGCGGGGTCCGCAGCTGCAGGCCGCCGCGTTGGTGGCCGTCGCCGTGCTGCCAGCCGCGTGGTTCGGCGGACCGCAGGCGGGCCGGGCCGTCGCCCGCAACGGCTTGGCATTGCTGTTGTCGCTGCAGCTGGCCGTGTTGTGCGCGATCGCCGGCCTGTCACCGGCGTTGCCGATTGCCCTGCTGCTGGGCGTGCTGCTGGGCCACCGCGATCGCCTTCCGGTGTGGCTGGCCGGTGGCGTCGGCACGCTCGCGCTGCTGGCACCGCTGCAGGCGGGCGCTGCCGCGTGGCCAACGCTGCTGCAGGCCGGCATGTTCGCGGGCCTGACCTTGTTCCTCGGCCAGGTCGCACTGCGCCTTCGGCAGCAGACCGAGGCCCTTGGCCACGGCCCGCGTCGGCTTGCCGCGCTGGCACGCGACATTGCCACCGGTGCCGATCTTGGTGCACATGCCGACACCAGCGCCTATGCACCGGGTTCACTCGCCCACGCCCTGGCCGACACTGCACGCCACGTGCAGGCCCAGCGTGGTCTCGAGGCGGCGGTGCATGCCGAGAATGCGCAGATCCGCCAGGCGCTGGATGCCTCGCGCACCGCGATGATGATCGCCGACAACGATCACGTGATCCGCTATGTGAACCGCTCGGTGGTGGCTCTGCTGCGCAACCAGCAGGCGACACTGCGCCAGGCCTTCCCTGACTTCGATGCCGAACGCCTGGTCGGCAGCAGCATCCATCGCTTCCATGCCAACCCGGACCGCATCCGCGCCATCCTCAATGGCCTGCAGGCCAGTCACAACGGCAAGGTACAGATCGGCCCGGTGCACTTCGCCCAGGTGGTCACCCCGGTGTTCGATGCACAGGGCATGCGCCTCGGCTTCGCCGTGGAATGGCATGACCGTACCCAGGAGCTGGCGCTTGAGAACGCCGTGGCCGGCATCGTCGCTGCTGCCGCTGCCGGCGATCTGGGCCAGCGCCTGCAGGCGACCGAAGGCGCCAGCTTCCTCGATGGCCTGACCGGTGGCATCAACCAGCTGCTCGATACGCTGGGCAGCACCGTCGATGAAGTACGGCAGATGCTTTCGGCGCTGGCCAACGGCGATCTCGATCGGCGCATGCGCGGTGAGTACCACGGTGCCTTCGCCGCGATCCAGCGCGATGCCAACGCCACCGCCGGTCAGCTGGCGCGCATGGTGGGCCGCATCCAGCAGTGCGCAGCCTCGATCAGTACCGCCGCCAGCGAGATCGCTGCAGGCAATGGTGCGCTGTCCGAGCGCAGCGAGCGCCAGGCGGCGCACCTGCAGGAAACCGCAGCCTCGATGGAGGAGCTGACCGCCACCGTGCGCCAGAATGCTGCGCATGCGCGCGAGGCCAGTGAGCTGGCTGCGTCCACGCAGAGCGCCGCCAGTGATGGCAACACCGCGATGCAGCGGGTTGTCGACACCATGCAGGCGATTGAAGGCGCCTCGAAGCGGATCGGCGACATCACCGGCGTGATCGACGGGATCGCCTTCCAGACCAATATCCTCGCGCTCAATGCGGCGGTGGAAGCCGCGCGTGCCGGTGAACAGGGTCGTGGCTTCGCCGTGGTGGCCAGCGAGGTGCGCGTGTTGGCGCAGCGCTCCGCCGCCGCTGCACAGGAAATCAAGAAGCTGATCGATGAGGCAAGCCGGCAGGTGGGCGAAGGTGCCCAGCTGGTGGCCGACGCCGGCAAGCGGATGCAGGGCATTGTCGGCGGCGTGGAGAATGTCAGCCATCTGATGCGTGAGATCTCGGCGGCCTCGCAGGAGCAGTCGACCGGCATCGAGCAGATCAACCAGACCGTGGTGCAGATGGATCAGGCCACGCAGCAGAACGCGGCGCTGGTGGAAGAAGCCACCGCGGCCGCACGCGAGCTGCAGTCGCAGGCGGGGACGCTTACCGAGGCGGTATCGGTGTTCCGCCAGCAGGAACCGCACGATGTCCCGCGGGCCGCCTGATCCGGGCCTGCAATGCGATCCTGGTCAAGACGGCGCCCGCAGGGCGCCGTTTTTTTGCCTGCTTTTGCGTGATGGGTCAGGAAAAGTCCGCTTCCGGACCTGCCGTGAGGAGCGGCCAGCCCTGTTTGGCGCCGCATCCACACACGGCGTGGATCTACCGGTAGTGCCGGCCGCTGGCCGGCAATCGATTGGTAGCGGCCAACCTTGGTTGGCGCAATGCTTCCTCGTGGACGGCATCCACGCATGGCGTGGATCTACCGGGCGATGTAACGCCATCGGGTTGCCGGCCAGCGGTCGGCACTACCCACGTTTCCTGCGCACAAAGAAAAACCCCGCTGCGTCAGCAGCGGGGTTTTGGGTGTAAACCCTGGCGATGACCTACTCTCGCATGGCTTGAGCCACACTACCATCGGCGCAGCTGCGTTTCACTTCCGAGTTCGGGATGGGATCGGGTGGTTCCACA
>NZ_JCAFSH010000006.1:0-157892 GCF_059369035.1 Stenotrophomonas sp. YJH_SMC_130
CGTTTTCCGTTGGAAAACGGATCTGACTCCATGACCCCACGCAATTCCAGGACCCATCCAACCGTCACCGGGAAACTGTCAAAGGCGGGGCGGTGTGGGCTGGCAGGACCGTTGGCGCCATGGATGGCGCCATCGAGCCCCATGGATGGGTTTACGGTGTGTCCTGCCAGGCCACACCGCCCCGCCATCCACCGGGATGCAGCTGTTGCTGTTGCGGTTGCCGGCCAGCGGCCGGCACTACCGCGGGTGCCGGGCGGCAGCCCGGCTCAGACGCCGAATCGCTCGTCGTCCATCGCCATCAGCGGGGCGGCGCCGGACTGGATCGCGGCGGCGTGGCTGAGGGTGCGCGGCAGCACGCGGGCGAAGTAGAACCGCGCGGTCTCGCGCTTGCCCTGGGCGAAGGCGGCGCCGTGCGCGCTGGCATCGGCGGCGGCCACGCTGCGGGCCCACCAGTAGGCCAGCACCACGTAACCCGAATAGAACAGGTAGTCGTAGCTGGCCGCGCCCAGTTCGTCCGGACTGGCGGCCGCGCGCTGGAGCACGTCCATCGTCAGCTTGCCCCATTCGGCGGCCTTGGCGCGCAGCGGGCCAATGAACTCGGCCAGCGCTTCGTTGCCCTCGTGTTCCTTGGCGAAGGCTTCGATCTCGGCCAGCATCAGCTTCAGGCCGGCGCCCTGGCTGGACGCGGTCTTGCGGCCGATCAGGTCCAGCGCCTGGATGCCGGTGGTGCCTTCATACAGCGTGGTGATTCGGGCATCGCGGGCCAGCTGTTCCATGCCGTGTTCGCGGATGTAGCCGTGGCCACCGAAGCACTGCAGGGCGTTGTAGGTGTTCTCGATGCCCCATTCGGTCTGGCAGGCCTTCGAGATCGGGGTCAGGAAGCTCACCAGGGTGTCGGCGCGCTCGCGCTCAGCGGCATCCTCGGCATGGTGGGCAACGTCGATGAGGGTGGCGGCGTGCAGCGCCAGCAGGCGGCTGCCTTCGACCAGCGACTTCACCGTCAGCAGCATGCGGCGCACATCCGGGTGGACCAGGATCGGGTCGGCCGGCTTGTCCGGGAACCTGGCACCACTCAGGGCGCGCGACTGCAGGCGCTCACGGCTGTACTTCAGCGCGTTCTGGTAGGCGCGCTCGGACAGGCCGATGCCCTGCAGGCCGACCCCCAGGCGCGCGGTGTTCATCATGGTGAACATCGCCTGCAGGCCTTTGTGCGGCTGGCCGACCAGGTAGCCCTGCGCGCCATCGAAGTTCATCACGCAGGTGACCGACCCCTTGATGCCCATCTTGTGCTCGATCGAGCCGCAGCGCAGTGCGTTGCGCTCGCCGACGTTGCCGTCGCGGTCGACCTTGAACTTCGGGGTGACGAACAGCGAGATGCCCTTGGCACCCGGAGGAGCGTCGGGCAGCTTGGCCAGCACCAGGTGCACGATGTTCCCGGTCAGGTCATGCTCGCCGGCGGTGATGAAGATCTTGGTGCCGGTGATCGAATAGCTCCCATCGGCGTTCGGCTCGGCCTTGGTCTTGAGCAGGCCGAGGTCGGTACCGCAGTGCGGTTCGGTCAGGCACATGGTGCCGGTCCAGCGGCCCTCGATCAGCGGCTTGAGGAAAGCCTCGTGCTGCCAGGCCTCGCCGTGCTGCTTCAACGCTTCGATCGCGCCGTGCGAGAGCAGCGGGAAGTTGCCCCACGCCAGGTTGGCGGCGTTGATCATTTCGTTCAGCGGCACGCCCAGGGTGTGCGGCAGGCCCTGGCCGCCCAGCTCCGGCGAGGCGGTCAGGCCGGTCCAGCCGCCATCGACGAACTGGTCGTAGGCCTGCTTGAAGCCGGGCGGGGTGGTCACTTCACCGGTGGCCTGGTCGAGCACGCAGCCGATCTCGTCGCCGACGCTGTTGAGCGGGGCCAGCACGGTGGCGCTGAAGCGGCCGGCTTCCTCCAGCACGGCATCGACCACGTCGGCGGTGGCGTCGGTGAAGCCCAGGCGGGCGAACAGGGGTTCGACCTTGAGCACGTCGTGCAGGGCGAAACGGAGGTCGGAAAGCGGGGCGGTGTAGCTGCTCATCGGTACGTCTCGATTTGATCAGGGCAGGGGAGAGCGGCGCCGGGCGCCGCCACGAAAGGCGGGTTCAGCGCAGCACGCCGGGCAGGCCGGGGGCCTGGTTGAGGGTGCTGCGGCTGCTGATGTCAAAGCTGCGCTGCTTCTTCTCCTGCGGCGTGGCCGCCACCGTTCCCTTCAGGCCATAGGCCAGGGTGCGGTTGCTGGCCAGCGCATCGGCCACCACCAGGCGCGCGGCCGAGCTGGGCACGAGGTCGACATTGATGACGTCGGCGGAGGTGCCGCCGATGGAGATGCCGGGCTTGGCCTGCAGGGTGCCGGCTTCGTTGTCGCCGACGGTCAGCGCCAGCGAGACGTCATCGAAGGTCATCGGCATCGAGCTGAAGTTCTGCAGGCGCAGGGCCACGGTCCAGTTGCCGTCGGCACGCACGGTGAGCTGCTGCAGGCTGGCCGCCGGTTCCGAAACACGCTTGACGATGCCGTTGTTGCAGGCAACAAGGGCGAGGGTGCACAGGACAATCAAGGCGATACGGAAACGGTGGAGCATGGGCGCAAGTCCTCTGGAGGGGTGCGTTTGAATAAGCATACTATGGCGTATGGTCGTTTGGATCGCCTGTGGCGACCCGTCGCAGAGGGTAGCGCGTGAAGATGGTGGCCGGGCGTGCGCGGCGCCGCGGTTGCAACGCGGTTCAATCGGCGGGCGTATCGCGAAGCGGGGCCATCAGGCGCAGCGGGCGCAGGTCGTAGCCCATGGCCTCGGCCTTTTCTTTCAGCGCTTCGAAGCGTGCGCGATCCATTTCCGGCAGGCGCGAGAGGATCCACAGGTACTTCCGGTCCGGTTCACCGACCAGCGCCCACTGATAGTCCGGATCCAGCGCCAGCACCCAGTAGTCGGCCCAGACCAGCGGGACCCAGCTCAGCCAGTCCGGCGCGAAGCGCACCTGCAACTGGCCGGGATGGCCGGCCACCGCGCGAGCCACGCCTTCGGCGACCACGCGCTCACCGTCGCCGTTGCGGCAGGCGTTGGTGACACTGATGCGGCCATCGCTGCGCAGTCCGTAGTTGGCGGTGATCTCGCCCACGCACTGCTTCTGGAACGAGACCGGAAGATGCGCAATCTCGTGCCACTGGCCGGCGTAGCGATCGATGTCCAGGCGCTCGACCGCGCGCACAGGTTCAGTGGCGATCACCGGGAAAGCGGCCAGCAGCAGGCAGGCGAACAGGGCGGGGCGCAGAGGCATCGTCAGGCTCCAGGCAGGAGTCTGGAGCGTAGGTGCCGCCGCGCATGCCGGTGTAAATGTTTCGTCAATCGGGCGTGTGCGCAGGCGCCGCATCCGCCACTCGTGCAGTGCGCGAAGCACGGACAAAAAAAGACCTGCATCTCTGCAGGTCTCGAAAGATGGTGGCCGAAGACGGAATCGAACCGCCGACACGGGGATTTTCAATCCCCTGCTCTACCAACTGAGCTACTCGGCCAAACTGTGTGGCAACCACGATCAACCGTGATTGCCGAAAAAAAGACCTGCATTTCTGCAGGCTGTCGAACGTGGTGGCCGAGGACGGAATCGAACCGCCGACACGGGGATTTTCAATCCCCTGCTCTACCAACTGAGCTACTCGGCCACGTAGTTCATTGCAGCGAGGTCGCTGCCAAGGACGCGCATATTACGGAGGTCAGCCGCCTACGGCAAGCATTTTGGCAAAAAACCTTCACATTGCCGTCTGCGCAGGCGCAAGTACTTGATCCGCCGTCGCGGAGCGGGGGCGCGCTGGATGCCGATTCAACCGGGCGCGGCGGCGCGGTGATCATCGCGTGCGGCGGAATTCAGCGGGCCACGGTGATCGACAAACGCGGCGTGGCGCGGCCTGCGCGTGGACGGCACCGATACCGGACATGGAACGCTGTTTTCGTGACCGCCATGGGGGAACGCTGCAGCGTAGTGTCCGCGTTCCTTTCCTGATGCTGGCAACAGCAGAGACCGTCGTCATGTCCGACTCATCGACCACCGCCCGCATCGTGCTGGCGTCGCGTCCGCAGGGGGCGCCCACCGCAGCCAATTTCCGCCTGGAGCAGGCCGCGCTGCCGCCCTTGGGCGACGGCGAGGTGCTGCTGCGCAATCGCTACCTCTCACTGGACCCGTACATGCGTGGACGCATGGATGAGGGACCGTCGTATGCCGCGCCGGTGGCAGTGGGGGCTGTGATGGAAGGCCAGACCGTGGCCGAGGTGGTGCAATCCAGGGCCGAGGGGGTCGCAGTGGGCGAACGGGTGCTGGCGCCGGGCGGGTGGCAGACCCACGCCGTGCTGCCGGCCAAGGCGCTGGGCCGCCGCCTGGACCCGGCCGGGCTGCCGTTGAGTACGGCGCTGGGGGTGCATGGCATGCCGGGCTTCACCGCCTACTCCAGCCTTCATGAAATCGCCCGCCTGCAGCCGGGAGAGACGCTGGTGGTGGCCGCCGCAACAGGGCCGGTCGGCGCGACCGTGGCGCAGTTGGCCAAGCTGCAGGGCGCGCGCGTAGTGGCTATCGCCGGTGGCGAGGCCAAGCGTGCCTATCTGCAGACGCTGGGCGTGGACGTGGCGCTGGATCATCGCGCGGCTGATTTTGCCGAGCAGCTGCGCGCGGCGGTACCTGCGGGTATCGACGTGTACTTCGAGAACGTCGGGGGCCATGTACTGGACGCGGTGCTGCCGTTGCTCAACGACTTCGCCCGCATTCCGGTGTGCGGCACCATCGCCACCTACAACGATCGTGGTGTCGCGCAGCCTGGCCCGGACCGCCTGCCGGCGCTGTTCAGCCAGATCCTGCGCCAGCGCCTGATCGTGCGCGGTTTCATCGTGCACGACTTCAAGCACCTGTGGCCGGATTTCGAGCGCGAGATGCAGCAGTGGCTGCGCGAGGGCCGCATCCAGTACCGCGAGGATGTGGTGGAAGGGCTGGAAAATGCACCGGAGGCGTTCTTCGGGCTGCTGCAGGGGCACAACTTCGGCAAGCTGGTGGTGAAGCTGGACTGAGGGCTTGGCCGGTGCCGGACAAGGTCGGCGGCTTGCGGGTCGCGTCAGCCATTGGCGACCTTTTCCCGGCGCAGCAGTTCGCGCTTGCGTGCCACGCCCCAGGCATAGCCGGACAGGTCGCCGTCGCGGCGCACCACCCGGTGGCAGGGCACCGCCACGGCCAGCGGATTGCTTGCGCAGGCGCGTGCCACCGCGCGGCTTGATCGCGGCGCGCCGATACGCGCGGCGATTTCGGCATATGAGGCCGTCTGTCCGCGCGGAATCTGCTGCAGCGCCTGCCATACACGTTGCTGGAACGCCGTGCCGCGGATGTCCAGCGGCAGCGTGGCGCCTCGCGAGGGATCCTCGACCAGGCCCACCACCTGTGCCACCAGTTGCTCATAGCCGCTGTCGGCCCCGACCAGTTCGGCCTGGCGGAAGCGCTGCTGCAGTGACTGCAGCAGCGCTTCCGGATCGTCGCCGAGCAGGATCGCGACCACGCCGGTGGCACTGCTGGCCACCAGCACGCTGCCCAACGAACTTTCGGCAAGCGCGAAGTGGATGACTTCGCCGCGACCACCGGCACGCCATTGCTTCGGCGTCATGCCCAGCAGCTTCGGCGCGTTCTCGTAGAAGCGTCCGCTGGAGCCGAAGCCGGCATCGTGGAAGGCGTCGGTGATGCGTTCCTTCTGCTGAAGTTCGCTGCGCAGGCGATCGGCGCGCAGCGCTGCAGCGTACTGCTTCGGGGTCAACCCGGTCGCCTGCTTGAACAGGCGATGCAGCCGGGTCGGGCTGCAGCCGGCGATGGCGGCCAACGCCTGCAGCGAGGGCTCGTCGAGGCTGGCCTGCAGATGGCGGCAGACCCGTTCGACGCGGGCATCGGGAGCGGTGGTGGCGGTGCTGTCCATGGATGGATTCTGGCACGTGCCGGTTCTACGGAAACTCCGTTTCCTGCACCGGGTCGGGAGGCCCGGAAACGGAGTGTCGGCAGGCGAGAGGCGCGGCATCGTGGTGGCCACTCCACAACCGGTACCACCCTCATGCGCCTGAACAACAAGATCGCCCTCATCACCGGTGCCAGTGCTGGCATCGGTCGCGCCAGCGCGCTGCGCTTTGCTGCCGAAGGGGCAAAGCTGGTGCTCAATGCACGACGCCCACAGCCGCTGCAGGTGCTGGCCGAGCAGATCCGCGCCGCCGGTGGCGAGGTGGTGGTGCATGCCGCGGACGTGGCTGATCCGGCCACGGCACCGGCGCTGGTGGAACTGGCCCAGCAGTCATTCGGTGGGTTGGACATCGCGCTCAACAATGCCGGCATGCTCGGGCCCGGTGCACCGGCAGCAGAGTTCCCGGTGGATGCGTGGCGCGAGGTGATGGCCACCAATCTCGATGCCGCCTTCCACGCCGCACGCGCCCAGTTGCCGGCGTTGCTGGCACGCGGCGGTGGCTCGCTGGTGTTTGTCGGCACCTTCGTCGGCCACACCGTCGGCTTCCCGGGCATGGCGGCCTATGCGTCGAGCAAGGCGGGGCTGATCGGCCTGAGCCAGGTGATCGCGGCCGAATACGGCGTGCGCGGCGTGCGCAGCAACGTGCTGCTGCCCGGTGGCACCGATACCGAAATGGGCCGGCAGGCCGCACCGACCGGCGATGCCCGCGACTTCGTGCGCTCGCTGCATGCACTCAAGCGCATGGCCGAGCCGGAAGAGATCGCCAATGCGGCGTTGTTCCTGGCCAGCGATGAAAGCAGCTTCGTTACCGGTACCGCAATGCGCGTTGAAGGCGGCGTGTCGATCACCCGAACCTGAGCGCCGTCACGTGCGAGGCGAGTAGCGGATGCCGCTGCTGGCCATGAATCCCTTCGGGTCGAACCGGGCCCAGGCCTCGCCCCAGCTGAAGCGGGCGTGGCCGCCTGCCAGTTTGCGCCCCAGTGCCGTGGCCAAGGTGCGCCGCATGAAAGCCACTTCGGCATCGATCGCGGCCTGGGTCGGCCAGCCTTCTTCCAGTGTCGCATCAGGCAGATCGACACCCATCGTCACCCTGTCGAGCTGTTGCCCGTGGAAGCACAGGCTGATGCCAGCGGGTGCACCGCCCAGGCTGAGCCGGTGCAGGCTCAGCCAGACGTAGCCGGTGCCGACATCGCGCTCGCCATGCGTCAGCGTGGCGAAGGCGATGCGCGCCTCCTGCAGTGAGAGGCTGGGACAGATCAGGTTCGGCAGCGTGCCGAGCTGGATGCTGCCGTCGGTTGGATTGAAGTTCATCGGCACGGTGGGCGCCGCGTGCTGGGCGGGCGGGGGCATGGGTGTCCGCGGAATTCGTGCTGCATCGGATTCTGGGCGTGCGTTCACCGTCGCAGCAAGTGGGTTCGTGCACACGCTGTTGGCGCGGGACTGACCTGTGGATTACCCGCCGGCCTCTAGCGTGGGGCAGAACGTCGGCCTGATGCCGATGAGGGAGCAATCAGATGAACGAGCCAGACAAGGATCAGGACCCGAAGCAGGGCATCCAGGAAAGCCGCCAGGACCGGAAGCAGGACAACGTGGCGAAGCAGCGGCTGGGCCAGTGCGACCAACAGGTGCGTGATGCGCATTCGCGCAGCCCGCGCCGCAAGGATGGCGGCCAGGAACCCGGCTAGGCGGATTCCAGACAAGAAAAAACCCGTAGATCGCCAGGATCTACGGGTTCTTCTGATTAGTGGTGGAGCCAAGGAGGATCGAACTCCTGACCTCGTCATTGCGAACGACGCGCTCTCCCAGCTGAGCTATGGCCCCACGGCAAGGCTGCAGTGTAGCGCTGCCTGCCGGGCTTGCCAAGCACCGGGCAGGGACGACGCAAGGCCTGGATCCACCGCCGTGCAGGCCGGATTCGGGCCAGTGCTTGGCGCAGCAGGGCGAATTCGACAGAGACCAGGCGTTGCGCAAGGCAATGCCGGGGGCGGCAGCAATGAGCAGTCGTTCCGCGAAGCCGTGGCGCCGTAGAAGTAAAGGCGAGAGCTGGTTTCGCAGCGCGCATGCGGGCGACTTGCGAGGGTCGATGTCGCGCTGACCCGGCTGCCAGGAGCTTCGGGGTCAGATCCGTTTTCCTTGGGAGAACGGAGCTGACCCCAAGGTGGTGCCGGCGGACTGTGCCGAAACCGCTTGTTTCGCCGGGTTCGGGTGCCGCGCAACGAAATCGTAACAATTTGGGGGATAATGGCCGCTTGCGCAGTTTTCCCCCTTTTTGCCGCCCGGCTCGCGCAGGCCGCACGGACGCCTCCTCAGAGCATTCCATGCCCTCCCATTCCGATTCCCGCCGCCTGTCGGGTCTGTCGTCTTCCTTCGCTTCCTTCCGCCGCCATCCGCTGGCCCTGGCCTGTGCCGGCCTGGCCCTGGTCGGCAGCTTCGGTGCCGCCGCGCAGGACAGCGCGCCGACCCCGACCGGCCTGGACACGATCACCGTGACCGCCGAACACCGTGAGCAGAACCTGCAGGAAGTGCCGGTTTCGGTGGGCGTGGTGCAGGGCGAGCGCATGCGCGACTTCACCGCCGGCGGCGACGACACCCTGCTGGCACTGTCCGGCCGCGTGCCGAGCCTGTATGCGGAAACCACCACCGGCCGCATCTTCCCGCGCTTCTATATCCGTGGCCTGGGCAATATCGACTTCTACCTGGGTGCCTCGCAGCCGGTGTCGATCATACAGGACGATGTGGTGCTGGAGCACGTGGTGCTGAAGTCCAACCCGGTCTATGACGTGGACCAGGTGGAAGTGCTGCGTGGCCCGCAGGGCTCGCTGTTCGGCCGCAACACCACCGCCGGCATCGTCAAGTTCGACACCCTGAAGCCGACCCAGGACTACACCGGCCGGGTCAGCGCCAGCTACGCGACCTACAACAGCGTGTCGATCGACGGCGGCTTCGGCGGCCCGATCAACGACATCGCTTCGTTCCGCGTGTCGGCGCTGTACCAGCACCGCGATGACTACGTCGACAACACCTACAAGGGCCCGAGTGCCGACGGCACGGTCAGCCCGAAGAAGAACGCGATGGGCGGCTTCGATGACCGCAACGTACGCGCGCAGCTGCTGCTGACCCCGAGCGACCAGTTCTCGATCCTGGCCTCGGCCCACGCCCGTGACTACGAAGGCACCTCGACCTTGTTCCTGCGCGGTGCGCTGACCAAGGGTTCGAACAAGACCGACGTGCCGCGCGACCAGGTCGCCTACGACGAAGCCGACAACAACCCGCAGGCCTACAAGACCTACGGCGGCTCGGTGAAGGCGCGTTACGACTTCGGCGCGATCGACTTCACCTCGATCACCGCCTACGAGACCACCTCCGGTTACAGCCGTGGCGACACCGACGGTGGCGCCGCGGTGAACTTCCCGGTGAACGGCGTGCCGAACGGCTACGGCCAGTCGATGGGCCGCATCCGTGACCTGGACCAGTGGACCCAGGAATTCCGCCTGGCCAGCCATGACGACAGCGCGTTGCAGTGGCAGGCCGGTGCCTTCTACTTCAACGGCAGCGACACCACCGACTTCTACCAGCGCGCCTGGTTCCTGCAGGGCGCGGCCCGCAACCCGAACAACTGGGTGCGCCTGCGCAACAAGAACACCTCGTGGGCCGGCTTCGGCCAGCTGAGCTATGCCTTCACCGACAAGTTCACCGTCACGGCCGGCCTGCGCCAGACCCGGGACGAGAAGCACACCCGCCTGCTGAAGACGGCTGACACTGCCGCTGGCGTGGTCACCTACAAGGGCCGCACCGACGTCAAGATGTCCGACACCACCCCGAGCTGGGATCTGAGCGCGATGTATCAGATCACGCCGGACGTGAGCGTCTATGCCAAGGTCGCCCGCGGCTTCCGCGGCCCGACCATCCAGGGCCGCTCGGCCGTGTTCAATGCCGACTTCACCACCGCCGATTCCGAGACCATCCTGTCCTGGGAAGCGGGCGTGAAGAGCAGCCTGTGGGACAACCGCCTGCGCTTGAACGCCACCGCGTTCACCTACACCGTCAACGACATCCAGCTCAACGGCAACGATTCGGACGGCAACGGCGTGCTGTTCAACGCCGACAAGGCCAAGGCCTATGGTTTCGAAGCGGACATGGAGCTGCGCCCGATCCCGAACCTGACCCTTAGCGCCGGCCTGAGCCTGCTGCACAGCGAGATCAAGGACAAGCGCGTCTACGCGCAGGTCTGCGGCCTCAACGGCCAGGTGGTGTGCACGGTGAATGACCCAACCATCAAGGTCGGTGCCAACACCTTCGCGCAGATCGACGGCAACCCGCTGCCGAACGCGCCGAAGTACAACGTCAACCTGGCCGCCCGCTACGACTTCCCGGTCAGCGACGCGGGCACCATGTTCGTCTCCACCGACTGGAACAAGCAGGGCTACACCAGCTTCGTGCTGTACGACAGCAAGGAGTTCAACTCCAAGGGTGATTTCGAAGGCGGCCTGAAGATCGGCTACTCGGGCAACTACGGTGCCTACGAAGTGGCGCTGTTCGCGCGCAACATCACCAACGAGAAGAACCTCAAGGGTGTGATCGAGAACTATATGGCTGCGGTCTACAACGAACCGCGCACCGTCGGTGTCTCGCTGAACATGAACTGGTAAGGCGTTGCCACGGTGGCGGGTCTTCACGCCATCGCACTGCTGGAATGCAAAGGGCGGCCCGGTGATCCGGGTCGCCCTTTTTCATGGCCTTCGACGGTAGCCGGATCGCAATCCGGCGCCGTGCTCGGCGCTTCAACGTGCCGGCAGCAGCGCCTGCAGCCGCGACTCCAGCTCCTGCTGGCGCCAGCCCGCCAGTGCGGCCGGCCATTGGCGGCGCTCCAGGTAGCTTTCCAGATGCTTGCGCGAGGCCAGCACGCCATCCGGCAGGCCCAGCTCGCGGCTGCGCTCGGCAACGGCGTCCTGCAGCCTCTTCAGTGCCTGCTTGTTGGTGTCGTTGGCGGGCAATGCCAGCGGTGCCTCGGCCTCATCGGCCAGCGGCGTGTCCAGCGCCTGCCACACCGCGCCAGCGAGTTTGCGCGGTGCCTTCGGGAACTGTTCAAACAGCGTGGCCAGCGCGGCGGCATCGGCCGGTGGCGTGCGTGCCAGCGTGGCGGCCAGTTCGTTGTCCAGGATCCAGCTGCGCGGGCGGTCGCTGCTGCGTGCCTGCACATCACGCCAGCGCAGCAGGCGCAGCAGGCGGCGCTGCGCGGGAGCATCGAGAAACTGCGCTGAGCGCATCGCCAGATGCGGCCAGCGGTCCTCGTCATTGGCGACGCTGGCCAGCAGGCGCTCGCCGTCGTCGTGCAGCCACTGCTGGCGGCCCAGCGCCTGCAACTTGGCATCGATGGCGTCATGCAGCGCGAACAGGTGCTCAACGTCGTCGGCGGCGTACTGCAGCTGCGATTCCGAGAGCGGACGGCGCATCCAGTCCGAACGGGTTTCGCCCTTGGCCAGCGCCACGCCGGTGATCTCCGCAACCAGCTTCTGGTAACCCATGCCGCCACCGATACCGGCCAGCGAGGCACCGATCTGGGTGTCGAACAGCGGTCGCGGCAACACGCCGCAGGCCCACTTGAAGGCGACCAGATCTTCGCTGGCGCTGTGCATCACCTTGATGATCGATTCATCGGCCAGCCAGGGCGCCAATGCTTCGGTCATGCCGGGAATCAGCGGATCGATCAGCAGGATGTCCTGCCCGACCGCCATCTGCACCAGAGCCAACTGCGGCCAGAACGTGCGTTCACGGATGAATTCGGTGTCCAGGCCGATGCGGGCCGGACGCTGCTGGAAGTACGCATCCAGCTCGGCGGGGGTGGTGATCCAGGTTGCCACGGGTCAGGGCCTACTACTCGGGTTTGCTCAGGCAGGGGAGAATAGCCTAACGTCGGTCCGCGTCCGTGCCGAAGGAGATCCTGCTTGCGTTTTCCGCTGTCGTCCGTGCTGTGCACCGCTCTGGCCGTGGCCCTGGCCGGTTGCACACCGTCGCCCTCGGCGACACCGGAGCCGGGGCCGGCTGCTGGCGAAGACGCGCGGCCGCAGGAAGGCTCACTGGCGGAGCCGACACCGGGGGCCGGGCAGGGCAGCGTCACCATTGCCGGTGAGGATGCCACCGAGGACGTGCAGCGGTGGACACCGCCACGGGTCGACCGGCAGGGCCGCAGCGTCGCCCAGCTGCGCCGCGCAGCCGAGAAGGCGTTCAGCGAAGGGCACCTGTACGAAGACGCCGACGCGGCGGTTCCGCTGTGGCTGGCGGTGCAGGAGGAAGACCCGGATGACCGCCTCGCCCGCAGCGGCCTGCAGCGTGCTCGCCAGCGCCTGCAGCAGCAGGCCGATGCCCTGCTGGTTCGGCCACTGCGGCAGCGCGAGGCGCTGGCCGAGGCGAGTCGCCAGGCGCTGGTGCTGCTGACCCTGGCGCCGAAGGATGAGAAGGTGCGCGCGCTGCAGGGCCGGGTGGAGCTCGCCCAGCGCGTGGTGGCCTATAACCGTGCTGGCGAGGAAGACCTGCGGTCGGGGCGGATCGGTGAGGACGGTGACGGTGCGATCGGCAACTTCCGTGAAGCGCTGGCTCTGGACGAACACAACAGCCGGGCGCGGCAGGGCCTGGCGGCGGCCGAAAGTGGCCTGATCCGCCGGGCCGAGGACGCCGCGCGCGTGCGCGACTTTGCCAGTGCGGGCACCTGGCTGGCCGAAGCCAGCAAGGTCCGTGACTCGTCACCGACCATTGCCGATGCCTTCGAGCGCATCGAGCAGATCCGCGCCGCCGCGCTGCTGCAGCTGCGTGATGAGGGCCTGCGCGAGCTGGCGACGCCGCAGGGGCTGAAGCCGGCGCGCGAAAAGCTGGCCGAGGCCCTGCGCATCGCCTTGCCGGGGGATGCGGTGGTGGCCCAGCTGCGCGAACGCATCGATCTGGCCACCCATTACGGCAGCTTCCGCCCGGGTCAGGTGTTCAGCGACGCGATGCGTGATGGTGGGCGCGGTCCGCAGATGGTGGTTGTGCCGCATGGCGGCTTCCAGATGGGCGCGGGTGATGCCGAGCCCGGCTCCACCGACGCCGAGCGCCCCTCCCATTACGTTCGCTTTGACCGCGGCTTCGCGATGGCGATCACCGAGGTTACCGTCGGCGATTTCGAGCGCTATGTGAAGTCGACCAATGCACGACCACGTGCGACCCGGCGCGGCCACTCGGTGGTCTATGACGAGCGCAGCGGCAATTTCATCCGCCGTAGCGGCGTCGACTGGCGTTCGGATTACGATGGCGCGCGCGCACTGGGCAACTCGCCGGTGATGCATGTCAGCGTGCGGGATGCCGAGAACTACGCGGCATGGCTGTCCGAGCAGACCGGACGCAGCTACCGGCTGCCGAGCGAGGCCGAATTCGAATATGCGCTGCGCGCCGGGAGCAGTGGCCGCTACCCCTGGGGAGACGCGGGTACGCCGCCGCCGGGCAGCGGCAATTTCACCGGCAGCAAGGACGTCTCGCCTTCGGGTCGGCACTGGCACAACGCTTTCATCGGCTATGGCGATGGCTGGTGGGGACCGGCGCCGGTGGCCAGTTTCCAGGCCAATGCTTTCGGCCTGCACGACATGGCCGGGAATCTGAGCGAATGGGTGGCCGACTGCTGGCACGCCAGCTACCGGCGTGCGCCGTCCGACGGTGTCGCCTGGTTCAACCCGGGCTGCCGGTCACGGGTGATCCGGGGCGGCAATTGGGCCAATGCGCCCGAGCAGACCCGTGCGGCCTGGCGGCAATCGCAGGATTCGGACACCACCAATGCGCGCATCGGCTTCCGTCTGGTGCGCGGCATCTGAGCGGCATCGGGCTTCACCCGCTGCTGGCGTCCGCGCACTAAGATTGCGCCGTGCCCGCCAGCCGGCGGGGTCTGCTGGAAGACCACCGATGCGCAACGATCCCTTTTCCCGCTCGCCCCAAGGCCCGCAGCGACGCGGCCTGTTCGGCAACATCCGCTGGTGGGTGCTGCTGCTGGCGGCGGGCTATGCGGGGTTCTACTGGTTCTCCAATCGCACCGTCGATCCCTACACCGGCGAGAAGGTGATGATCGACAGCAGCCTGGATGCGCGCCAGGAGACCGCGCTCGGTCTGCAGGCCTACCAGCAGATCCTCTCGCAGGAACGGCCGATGGATCCGAATGCGCCGATCGCGCGCGATGTGCGCGACATCGCGCAGCGCCTGATCGCCAAGGTGGATGTGGTGGAGACCGCGCTGGCAAAGGAGCACGGCGTGCAGCCGGCGCATTTCGCGCGGGATTTCCAGTGGGAAGTGAATGTGATCCCGTCCGAGCAGGCCAATGCGTTCTGCCTGCCGGGCGGCAAGATGGCGGTCTACACCGGCCTGGTGCCGGTGGCGCGTACGCGTGATGCGATGGCGGTGGTGATGGGCCATGAGATCGCCCACGCGCTGCTGCGCCATGGTGCGCAGCGGATGGCGCAGCAGAAGCTGACCCAGATCGGGCAGATGGCCGGTGCCGCCAGCGGCATGGATGCGCAGCAGCAACAGATGATGATGTCGGCGATGGGCTACGGCTATCTGCTGCCCTATGCGCGCAGCCACGAGACGCAGGCCGACGAAGTGGGGCTGATGCTGGCCGCAGCGGCGTGCTTCGATCCCCGCGAGGCAGTGCCATTGTGGCAGCGCATGGGCCAGGCCAGTGGCGGCCAGGCGCCGCCGGAGTTCGCCTCCACCCACCCGAATCCGGGCACCCGCATCCAGAACCTGCAGGCACTGATGCCGAAGGCGCTCGAGTACCGGCAGAAGTTCTGCGAGCAGGCAAAGTAGGGGGTTGTTCGTCAGGGCTGCGCCCTGCACCTGCCGAAGCCAGAGCAACAGCAACAGCAACAGCAACAGCAACAGCAACAGCAACAGCAACAGCAACAGCAACAGCAACAGCAACAGCAACAGCAACAGCAACAGCAACAGCAACAGCGTGCATTCCGTGGGGTGGCGGGGTGGGTCCGGTTGCGGGGGCCGCTGCAAGTCCCCCTCCGGGGCCCGGCCCAGCCGCGGGCGGCTGTGCGTTCGGGCGCTTGCGAAGCAGTGCTTCGCAAGCAAAGCGCCCTCACCCATGTAAGCTCGGTCGCCGCATCCATGCGGCTCACGCCCCCGCAACCGGACCCACCCCGCCTTCGACAGATTTCTGCTGCTGTTGGTAGGTGTCGACCTTGGTCGACACGGTAGATCCATGCGATGCGTGGATGCTTTTCGATCTCGATTTGAAATATTCGATTCCGATGGAGAGTCATCCAGCATGGCGTGGATCTACACGATCGCGGAAAACTGTCAGAGGTGGGGCGGTGTCGGAGTGCGGGGTGTCAGCCGCATGGGCCCGAGGCATGCCTCGGGCGGGTTGGGCAGGACGCCCAACCCTGGTCTTGCCGTGTGCGCAGGAAAGCGCACACAAGCAAGCGGCTGCCAAGCCTACAGGGATGTACTTGCGGCGTCCCCGCACTCCGACATCGCCCCGCCATCCACGGATAGCCGGCTTTTGCTGTTGCTTCGACCTTTGATTGAAGCTCCGGCAGGTGCAGGGCGCAGCCCTGCCGAACCCCTTTACTTGACCTGCACGTCGATCACGCCGTCGCCGACGCGGGCCCGCAGGGCGTCACCGGGCTGTACCTGATCAACCTTCCGCACCAGGGTGCCATCATCGCTGCGGGTCAGGATGCTGTAGCCACGCGCCACGGTCGCCAGCGGGCTGACTGCTTCAAGTGAACGTGCCAGCCCGCGCAGTCGCAGTGCATCGCGCTCCAGCAGACGCTGCATCGCTGCCTGCGGTCGTCCGCGCAGGGTGGCCAGGCGGCGTTGCATCGTGTCGAGCTGGCGCTGTGGATGGTGCCCGCGCAGGACCGCCGCTGCATGGCGAAGCCGCGCGGCACGGCGCTCCTGCTGCTGGTTGAACGCGGCATGCAGGCGCCGGCCCAGATCGAGCTGGCGTCGACGCAGCAGGTCCAGTCGTGCCTGCGGGCTCTGGGCGTTCAGGCGCAACAGGGCGCGGTCGGCGCGCTGCATCGCCTGCTGCATCGCATGCCGTTGCAGCTGCACCATGCGGGCGGCCGTGCGGCGCAGGCGCAGGGCCAGTTCGCGCTGGTCGGGTACCAGCAGCTCGGCCGCCACCGAGGGCGTTGGTGCACGCAGGTCGGCGGCGAAGTCGCTCAGGCTGAAGTCGGTTTCGTGGCCCACCGCCGAGACCACCGGCGTGCGGCTGGCGGCGATCGCACGGGCCAGTGTTTCATCGTTGAAGGCCCACAGGTCTTCCAGCGAACCACCACCGCGGGTCAGCAGGATCACGTCGTAGCGGCCACTGGCATCGGCGGCCTGCAGCAGCCGGGTGATCTGCGCGGCGGCACTGCTGCCCTGTACCAGGGTTGGCAGCAGGTCCACTTCCAGCAGCGGGAAGCGCCGGCCGAGCACGCTCAGCACGTCGCGCACGGCGGCGCCGGTGGGCGAGGTGATCACGGCCAGGCGCTGCACGTGCGCCGGCAGCGGCCGCTTGCGTGCCGGGTCGAACAGGCCCTCGGCCTCCAGCCGTGCCTTCAGCTCCTCGAAGGCGCGGCGCAGCGCGCCTTCGCCGGCTTCCTCCATGTGGTCCAGCACCATCTGGTACTCGCCACGGGCGTCGTACAGGGTCACCTTGCCGCGCACCAGCACGCGCATGCCTTCGCGCGGCACGAACTTCAGGTACTGCGCCTTCATCCGGAACATCGCCGCACGCAGCTGCGCGCGCGCGTCCTTCAGGGGGAAGTAGAGGTGTCCGGAGGCAGGACGCGCCACGCTGCCCAGTTCGGCCTCGACCCAGATCGCCGGGAAGCTGCCTTCCAGCAGGTCGCGGGCCAGGGTGTTGAGCTGGCTGGGGGTGAGGATGTCGTTGTTGCGTGGCTGCATGGAAACGGCGTGCTGCGGGCGGAACGGGGGCTCAGGATCGCACGTCAGCGCGCTGTGTGCTGGCCCAGTGCCCACTGCACGTGTTCACGCACCAGCGGCGAGGGATCGTCGATGCGGGTCTGCAGCGCAGCCAGCGCTTCGGCCGAGGACGGCGCATTGCCCAGCGCCACGGCGATGTTGCGTAGCCAGCGCTCATGGCCGCTGCGCCTGATCGGGCTGCCTTCAGTGCGGCGCAGGAACTCGGCTTCGTCCCAGGCGAACAGCTGGTCCAGGCGCGCGGTATCGAGGTTGTTGCGCGCACGGAAATCGGCTTCGTCGGTGCGCTTGGCGAACTTGTTCCAGGGGCAGACCAGCTGGCAGTCGTCGCAGCCATAGATGCGGTTGCCGATCAGCGGGCGCATCTGTTCGGGAATGGCGCCGTCGTGTTCGATGGTCAGGTAGGAAATGCAGCGCCGCGCGTCCAGCCGCTGCGGGCCGGTGATGGCCTGGGTCGGGCAGACATCGATGCAGCGCGTGCAGGTGCCGCAGTGCGCCGTGGCCGGCGTATCGATCGGCAGTGGGATGTCGATGTAGATCTCGCCGATGAAGAACCAGGAACCGCCATGGCGGTCGATCAGGCAGGTGTGCTTGCCGATCCAGCCGAGCCCGGCGTTGCGGGCCAGTGCGCGCTCCAGGACGGGGGCGGAATCGACGAACACGCGGTAGCCCAGTGGCGCGACTTCGTCGTTGATCTGCGTGGCCAGCTTCTGCAGGCGGTTGCGCATCAGCTTGTGGTAGTCGCGGCCCAGCGCATAGCGCGCCACGTAGGCGCGGCCCGGGTCGGCCAGCGTCGCCCACGCTTCGGTGTCATCCTTGTGGCTGTAGTCCATGCCCACCGAGATCACGCGCACAGTGCCGGGCAACAGCTCGGCCGGTCGTGCGCGCAGGGTGCCGTGGCGCGCCATCCAGTCCATCGTGCCGTACAGGCCCTGGCCCAGCCAGTCGGCCAGGTGCGCCTCGTCCTCGCCGAGCTCGATACCGGCGATGCCGCAGCGCTGGAAGCCATGCGCGCGGGCCAGTTCGCGGATGCGCTGCACGGCCTGGGCTGGATCGACGGGGGAGGGGGCGAGGGACATGCGCACCAGTATAAAATCCCTGCATGGCCAACCTCGCCGATCTGTTCGATTCCGCTGCCGCGCGTGCGCTGGATGCCCAGGCGTCCACCCTGGCGGGGGATGCTGGCTGGGGACTGATGGCGCAGGCCGGCCAGGCCGCCTGGCAGTGCCTGCTGCAGCATTGGCCGCAGGCGCAGCGCATCGGCGTGGTGGTCGGTGCGGGCAACAATGGCGGCGACGGCCTCGTGCTGGCTCGCCACGCGTTGCAGGCCGGGCGCGAGGTGAGGGTGATCGCCCTGCCGGGCCGGGCGCCATCGACCGCGCTGGCGCAGCGTGCAACATCGGAGTTCAGGTCCGACGGCGGCGCCATCACCGAGTTCGACGGCGCGCTGCCCGAGGCCGACCTCTGGGTCGATGCCCTGTTCGGGCTGGGTTTCGAACGCGCGCCGGAGGGCGCGGCGCAGGCGCTGATCGTTGCGATCAATGCGCAGGCGGCACCTGTGCTGGCCCTGGATGTGCCCAGTGGCGTCGATGCCGACCGCGGTGCGGTACCCGGCGCGGCAGTACGCGCTGCGCGGACCCTGCAGTTCATCGTGGCCCATCGCGGGCTGTACACCGGCGACGCGCTGGATCATTGCGGGCACAAGGCCCTGGCACCCCTGCAGTTGCCCGCGGCCGCATGGCAAAGCGTGTCGCCTGCCGTGGAGTACTGGACGCAGGCACGGTTGCCGGCCCTGTTGCCGCCGCGCCGCGCCAATACCCACAAGGGTGAATCCGGCCACGTGCTGTGCGTCGGCGGCAACCACGGCAGCGGCGGTGCCATCGCCATGGCAGCCGAGGCCGCCTTGCGCGCAGGGGCGGGGCTGTTGAGCCTGGGCACCCGCCGCGACCACGTCGGTCCACTGCTGGCTCGGCTGCCCGAGGCGATGACCCACGCGTTGGAAGACGGCGAAGCGCTGCCGGCCTTGCTTGACAGGGCCAAGGTGGTGGCGATCGGGCCCGGTCTGGGCCAGGACGAATGGGCACGCGCACTGTTTGCGCGGGTGCTGGCCAGCGCCAAACCACTGGTGGTCGATGCCGACGCGCTGAACCTGCTGACGCAGGATCCGCGTGCCTTGCCCGGCGCCGTCCTCACACCGCACCCGGGCGAGGCCGCACGCCTGCTCGGCTGCAGCACCAGCGACATCCAGGCCGATCGCTACGCCTGTGCGCAGACGCTCGCCGAGCGTTTCCATGCGGTGGTGGTGTTGAAGGGCGCCGGCAGCATCGTGGCGGCGCCCGGGCAAACGCCCCGGTTGATCGCCGCCGGCAATCCCGGCATGGCCGTGGGGGGCATGGGCGACCTGCTCACCGGCATCATCGCCGGCCTGCGTGCGCAGGGCCTGGCCGCCTTCGATGCCGCCGCGGCGGGCGCGTTGCTGCATGCGCTGGCCGGCGACGCGGCTGCCGCTGACGGCGCACGCGGCCTGCTTCCTACTGATCTGCTGGCGCCGCTGCGGCGACTGGCCAACCCGGAACGCTTCCCATGACCGATTTCTTCCTTGCCGACAGCGACGCCACCGAACTGCTCGGGCAGTGGCTGGCGGCCACCCGGCCCCCGCAGGCGCTGATCGAACTGCGCGGCGACCTGGGCGCCGGCAAGTCGACCACGGCCCGCGCGCTGCTGCGGGCGCTGGGCGTGCAGGGCGCGATCCGCAGCCCCACCTACACCCTGGTCGAGCGCTATCCGCTGGCCAGTGGCGGTGAGGCGTGGCACCTGGACCTGTACCGCATCGGCCAGGCCGGTGAGCTGGATTTCCTCGGCCTGGACGAAGGCAGCGCGGTGCTGTGGCTGGTCGAATGGCCGGAACGGGGCGCCGGCGCGCTGCCGCCGACCGACCTGGTGGTGGCACTGGAGATCGAAGGACATGGGCGCCGCGCCAGTCTCACTGCGGGCAGCGACGTTGGACATGAATGGCTGAAACGGCTGCCCCAAGGGGGCGACTTGCAGGCCATTTCTGTCGGCTGACGAGAACAAAGATCGGCAGGTTACGGATTATTAAGGAAAAAGGTGTTGCATTCCGTTCAGCGCGGTGATTGAATCCTGAGCCATGCGCCCGGGGAACCGTCTCATCGCCATCTGTGCCGCCGTCGGACTGGGTCTGGCGAGCGTCAGTGCGTGGGCGGGTGAAGTCCGCCAGGTGCTGCTGAACACCGGCGCGACCGGCACCCGTGCCGAGATCTCACTGGTCGGCAGTGGCGGCTACAAGACCCTGTCGCTGGCCGGCCCGAACCGCCTGGTGGTCGATTTCCCCGACTCCAGCGCCGTACGCAACCTGAAGATGCCGGCCGCGCAGGGCGTGGTCACGGCGGTGCGTACCGGACAGCCGGTCCCGGGCACTTTCCGTGTCGTGTTCGACCTTGCCGAATCGGTGGCGCCGTTCCGCCCGCAGATGCAGCGCGAGGGCAATGAATCCAAGCTGGTGATCGAATGGCCGGGTGATGGCCCTGCCATGGCCACCAGCCGCCCGGCGACGCCACCGGCGGTGCAGCCGCAGGCGGCCGCTGTGGGGGGCTCAGTCGCGCCCACGCCGGCCGAGAACGCGCAGTCACGCACCGATGCTGCGCGGGCCACCGCCCTGCTGACCGCACAGGTGCAGCAGCAGGCCAGCGCCAGCGCCGCCGCACCCGCCACGCCGACCCCCGCACCGACCAGCGCGCCGGCCCAGGTTGCTGCGGCAGGCGTCGCGGCCAGCAGCACGCCTTCATCCTCGCCGGCTGCAATCCTCGCCGGCCAGCGCACTGCTGCGGTGGTGACCACGCCGCCGGCAACGGCCCCTACACCGGCACCGACGCCGGCCGAGCCGCCGCGTCCGGCCATGCCCAGCGATGCATCGCGCATCCGCATGCAGCCCGGCATGCGCCATCTTGTGGTGGCGATCGATCCCGGTCATGGTGGCCAGGACCCGGGTGCGATCGGCCCGACCGGCAAGCGTGAGAAGGATGTCACCCTGGCCGTGGCGCGTGAGCTGGCCCGCCAGGTCAACGCCACGCCGGGCCTGAAGGCCTACCTGACGCGCGACAGCGACGTGTTCATCCCGCTGCCGATGCGTGCGCAGAAGGCGCGTGCGAACAAGGCGGACATCTTCATTTCGATCCATGCCGACGCGGCCGAGAACCGCTCGGCCACGGGTTCGTCGGTGTACGTGCTGTCGACCAAGGGTGCCTCTTCGCAGCGCGCCCGCTGGCTGGCAGACAAGGAAAACGCGGCCGATCTGGTCGGTGGCGTTCGCCTGCAGCAGACCGAGGGCACGCTTGCCAATGTGCTGTTGGACCTGGCGCAGAGCGGCTACATGAAGGCGTCCGAAGACGCCGCCGGCCACGTGCTGGGCGGACTGAAGCGGATCGGCAACAACCACAAGCCGAACATCGAGCGCGCCAACTTCGCGGTGCTGCGCACGTCGGACATGCCAGCGATGCTGGTGGAAACGGCGTTCATCTCCAATCCGGATGAAGAGCGCCGCCTGACGGACCCGGCTTACCAGCGCAAGGTCGCTGGCGCTGTGCTGGATGGCGTGCACACCTTCTTCAGCCGCCAACCGCCGCCGGGCACGTTGTATGCTGCCCGCGCGCAGGCCGAGATCGACGCCGCAGCCACCATGGCCGGCGGCAGCAAATAACCCGCCGAAGGCGGGTTTCTGCTTTCTGCAGAGTCGAGCCGCGCTCGACTGGGCCTTGCCGGTAGCCCGTCAGTCGAGCATGGCTCGACTCTACCCTCGGCCGCTCCGTTATCATCCCCGCATGACGTCTGCTACCCATCCGCGCCCGATCCGGCCGTTGCCGGAGATCCTGATCAACCAGATCGCCGCCGGCGAAGTGGTCGAACGACCCGCGTCGGTGGTCAAGGAGCTGGTCGAGAACGCGATCGACGCCGGCGCCAGCCGAGTTGATATCGATCTTGAAGAGGGCGGCGTGCGCCTGATCCGCATCCGCGACAACGGCAGTGGCATCGCGCCCGAGCAGTTGCCACTGGCAGTGTCGCGCCATGCCACCAGCAAGATCGCCGATCTTGACGATCTCGAATCGGTGGCCACGCTCGGTTTCCGGGGAGAAGCGCTGCCGTCGATCGCATCGGTCAGCCGCTTCACCCTGTGCTCGCGCCGCGCGCACGACGAGCACGGTTCGGCACTGCAGATCGAAGGCGGCAAGATCGGCGAGGTGACCCCGCGCGCGCATGCGCCGGGCACCACGGTGGAAGTGCGTGAGTTGTTCTACAACGTGCCGGCGCGGCGCAAGTTCCTGCGCGCCGAGCGTACCGAACTGGGCCATATCGAAGAGTGGCTGCGTTCGCTGGCGCTGGCGCGGCCGGATGTCGAGCTGCGCGTGTCGCACAACGGCAAGGCCTCGCGGCGCTACAAGCCGGGCGATCTGTATTCCGATGCACGCCTTGCCGAAACGCTGGGCGAGGATTTCGCCAACCAGGCCGTGCGCGTGGACCACAGTGGCGCCGGCCTGCGCCTGCATGGCTGGATTGCGCAGCCGCATTATTCGCGCGCGAGCGCCGACCAGCAGTACCTGTACGTCAACGGTCGCTCAGTGCGTGACCGCAGCGTCGCCCACGCAGTGAAGATGGCCTACGGCGACGTGCTGTATCACGGCCGCCAGCCGGCCTATGTGCTGTTCCTCGAACTGGATCCGACCCGCGTCGACGTCAACGTGCATCCGGCCAAGCACGAGGTGCGCTTCCGCGATTCGCGGCTGGTCCACGATTTCGTCTATCGCACGTTGAAGGATGCGCTGGCCGATACCCGTGCAGGCATGTCGGCGCAGGAGATCGGTGCCGGCCCCGCACATCCGGCGGACGCCGCCGCCGTCCCGACGGCATCGAGCGCCGGCGCGTCGGGGTTCGGGCTGGTGCGTGGGGCTGCGCCCGGCTCGGGAGGTGGTGGTGGCGGATTTTCAGGCTGGCGTCCGCAGCAGCCGCTGGGCCTGCAGGTGGCCGATGCACCGGCCGCCTACGCCGCGCTGTATGCCACGCCGGCCGGTGCCGAACGCGCAGCGGCGTTGCCGCCGATGCCGAGCGAGAACGGGTTGCCGGTGACCAGTGCCGACGCGGGTGTACCGCCGCTGGGCTACGCGATCGCGCAGCTGCATGGCATCTACATCCTGGCCGAGAACGCTGAAGGCCTGATCGTGGTCGACATGCATGCGGCCCACGAACGCATCGGCTACGAGCGCCTGAAGAATGCGCACGATGGCATCGGCCTGCAGTCGCAGCCGTTGCTGGTGCCGATCACGCTGGCGGTGGGCGAGCGCGAGGCCGACACCGCCGAAAGCGAAGCCGACACACTGGCGGCGCTCGGCTTCGAGGTGACCCGGGCCGGCCCCGGGTCGCTGCACGTGCGCAGCATTCCGGCACTGCTGGCGCATGCCGAACCGGAAGGACTGCTGCGCGACGTGCTGACCGACCTGCGCGAGCATGGCCAGAGCCGCCGCGTGGCCAGTGCACGCGACGAGCTGCTGTCGACCATGGCCTGCCATGGCGCGGTGCGTGCCAACCGGCGCCTGACCGTGCCGGAAATGAACGCGCTGCTGCGCGACATGGAAATCACCGAACGGTCCGGCCAGTGCAACCACGGCCGACCGACCTGGGCCCGTTTTTCGCTGGCGGAGATCGACCGCTGGTTCCTGCGCGGACGTTGAGGGGAGCATCGATGCGTTATCGGGGAGTGGCGGGCCTGCTGGCCGCCGTGGTGTTGGCCGCCTGCAGCCCGGCAGCTCCGCCGGCGCCGACGGTCGCTGAAGATCCGGCCTACGCGGCCGCGCAGCAGCAATGGCGTGTAGCGCGCTACCAGGACCTGACCCGGCCCGATGGCTGGACGGCCCTGGTCGGCCTGCACTGGCTGCAGAACAAATCCCATTTCGTTGGCAGCGGCGCCACCAACGGCATCCGCCTGACGGTTGGCCCGGACAGGCTGGGCCTGCTGCGCCGCGACGGGACGCAGTGGTGGTTCACGCCTGAAGCCGGTGTCGATGTCAGCCACGACGGCCAGCCGGTGCGTGGCCGCATCCGCGTCGACACCGACAAGGACGCGCAGCCGACGCTGCTGGCCTTCGATGGCGGCAAGGGCCAGCTCAGCATCATCCGCCGGGGGCCACGGGACGCGCTGCGGGTCAAGCATGCCGAGGCACCGGCGCGGCGTGATTTCGCCGGCCTGCAGTACTGGCCTGGCGGCGCGGACTGGCAGGTGCAGGCGCGCTTCATCGCGCATCCGCCGGGGAAGACCTTGCCGATCGTCGACATCACTGGCCTGACCACCGAGATGCCCAATGCCGGTGCGGTGGAGTTCGAACGTGATGGCCGCAGCTGGCGCCTGGAGGCCATCGGTGCGGCCGGGCAGCCACTGTTCCTGATCTTCGCCGACCGCACCAGCGGCCGCGGCAGCTATCCGGCCGGGCGCTATCTGGATACCGAGGCCCCCGCTGCAGACGGCACGGTGCGCATCGATTTCAACCATGCCTACAACCCACCGTGCGCGTTCACCGCCTACGCGACCTGCCCGCTGGCGCCGCCGGAAAACCGGTTGGACCTGCGCGTGGAAGCGGGCGAGAAGGCCTACCACCTGCCTGAAGGAGAAGGCTGACCATGCCGATCAAACACCTGTTCCGTGCCGCGCTGCTGCTGGCGGCCTGCGCAGTGGCGCCACTGGCCACGGCCCGCGATGGCCAGGCCAGCCCTGCCGCGGCCGCGGCCGCAACCGCAACGGCGGCCAAGCCGCCGGTACCCCTGTTGTGGAAAGTCACCGGCCCGGGCGATGCACGCGTGTACCTGCTGGGATCGTTCCATCTGCTGAAGCCACAGGACTACCCGCTGTCGCCCGATGTCGAGCAGGCGTTCGAAGCCTCGCAGCGGGTGGTGTTCGAACTGTCGCCGGAAGACATGCAATCGCCCCAGCTGGCCAGCCGCATGGTGCAGGCCGCGACCCGCACCGATGGCAGCGAGCTGAAGCGTGATCTGGATGCGGCCACCTGGCAGAAGCTGCAGGCCTTTGCTGCCCAGAACCAGTTGCCGCTGGCGCAGATGCAGGGCATGAAGCCCTGGTTCGTCGGCCTGAGCATTTCGATCGGGCAGATGCAGAAGCTGGGCCTGGACCCGGCGCTGGGCCTGGACCGCCACTTCATGGAGCGCGCGCAGAAGACCGGCCGCAAGACCGCGGGACTGGAAGATATCGATACCCAGATCGGCATGCTGGACGGGATGACGGTGCAGGAACAGCGGCAGATGCTGGCCGAAGCACTGGACCAGGCCGGCAAGGCCGATGAGCAGGCGCGGCTGCTGCATGATGCATGGCGTCGCGGCGACGAGCGCCTGCTGTGGACCAAGATGGCGGCAGAGATGCGCCAGCAGTATCCGCAGCTGTACCAGCGCATCAACACCGGTCGCAACGATGCCTGGGTGCCGAAGCTGCAGCCGTACCTGCAGGCCGGGCAGGGCGGTACGCTGGTGGTGGTCGGCACGCTGCACCTGCTGGGCAGTGATGGCGTGGTCGAGAAGCTGAGGGCGAAGGGCTACAAGGTCGAGCGCGTGTGCACGGGGTGCAAGGCCAAACGCTGACGCACGGTTGGCGCGATGCCAAACAAGACGGCGCGCCAGGGGCGCGCCGTTTTCGTCTCAGCCGTTGCTGCAGCTCAGCGGCGGGTCTTGCCGCCGGTGCCGGTACCGGTGCCGGGTTCGCCGGGCTTGTTGCCGGTTCCCGTTCCGGTGCCGCCCGGGCGCGGGCCACCGAAGCCGCTGCCCATGCTGCGCTGGAATTCCTGCCACAGCTCCAGATTGCGCTCGGTCAGCTGGTTCATCATCGCCCACGGGGTCTGGCCCAGCAGGTTGCCCATCTGCTGGCGGAACTGCTGCTGCTGGTCGAGGAAGACCTGCATGCTGCGCTCCAGGTAGTTGCCCATGAAGCCCTGCAGGGAATCGCCGTAGAAGCGGATCAGCTGGCTCAGCAGCTGGGTGGACAGCATCGGTTCGCCGTCCTGTTCCTGGTCGGCGATGATCTGCAGCAGGACCGAACGGGTGAGGTCGTCGCCGCTCTTGGCGTCGCGGACTTCGAAGTCTTCACCGTCCAGGATCAGCTGGCGCACGTCCTCGATGGTGATGTAGCTGGAGATCTCGGTGTCGTAGAGACGGCGGTTCGGATACTTCTTGATGATGCGGGTCGCAGCCATGAAGCGGTACTCGTCACAGTAGACGCGCAGCATGGCGCAGTGCAGCAGCGGTTGCAACCGCCCCAGCCCCCGCCAGGCTTGGCTTTCAGCAGCGATCATGTTGCGCAGCAAGGGTTTGCGTGCTGCGCAGCATGACCATCGGCAGGGGCCGTCAGCGCACGCCGCAGCGGCCCCTGCGCGGCTTACCAGCCCATGTGGTGGCCGCCGTTGATGTCCAGGTTGCTGCCGGTGATCCATGAGGCTTCCTCGGCCACCAGGAAGGACACGCCATAGGCGATTTCCTCCGGCTTGCCGAGGCGCCCGGTGGGGATATCGGCGATGATCTTGGCGCGCACGTCCTCCGGAACCGCCATCACCATGTCGGTGGCGACGTAGCCGGGCGAAATGGTGTTCACGGTGATGCCGAAGCCGGCGTTCTCGCGGGCCAGCGAAATGGTGAAGCCGTGCATGCCGGCCTTGGCCGCGGCGTAGTTGGCCTGGCCGTACTGGCCCTTCAGGCCGTTGATCGAGCTGATCTGGATGACCCGGCCCCATCCGCGGCGCCGCATGCCTTCGATGACCGGACGGGTGACGTTGAACACCGAATTGAGGTTGGTGTTGATCACATCGTGCCACTGGTCCGCGCGCATGCGGTGGAACGTTGTGTCGCGGGTGATGCCGGCGTTGTTGACCAGGATCTCGACCGGGCCCAGCTCGGCCTCGACCGCACGCACCAGCGCCTCGGCGCTGCCTGGATCGGAGACATCGCCCGGGAAGATCGACACGTTGTAGCCGCGCTCGGTCATCGCCTGCTGCCATGCGCGGGCCTTGTCCTCGTCGCGGTAATTGGTGGCGACCCGGTGGCCCTGGTCGGCCAGGCGTTGGCAGATGGCGGTACCGATGCCGCCGGTTCCGCCGGTGACCAGTGCGACGCGAGATGTCATGGAGTGCTGTCCGGGAATCAGATGGGGGAAGGGGGATTCTGCAACATCGGCGCGGAAAGTGCGCCGGCCGGCAACAGGATGTCGGTCCGCGGCAGTCGAACCGGGTCGAATGCCCGTTGCGCAGCGTGCAGCAGCGCATCCCGGTCATCGGCGCCGTCCAGTGCGGCAGGGGCCTGGCCCAGCAGCTGCCAGAGCGCGCGCATTACCGGCACCGGCCTTGTACTGTCCACCGGCAGCGACGCCAGCGACTTGGACAGTTTGTGGCCGGGGGCGTCGAGCAGCAGCGGCAGGTGCCAGTAGCGCGGCACGGCCAGGCCCAGCGCCTGCTGCAGCAGGATCTGCCGCGCGGTGGAATCGAGCAGATCGGCGCCGCGCACCACTTCGGTCACCCCCTGCGCGGCGTCATCGACCACCACCGCCAGCTGGTAGGCCCAGCAGCCGTCGGCACGGCGCAGCACGAAGTCGCCGACTTCGGCATGCACGTCCTGCTGCTGCGGGCCACGCAGGCCATCGTCGAAGTGCACGACGCTGCCCGGTGGCACGCGGAAGCGGACGGCGGGGTCCGGTCGCGGTTGCCGCGCAACGCAGCGGTGGTGGATGCCGCCGCTGGCAGCCAGTTCGCTGCGGCTGCAGTGGCAGATGAAGGCCTGGTCGCTGGCCAGCAGCACGTCCAGCGCGGCCTGGTAGGCCTCGCCTCGAGCGCTCTGCCACAGGACCGGGCCGTCGTGGACCAGGCCGAACGCAGCCAGTGCCTGCAGCTGTGACTGCGCGGCGCCGGGCACGGTACGCGGCGGGTCAACGTCTTCGATGCGCAGCCGCCACAGGCCGCCGTGGTGGCGGGCCAGCAGCCAGCTGCCGAAGGCGGCAAGCAGGGATCCGGGGTGGAGCAGGCCGGTCGGCGAGGGCGCGAAGCGGCCGCAGGGAACAATGGCGGTCATGCAGGCTGAATCGTCGGTCAGGTTGGCGCTTGAATTCAAGCTGAGCGCACCGCAAATTGACGGATATCGACCCCTTCCGAGCCGGATTTTCCCATGTTCACCCGTATTGCCCTGTTCCTGGCGACCAACCTCGCGGTCCTGATCCTGGCCGGCATCGTCATGTCGATCCTGGGCGTGGACGCGCGTTCGATGAGCGGCCTGCTGGTGATGGCCGGCATCTTCGGTTTCGGTGGCTCCTTCATCTCGCTGCTGCTGTCCAAGTGGATGGCCAAGCGCTCCACCGGTGCGGTGGTGATCACCGAGCCGCGCAACCAGACCGAGCGCTGGCTGCTGGCCACGGTCGAGCGCCAGGCCAAGGCCGCCGGCATCGGCATGCCGGAAGTGGCGGTCTATGACGGCCCGGAGATCAATGCCTTCGCCACCGGTGCCAACCGCAACAACGCGCTGGTGGCCGTGTCCACCGGCCTGCTGCACAACATGAGCGAGGACGAGGCCGAAGCGGTGCTGGGCCACGAGATCGCCCACGTCGCCAACGGTGACATGATCACCATGGCGCTGCTGCAGGGCGTGCTGAACACCTTCGTGATCGTGCTGGCCCGCGTGGTCGGCGGTATCATCGACAGCGCGCTGTCGGGCAACCGCGAAGGCGGCGGCCGTGGCTTTGCCTACTACATCATCGTGTTCGTGCTGGAGATGGTGTTTGGCCTGTTCGCCACGATGATCTCGATGTGGTTCTCGCGCCACCGCGAGTTCCGCGCCGATGCCGGCGGTGCCGCGCTGGCCGGTCGCCAGAAGATGATCGCCGCGCTGGAGCGCCTGCAGCTCAACCACGGCCAGAGCACGCTGCCGACCCAGATTGCCGCGTTCGGTATTGCCGGTTCGACGGCGAAGAAGCTGTTCATGAGCCATCCGCCGCTGGAAGAGCGCATTGCCGCGCTGCGGGCGTCGACGGTGGCGTAAGCTTCTGCTTTCAAGATAGTGCAGGAACGCCTGGCCTCGCGCCGGGCGTTTTTGTTTGCGCGCCGATGCATTGGTGGCGCCGGGTACGACCTGGCGAGAGTCGTTTCCGCGACCGCGGAGGGGTGTCACTTTCTTTGCTCGTGCAAAGAAAGTAACCAAAGAAACACGCCGCCGGGGCGCGAGCCGTCGCTACGCGCCGGTACCCTGCGCTTCTCGGCGAATCAGGGGACGGCGCCGAACTCGCTGCGCTCAGACACCGGCGCCTCTTCGCCCCTGATTCGCCTGCGATGCTCGGCTCGCTCAAGGCGGACTGGAAGATCAAGATCAAGAACAACAGCATCCACCCGTCGCGAAGATGTACTGGGTGCAGCTGTGGCATTTGACCTTGGGTCCGCCTTGAGCGAGCCGAGCACCGCAGGTCCGGCGAGGGCGAAGAGGTGCGGGTGTCTGAGCGCAGCGAGTTCCCGCACCGTCCCTCGGCGGGCCGAGGAGCGCAGGGCACCGGCGTGCGCAGCGCGTCGGCTCGCGGCCGGCGGAGCGTTTCTTTGGTTACTTTCTTTGCGCGCAAAGAAAGTGACAAGCACGATCACCGCGGATACGGGAACGGCACCTTCGCAGGTGCCGTCTCCATGAATCGCTTTTACACGGAATCTCAGAACTTCGCGTCAAACTCCGCCGCGTAACCGGTGTTCACCAGCACCTTCTGCAGCGACTCGGCCACCTTCAGGTTGCCGGCCACGATCTGGTGGGTCTCCGGGCCACGGTTGTCCATGCGGCCCAGGGTCGCGCCCTTGAAGTCACAGACCTTGCCGCCCGCCTCGCGGACCAGCAGCAGGCCGGCAGCGATGTCCCACGCCTTCACGCCGGCTTCGAAGTAGGCATCGGCACGGCCGCAGGCCACGTAGGCCAGGTCCAGTGCCGCCGAACCGGTGCGGCGGATGTCCTCGCCGTGCACCAGCAGGGCGTCGACCGCCTTCAGCTGGGCGCTGGCGCGGCTGCGCTCGCGCGGGGCGAAACCGGTGTGGATCATCGTGCCTTCCAGGTCCTTGCGGTCGGCCACGCGGATGCGGCGGTCGTTCAGCACGGCGCCGGCACCCCGGCTGGCGGTGAACAGTTCATTGCGCAGCGGGTCGAAGATGACCGCGTCGGTCGGCTCGCCGTTCTCGACCAGCGCGATCGACACGCAGTAGTGCGGCACGCCACGCAGGTAGTTGCTGGTGCCGTCCAGCGGGTCGATGACCCACATCTGGCGGCGCTCGCCCTGCACGCCACCTTCTTCGCCGAAGATGCCGTAGTCCGGGTAAGCGCGCTTGAGTTCCTTGACGATGACCTTTTCCGCGTCCGCATCCACTTCGCTGGCGTAGTCCATCCGGCCCTTCTGCACCACGTTCAGTGCCTCGAGCTTGTTGATGTTGCGCAACAGGACGTTGCCGGCGAGGCGGGCGGCCTTGACCATGACGGTGACGGCGGGTTTCTGCATGGCGTGGGCTCCCGGAAAGGCAGAAGAGATGGACTGGCGGGGGAAAAGAGCGGGTCCGGCGCAGTGGCCGGCCGCACAGTTTACCATTGGTCATCGTCCAGCTCGACCTTTTCCCTGTTCATGTCCCAGTTTCCCGCCGCCACCCGCCTCCGATTCGTCCTGGTCGGTACCCAGCACCCCGGCAACATGGGGGCCGCCGCCCGTGCCCTGAAGACCATGGGCCTGGCCCGCCTGGTGCTGGTCGCCCCCGAGAAACCGCTGGACGAGGAGGCCTTCCGCCGCTCGGCCGGTGCCGAAGATGTGCTGGGGGACGCCCCGGTGGTGGCCACCCTGGCCGAGGCCGTGGCCGATTGCCGCCTGGTGCTGGGCTGCACCGCGCGTGCCCGCCGCGTGCAGCTGGAGGAGTACCTGCCGGCCGATGCCGCCGCTCGTGCGGTGGCCAAGGCGGGAGAGGGCGCCGAGGTGGCGCTGGTGTTCGGCCGTGAGCGCACTGGCCTGACCAACGAGGAGCTGCAGCTCTGCCACGCCGCAGTGCACATCCCGTCAGACCCGGCGTTCAGTTCGCTCAACCTGGCGGCCGCCGTACAGGTGCTGGCCTATGAAACGCGCATGCAGCTGCTGGGCGCGCAGCCGGCCCCCAATGCCGAGCCCGGCTTCCGCGAACAGGCAGCAAGCCATGAACAGATGGAGAGCTTCTTCGCCCAGCTCGGTGACACGCTGGACGAGATCGATTTCCACAAGGGCCGCGCCCCGGAATCGGCGATGCGCAAGCTGCGCCGGCTGTTCCTGCGCAGCGAGCCGAGCGAGCAGGAAGTGCGCCTGCTGCGCGGCATCCTTGCCGACACCCAGCGGATGGCGCGGCTGGCACAGGCGGGCAACAAGGACAGCTGACGACGTTCTCATTTTTTCGGGTAGTCTGTCCGGATACCCAGGGGGGATGAAGCCTGTGTCGGGTCTGCGAAGGGCAGTGCAGAGGGGACTGCTGAGCCTGGTCATGATCCTGCTGGCCGGGACGGTGCATGCAGCACCGGACCCGGTGCTGGTGCTGGGCCGGATCAGCGATGATCCCAAGGCCCATTACGAGCAGCTGCAACCGTTGCTGGACTATGTAGTGGCACGCATGCACGACGTCGGCATCACCGAAGGGCGGATCCTGATGGCACGCGACCCGCAGCAGATGGCCAGCTATCTGCGGCGGGGGCGGGTCGACTGGGTCACGGAAACGTCGGGTACGGCGGTGGCACTGGGCCAGCGCAGTGGCGCGCGGCCGCTGCTGCTGACCGAGCGCAACGGCGTGCGTGAGTACCAGACCGTGTTCTTCGTGCGTCGCGACAGTCCGATCCAGCGGATCCAGGACCTGCGCGGGCATCGCCTGGCGCTGCAGAACACGGCGTCCACCAGTGCCTACCTGGTGCCGGTGATGACGCTGCTGCAGGAAGGGCTGGCGCCGCAGATCCTGGCCGGTGTGTGGGACGTGCCGGGCCGGGACAGCGTGGGGTACGTGTTCGCACGTAGCGAGTTGAACATCGCCACGTTCGTGCACAAGGGCATGGTCGAAGTGGGGGCGGTGAGCAGCGTGGACTGGAATGACGAGCGACGGATGCCTGCGGCATTCCGGCGCGACTTCCGCGAACTGCTGCGCACCGAACCCTACCCGCGGGCGGTGGAAATGGTTCGCGCCGACCTTGACCCGCGGGTGCGTGACCGGCTGCAGGACGTCCTGCTGCAGGCGGCCAGCGACCCGCAGGCACAGGGGGCGCTGCATCGGTTTTTCGGCACTTCCGGTTTCCACCGCGTCGATGCGCATGCGCAGCAGCGGCTGGATGAATTGAAACAAGGATTGACGCGCGTGCGGATGGAAGTGGAATGAAGTGGCTCGGCTCGGGAATGCAGGCCCGGTTCCTGCTGGCGATGGGCGGGGCGATGGTCGTGGTGGTGGCGATCCTGGCGGTGTTGCTGGGGCGGCAGGCGGCGATGCAGGGCGAGGTGCGCAACCTCAGTGGTGGCGTCATCCATGAACTGTTCGACCGCAGCGTGCGCAGCCGCGGCGAAGCAATGGCGCGCGAGCTGTCCGACGCGCTGGCCAACCCGTTGTACTACCGCGACCTGGATCAGGTCGGTGCGCTGGTGCGCAACACCGCACGGCAACCGGTCGTGCGCTATGTGCTGGTGTTCGACGAACGCGGCCGGCTGGTGCATGACGGCTCGATCGAGGTGTCCGGCTTCGGCCAGCCGATGACCGACCCGCTGGCCCCCAAGGCCGCGGTGGCGCAGGCACTGGTGGTGCAGGAATCGCCCAAGGTGCTCGACAACACCATGCCGATCATGGTCGGCAACCAGCGCATCGGCGGGGTCCGCGTCGGCATGGCGCTGGACGAGGTGCAGCAGCGCGAACAGGCCGCCAATGCCACGCTTGGCGAGCGCCTGCAGCAGGTCGGCAGCCGCCACCTGGGCTGGCTGCTGCTGATGCTGGGCCTGCTGGTGGTGATCGGCGTGGTGGTGATCCTGTACGTGCAGCGCACCCTGGTGGCGCCGATCCGGGACCTGGCCGCTGCGGCGCGCCGCATCGAAGCTGGCGACTACCAGGCGCCGCTGGCCGAGAACACCCGCGACGACGAGGTCGGCGAGCTGGTGCGCGGCTTCGCCCGAATGCGCGATGCCATCGCCCGGCATGACCGCGAGGTGCGGCGCATGGCCTATACCGATGCGCTGACCGGGCTGACCAACCGGCTGGCATTCCGGGAAGCGCTGGACCATCGCCTGATGGCCGCGCGCGCATCCAATCATCGGCTGGGCCTGCTGTTTGCCGACATCGATGATTTCAAGCGCGTCAACGACACCCTGGGCCATGAGGCCGGTGACGAAGCGCTGTTGCAGTTCGCGCAGCGCATCGGCAGTGCGGTTGCCGAGGCCGGTGGCGATGAAGCCCTGCTGGCCCGCTTTGGCGGCGACGAGTTCGTGATCCTGGTCGGTGATGGCGACGTGGCGGCCAACGCACGGCTGCTGGCCGAAGTGCTGGTGCGCGAGCTGGGCAAGCCGCTGGTGGTGCAGGGCCGGGAACTGTTCCTGGGCACTTCGATCGGCGTGACCCTGTTCCCGGACGATGCCGCTGATGCGACCACGCTGCTGAAGAACGGCGACATCGCCATGTACCAGGCCAAGATGGCCGGCAAGAACTGCTACCGCTATTACAGCCGTGCGATGGACCACGCGGTCGAGCGCCGCGTGCACATGGAGCAGGAGCTGCGCGGGGCCTGGGAGCGCGGCGAGCTGCGCCTGGCCTACCAGCCGATCTTCCGCATGCGCGACCGGCGCATGGTCGGCGTGGAAGTGCTGCTGCGCTGGCAGCATCCGACCCTGGGCACGATTCCGCCGTCGGTGTTCATCGAAGTGGCCGAGCAGAGCGGGCTGATCGAGCTCATCGGCCCGAAGGTGCTGCGTGCGGCCTGCATGGAAGCCTCGCAGTGGCCACGCGGGGCGGGCGGCGATGATCTGTTCGTGTCGGTGAATGTGTCGCCGCGGCAGCTGCGCGGCGGTGAACTGCCGGCATTGGTCGCGCAGTGCCTGCACGAGTCCGGGCTGCCGGCGTCGCGCCTGCACCTGGAGTTGACCGAAACCGCGGTGATCGGCGACGAAATGGTTGCCGCGCAGCTGCTGGACAAGCTGCACCGCACCGGCGTGAAGGTCTGGCTGGACGATTTCGGCACCGGCTTCTCCGGGCTCAGCCACCTTCGCCAGGTACCGGTGGACGGCGTGAAGATCGACAAGAGCTTCGTGGCCGACATGCAGCGCGATCCCGACGATCTGGCGCTGACCACGGCGATCATCGCCATGGCCCACGCACTGGGCATCACGGTGGTGGCCGAGGGCATCGAGCAGCAGGCGCAGTTCGAACTGCTGGTGCAGCGCGGCTGCGATCTTGGCCAGGGCTACTGGCTGAGCCACCCGGTGACCGCCACCGAAGTGGTGCGGATGATCGAATCGGGCCTCTGACCTGCTGCCGTTGTCCTGGGGTCAGATCCCTTTTCCGCAGGAAAAGGGATCTGACCCCGCCCCCGGATTACAGCGGGCGCTTGCTCGGGTCGCCCGGCAGCTCGCGCACCAGCTTGGGAATCAGATAACCGGACAGGCGTGCGGTCAGGCCGGCAATCAGCGCCTTGGCCTGGGCATCGTCCACTTCGAAGTGGGCCACGCCTTCGACCCGGTCCAGCTGGTGCAGGTAGTAGGGCAGCACGCCGGCGGCGAAGCTGCGCTCGCTCAGGTCCTGAAGGGCCTGCACGCTGTCGTTGACCCCGCGCAGCAGTACCGCCTGGTTCAGCAGCTGGGCGCCGACGCCGCGCAGGCGGGCCATCGCCGCGTCCACGCTGGCGTCGAATTCATTGGCGTGATTGGCGTGGACCACGATCGCCAGCGGCCATGGCAGGCTGCCCAGCCAGCACACCAGTTCATCGTCCACGCGTTCCGGCAGCACGATCGGCAGCCGGGTATGGATGCGCAGGCGGCGGATATGCGGAATCGCGCGCAGGGCGTCGGTCAGCTCGACCAGCTTGTGCGTGGCCAGTGACAACGGGTCACCGCCGGACAGGATCACCTCGTCGATGTCCGGGTCGGCCGCGATGGCGGCTACGGCCTCCTGCCAGCCGCCCTTGGCAGCGTTTTCCGCGGCATAGTCGAAGTGGCGGCGGAAGCAGTAGCGGCAGTTGATCGCGCAGCTGCCGGTGGCGACCAGCAGAGCACGGCCACGGTACTTCTGGATCACCCCGGTAGCCTTCCTGGCGGCACCATCGCCCACCGCGTCGAAGCTGAACCCGGGCGCCGGGCGCATTTCCTCGCCGATCGGCAGCACCTGGCGCAGCAGCGGGTCGGCCGCATCGCCCACGCGCATGCGGGCCACGAAGCCCTCGGGCACGCGCAATGCGAACTGGTTCATGGCCGCCTCCGAGACACCCAGCGCCGCCGGGTCCAGCTGCAGCCGGGCCAGCAGGGCGTGCGGGTCGCGCAGCGCCTGGCGCCAGAGCTGCTGCCAGCGCGCGGGCGCGCCTGGCGACTGGGGCCGGGGGAAGGCGGAAAGCTGCATGGAGAGGGGGCCTGCGGTTATCATGGGGGCAGAAAAACAGTCGCCCACCGGCATCCGGTGGGCTTTCCATTCTAACGGCTCGCCGCACCCGCGGCGTTTCTGCCACTCAGGAGTTTACGCATGGCCAGCTACGGCATGAACGACGTCAAGAACGGGATGAAGATCCTGGTCAACAACCAACCGGCCGTCATCATCGACACCGAATACGTCAAGCCGGGCAAGGGCCAGGCCTTCACCCGCGTGAAGTACCGCCTGATCAAGGACGGGCGTACCCAGGAAGTGACCATGAAGTCGACCGACTCTCTGGATGCAGCCGACGTCGTCGATACCGACATGAACTTCATGTACAGCGACGGCGAATACTGGCACTTCATGGATCCGGAGTCCTTCGAGCAGGTCCAGGCCACCAAGGCCGGCATGGGCGGCGCCGAGAAGTGGCTGAAGGGCGAAGAGTCCTGCGTGGTCACCCTGTGGAATGGCGAGCCGATCTTCGTTCAGCCGCCGAACTTCGTCGAACTGAAGATCACCGAAACCGATCCGGGCGTCCGTGGCGACACCTCGGGCGGCGGCGGCAAGCCGGCCACCCTGGAAACCGGTGCCGTGGTCCGCGTGCCGCTGTTCGTCAACCAGGACGAAGTGATCCGTGTCGACACCCGTTCGGGCGAATACTCCGCACGCGTCAAATAAGGTTCCGGCGGTTGGCCGACCTCACTGTAGAGCCGAGCCCGCGCTCGGCTTTCCGGGCACCGCCCGGACCCGTTGCTGGCGCCCATGGCGCCGCAGCGGACAGCCGCCGGGCATGGCCCGGCGCTACCGCCTCCCGCCAGGCCCTTCTCCAATAGCCAGTGAGCCCGCATGAGCGATAGCCCGCACCTCCCCGAAGCCTGCGACCTGCTCATCGAAGCCGGTCATGTCGTTCCGATCGAGCCGCATGCGGTGGTGCTGGAAGACCATGCCGTTGCCGTGCGTGGCAGCGAGATCGTGGCCATCCTGCCGCGTGCCGAGGCGCGCGCACGCTTCCGTGCCGCGCAGGTGGTCAGCCGCCCCGAGTCGGCGCTGATGCCGGGCCTGGTCAACGCGCACACGCACAACCCGATGACCCTGCTGCGCGGCGTCGCCGACGACCTGCCGCTGATGACCTGGCTGCAGCAGCACATCTGGCCGGTGGAAGCGGCGGTGATTGGTCCTGAGTTCGTCGCCGACGGCACCACCCTGGCCATCGCCGAGATGCTGCGCGGCGGCACCACCTGCGCCAACGAGAACTACTTCTTCGGCGACGTGCAGGCTGCGGTCTACAAGAAGCACGGTTTCCGCGCACTGGTTGGCGCGGTCATCATCGATTTCCCCACCGCCTGGGCCAGGACCGACGACGAATACTTCGCCAAGGCTGGTGAACTGCACGACCAGTGGCGCACCGATCCGCTGATCGGGACCGCGTTCGCGCCGCATGCGCCGTACACGGTCAACGATGCCAACTTCGAGCGGGTGCGGATGCTGTCCGACCAGCTCGACATGCAGGTGCACCTGCATACCCACGAGACCGCGCAGGAGATCAACGATTCGATCAAGCTGCACGGCCAGCGCCCGCTGGCGCGGCTGGATCGGCTCGGCCTGGTCAACGACCGCCTGATCGCGGTGCACATGACCCAGCTGACCGATGCGGAAATCCACCTGTGCGCCGAACGCGGCGTCAGCGTGGTGCACTGCCCGGAATCGAACCTGAAGCTGGCCTCCGGTTTCTGCCCGGCCTGCGCCCTGCAGCGCGCCGGCGTGAACCTGGCGATCGGCACCGATGGCTGCGCCAGCAACAACGACCTGGACATGTTCAGCGAGAACCGTACCGCAGCGATCCTGGCCAAGGCCGTGGCCGATGATGCCACCGCGCTCGACGCTGCGACCACGCTGCGCGCGTCCACGCTGGGCGGCGCACGCGCGCTGGGCTTCGGTGACCGTATCGGTTCGATCGAAATCGGCAAGCAGGCCGACCTGGTCTGTGTCGACCTGTCGGCGCTGGAAACCCAGCCGCTGCACAACGTGCTGTCGCAGCTGGTGTATGCCACCGGCCGCCAGCAGGTCAGCGACGTCTGGATCGCCGGCAAGCCGAAGCTGGTGCAGCGCGAGCTGGTCGGCATGGACCTGCCGGGCATCATCGCCAACGCGCGCCAGTGGCGCGAGCGCATCCGTCATATCCGCGCCTGATCCCTGGCGCCGCAAGGACCCCTCATGACTGCCCCTCACGCTTCCTCCAATTTCGATCAGGCCGAGCTGGACAAGTTCGCCGCGCTGGCCAACCGCTGGTGGGACGCTGACGGCCCGCAGAAGCCGCTGCATGCGCTGAACCCGGTGCGCCTGAAGTACGTGACCGACCGCGTGCCGTTGCGTGGCGCGCGCGTGCTCGACATCGGCTGCGGTGGCGGGCTGCTGAGCGAAGCACTGGCGCAGGCCGGCGCCGACGTCACCGCCATCGACCTGGCCCCGGAACTGGTGAAGGTCGCGCGCCTGCATGCGCTGGAAAGCGGCGCCAAGGTCGACTACCGCGTGCAGGCCGCCGAGGATCTGGCCGCCGAGCAGCCGGGCAGTTTCGATGTGGTCACCTGCATGGAAATGCTGGAGCACGTGCCAGACCCGGGCGCGATCATCGACGCCTGCAAGCGCCTGCTGAAGCCGGGCGGCCACCTGTTCCTGTCGACGATCAACCGCACCGCGGCCGCCTTCGCGGTGGCGATTGTCGGCGCCGAGTACGTGGCGCGGCTGCTGCCCAGGGGTACCCACCACTACCAGGAATTCATCAAGCCGGCCGAGCTGGCGCGCTGGCTGCGCGAGGCCGACCTGCAGCTGGTGGATGTCAGCGGCATGGCCTACGAGCCGTGGCGCAACCATGCCCGCCTGAGCAGCCGCACCGACATCAACTACCTGGCCTACGCGGTCAAGCCGGCATGACCTCCGCCCGCTTCCCGCGTGCGGTGCTGTTCGACCTGGATGGCACGTTGCTGGACAGCGCGCCGGACTTCGTCGCCACCTGCAATGCGATGCTGGCCGAGCGGGGCCGGGCAGCGATCGATCCGGCGCAGCTGCGGCCGGTGGTCTCCAAGGGCTCGCGCGCGATGGTCGGGACCGCTTTCCCGGACCTGGATGCCGCTGCGCGCGATGCATTGATCCCGGAATTCCTGCAGCGCTACGAAGCGCTGATCGGCCAGCACGCGGTGCTGTTCGACGGCGTGGCCGGCATGCTCGCCGCGCTGGATGAGGCCGGTACGGTATGGGGCATCGTCACCAACAAGCCGGAGTACCTGGCGCGCCTGATCCTGCCGCAGCATGGTTGGCAGCAGCGCTGCGCGGTGCTGGTCGGCGGTGACAGCCTGGCCGAGCGCAAGCCGCACCCGCTTCCATTGCTGCACGCTGCGCAGGCCATTGGCATGGCCGCCGAAGACTGCGTGTACGTGGGTGATGACGAGCGCGACATCATCGCTGCACGTGCTGCCGCGATGCCGTCGGTGGCGGCGCTGTGGGGCTACCGCCTGCACAGCGACGATCCGCTGGCCTGGCAGGCCGATGTGCTGGTCGAGAACGCTGAACTTCTGCAACTGGCCAGTCTCTGGCCGACCCGGCCGGCAGCCCCGGCCCAGCCGTAAGGAATCCCGTAGTGAGCAGTACCGCGCTGGACAGTTTCCTCGACAAGTGGCGCAGCCGTTGGCCGGAATGGTCGGTGGCCGCTCCGTTCGTGGCCGAACCGCAACGCGAGCTCGCAGTGGCGTGGTTTGCACTGCTGCAGGAGTTTGACGACATGCTCAACACCAGCGGCGATCCGCTGCCGGCCGATGCCAAGCTGGCGTGGTGGGGAGAGGAACTGCGCAGCTGGGCAGGGCATCGTTCGCGCCATCCACTGGGCCGTCTGCTGGAGCCGGTGCGTGCGCCGTGGGTGCAACTGGCCGAAGCGCTGCCGGACCTCGTTGAAGCGCGTACCGTTGCGTTGGATGCAGCCGGTGCCGAGCGTGCGCTGGCCAATTACGCCGAGGCCGTGGCCGCAGTGGAAGCGGCCTTGTTTGCCGACAAGCCGCGCACCGGCGCCGGTCGTGCGGTGCAGCTGCAGACGCTGGCCCAGCGCCTGCAGGATGCCGGCGTAGCCGGTGTGCCGCGCAGCCTGTTGGATGAGGATTCCAGCACGGCCGCGCAGCGCTGGGCCCAGTACCTGCTGAAAGGATGGGGCAGCCGCGTGCCGGGCCCGCGCCCGCGGCGCGTGTGGTCGAGCCTGGCGCGCGCCCGCGTTGCCGCGCAGGCCGCAGGCAAGCCAATCGAAGCCACCCCGGTGCGCACGTTGCTGCGCGTGTGGTGGGCAGCGCGCGGTTGATCCCGCGCTCCGCCGGGCATGGCCCGGCGCTACCTCGCGCGGTTGATTGAATGCTGTCTGTACAGCCGAGCCCATGCTCGGCTCATCTCTGCGCGACAGCCGAGCGTGGGCTCGGCTCTACAACAGCGGCTCACCACCGCACCGGGCGATGGGCGTTACTTCCGCTCCAGCACCAGCAACGGATCGATGCGGGTGTCGAACCAGTTCATGCCCCAGTGCAGGTGCGGGCCGGTGGCACGGCCGGTGGCGCCGACGGCAGCGATCACCTGGCCCTGCTCCACACGGTCGCCAACTTTTACGTCGATGCGCGAAAGGTGCAGGAAATTGGAACTGACCCCGAAGCCGTGGTCGAGCAGCAGCGTGCCACCGGTCAGGTACAGGTCCGGCCCAGCGAAGGTCACGATGCCGGCCGCCGGCGCCTTCACCGGGGTGCCGGTCGGCACCGCGATGTCCATGCCGGAATGGCCGGCCCCCGGCTGCCCGTTGTAGACGCGCGCATTGCCGAAGCGGCCGCTGATGCGGCCCTGTACCGGCCAGATGAAGGTCTGGGTGAAGTCGGTGCGGTCGTCATCGCGGGCACGTGCGGCGGTCACCTGCGCCTGTTCGCGCTTGATCCGCTCGGCAATCGCCGGCGGCGGGTTGACCGTCTTCGGCGGCACGCCGTTCACCCGCTCGGTGGGCCAGTCGCGCGGCGTTACCGCAATGGTGGCTGTCTCGCTGCTACCATCGGGGCGCTGCACCTGTACGCGCAGCGGACCCTTCTCGTCGCGGCCGATGCCGAACACCACGCTGCCGTAGCCGCTCACCCGCAGCTGGCGGCCGGCGTACTGCACACGACTGCCTGCGGGCACCTTGCCGATCACCAGCGCGCCCTGCGAGGCACTGGCCGGGAACACCACGCGGCTGTCGATCAGGCTGCCGATGCCATCCTGCGCCTGCGCAGGGGAAGAGGAAAACAGGGGCGCGGCCAGCAGCAGCGCCCCGATCATCAGTGCCGAACGCATCAGCGGTCGTAGGTCATGCGCTGGCCGGCGGGCTCACCCACCAGCTTGCTGCCGTCCCACACCAGCTGGCCGTTGACCCAGGTGGAGGCGATGCGCGAGCGGAAAGTGGTGCCTTCGAACGGCGACCAGCCGCACTTGGACAGCACGTCCTCGCGCTTGACGGTGAACGGCACGTCCTCCACCAGCACCAGGTCGGCAAAGTAGCCTTCGCGCAGGAAGCCGCGTTCTTCCACGTCGAACAGCTGCGCCGGCGCATGTGCGAATTTCTGCACCACCTGCTCGCGGGTCAGCTTGCCTTCGTGCACCCGCTCCAGCGCGGCCACCAGCGCGTACTGCACCAGCGGCAGGCCCGACGGCGCCTGCGCGTAGGGCTTCTGCTTCTCTTCCCAGGTGTGCGGCGCGTGGTCGGTGGCCAGCACGTCCAGCACGTCATCGGCCAAGGCAGCGGTGATTGCCTCGCGGTCGGACACTTCCTTGATCGCCGGGTTGCACTTGATCAGGTTGCCCTTGGTCGCGTAGTCCGGGCGCGCGAAGTGCAGGAAGTGCACGCAGGTTTCGGCGGTGATCTGCTTGCGGCTGCCATCGGCGCGGATCAGCGGGCCCTTCTCGAACAGCGCCAGCTCATCGGCGGTGGAGATGTGCAGTACGTGCAGGCGGGTGCCGTGCTTGCGTGCCAGCGACATTGCCAGGCGGGTCGACTTGATGCAGGCTTCGCGCGAACGGATGTCCGGGTGCATGTCCGGGGTCAGCGCATCGCCGTACTTTTCCTGGAAGGCCTTGAGGTTGGCATCGATCATCGGCGTGTCTTCGCAGTGCGTGATGATCGGGGTCGGGCATTCGCGGAAGATCGCGTCCAGCGTTTCCGGGTTGTCGACCAGCATGTTGCCGGTCGAAGCACCCATGAACACCTTCACGCCCGGGGCCTTCTTCGGGTCCAGGGCACGGATCGCGTCCAGGTTGTCATTGCTGGCACCGTGGTAGAAACCGTAGTTGGCCCAGGCGCGGCCGCGCGCGAGCTCGTACTTGGCTTCCAGGATGGTTGAATCCAGCGTCGGCGGGTTGGTGTTGGGCATGTCCATGAAGCTGGTCAGGCCACCGGCCACGGCGGCCGCCGATTCGCTGGCGATGTCGCCCTTGTGGGTCAGGCCCGGTTCGCGGAAGTGCACCTGGTCATCGATCATGCCGGGCAGCAGCCAGCGCCCGGCCGCGTCCACCACCTGCTCGCCGTCGCGCGGCGCCAGCCCACTGCCGATCTGCGCGATGCGGCCGTTCTCGATGCGCAGGTCACCATCGAAGGTGCGGCCTTCGTTGACCATGCGGGCGTTGGTGATGAGGGTGGAGGACATGTCAGTGTTTTCCTGTGCAACGGCAAGAGGGGGCGTTGGGGGACTCGGGCACGGGATCGAAGCCGCCGGGATGGAACGGGTGGCAGCGGCCCAGCCGGCGCGCAGCCAACCAGCTGCCGCGCAGCGGGCCGTGCCGCGAGATGGCGTCCATCGCGTATTCAGAACAGCTCGGCACGAAACGGCAGCGCGGCCCCAGCAGGGGGCTGATGAAGCGCTTGTAGAAGCGCAGCAGGGCAATGAGCAGGCGCGAGATCACCCAGTCATCTTATGCCAGTTGGCATGAAGGACGCATTTGTGCAGGATGGGGCGTTGGTCGCATGTCGCCGATGGCCTGCGACCGGTACCAGCACCGTCGGGTGCTGGCCAGGTTCCGTACCGCGCAAGGCGGTCCGTGTTCGTCGGACTGCCCTCCAGGGCGCCTTGGCTCCAGGACTGAATGGAGCAGGGTGCCAAGGTTGCTGCTGCGGGTCGGGTAGGCTATAAAGGCCCGCTTTCCCGGGCCCCGGGAAATCCAAGGAAGAGCGTTTCGTGGCTGCTAAAAAAACTGCAAAGAAGGCCGCAACGGCCGCCAAGAAAACCGCCAAGCCTGTTGTGAAGAAGTTGGCGGCAAAGCCCGTTGCCAAGAAGCCGGCCAGCAAGCCGGCGACCAAGGCAGCGTCCTCGCAACCGGCGGCCAGGAAGGCCACCGCAAAGAAAACGCCGGTCAAGGCAACCAAGCCGGTGGCGAAGAAGGCCGCTGCGCCCGCCAAGGCCAAGCCAGCCGCCGCCAGCAAGAAGGCGCCGGTGAAGAAGACCGTCAGCAAGGTCGCGCCGGTGAAGAAGGCCGCCGCCAAGCCGGTGGTCAAGAAGGCAGCCGCCAAACCGGCGCCGAAGGCGGTGGTGAAGAAGGCTGCAGCCAAGCCGGTCGCCAAGCCCGTAGCAAAGAAGGTCGCTGCGGCTAAACCGGCCGCCACGCCTGCCGCTGTAAAGAAGGTTGCCAAGAACGTTGCCGCGCCGGCCGTAAAGCCGACCCCGGCCCCAGTAGTGAAGTCCGCACCGAAGCCTGCTGCCAAGCCGGCTCCGGCCAAGCCTGTCCCGGCCAAGACCGTGGCAGTGGCGGCAGCCCAACCGGCCTCAACGCCGGCCCCGGCCGCCGCTCCTGTCGCTTCGAAGGCCCCGCAATCCAAGAATCCCGTGCCCGTTTCGAAATCGCCTGCCAAAACCGCCGTGAAATCCGATTCCGCCCCGAAGACCGCGTCGCGCCCTGTCGGCAAGGTTGCCGTGGCCGTCGCCGCCCGCTCGGCAGCACCGGCCCCGCGCAGCAAGTACAAGGTGGTCGAGTACAAGACCGACGAGGCCACTGGCCGCCCGATCCTACCGGCTGGCTACAAGCCGTCCTCGGAAGAGGAATACATGAGCCCGCTGCAGCAGGAGTATTTCCGCCAGCGCCTGCAGAACTGGCGCGCGGACCTGGTGGAAGAGTCCAAGCAGACCATCGAGAACCTGCGCGAGGAAGTGCGTGACATCGGCGACGAAGCCGAGCGTGCGACCCGCGAGACCGAGAACTCGCTGGAACTGCGTACCCGCGACCGCTACCGCAAGCTGATCGGCAAGATCGACAGCACCCTGAAGCGCCTGGAAGCAGGCGACTACGGCTACTGCGTCGACACCGGCGAAGAAATCGGCCTGGAGCGCCTGGAAGCGCGCCTCACCGCAGAGCGCACCATCGACGCCCAGGAGCGTTGGGAGCACCTGCAGAAGCAGCAGGGCGACTGATTCCAGTTCGTTGTCTGGTCATGCGAAAAACCCGGCTTCGGCCGGGTTTTTTGTTGGGTTCGTGTTGGTTGCGTAGAGCGGCGCCTTGCGGGTATCGGCGTGAGCCTGCGGGTGGGTCCGGGCAGGACACGCTGCAAGTACATCCCTGTAAGCTCGGCCGCGGCATCCATGCCGCGGACGGTCCTGCCCGGACCCACCCGCAGGCTCTCGACGGTTTCCTGCGTGCGCGGCCGATGTAGAGCCGAGCCCACGCTCGGCTCAGGCCGACAGGAGCGGTCATGCGTGCGCTCGCGGCTGTTGGGTCCGCCTTGTAGCGAGCCGAGCACCGCAGGGGAGTCAGGGGCGAAGAGGCGCCGCTGTTTGAGCGCAGCGAGTTCGGCGCCGTCCCCTGATTCACCGAGGAGCACAGGGCACCGGCGCGCAGCGCCGGCTCGCGGATGGCGGAGCGTTTCTTTGGTTACTTTCTTTGCACGAGCAAAGAAAGGTACACCCCGCCGCGGTCGCGGAAGAAGCCCGCCGGGCGCGGCCCGGCGCAACCGCTGCGTGGGCGCACGGAAATACGCAGCCGAGCATGGGCTCGGCTCTACAGGTTCACTGCAGGTCGCGAAGATTCAATTTCCGCAATGTCGGGTTCTTCCACGCGGTGATCCCGGCCACGCTCAGCACCGCGAATCCGCCCAGCACCACCGCCGGCACCAGGCCGAGCAGCTTCGCCATCGTGCCGGCATAGAACGCGCCCAGCTCGTTGGACGAACTGATGAAGATGCCGTTGATCGACGATACGCGACCGCGCATTTCTTCCGGCGTAGCCAACTGCAGGATGGTCGAGCGGATCACCACCGAGACGCCATCGAACGCGCCGTAGAACAGCAGGATCAGCGCCGACAGCCAGAAATGCTGCGACAACCCGAAGCTGATCACGCACAGGCCGAAGCCGGCCACCGCGAACAGCAGGACGCGGCCGGCATTGCGCTGCAGCGGGTGGCGCGCCAGCCACAGGCCCACGCACACCGAGCCCAGCGCCGGCATCGCGCGCAGGATGCCCAGGCCTTCCGGGCCGTGGTGCAGGATCTCGTGCAGGAACGCCGGCAGCATCGCTACCACGCCGCCCAGCAGCACCGAGAACATGTCCAGCGCCATCGCGCCGACCATGATCCGGTTGCCGACCACGAAGCGCGCGCCTTCGGCGATGCTCTTGAAGATCGGTGCGGCCGGACCGGTATGCACCGGTTCTTCCACCTTCAATGTGGCCAGGCAGGCCATCGCCACCAGCGCAAAGGCCGTAGCCACCGCGTAGGACAGACCCTTGCCACCGAAGCCGACCAGCACGCCACCCAGTGCCGGGCCGGCGATCATGCCGGCCTGGAACACCACCGCGCCCAGGCCGGCGCCACGGGCAAACTGGTCACGGGCCAGCACGCGGGCGAACAAGGCGTTGTAGATCGGCGACAGGAAGGCGCGGACCATGCCGGTCAGCGCGATGGCCGCATAGATCGGCCACACGCCGTCAATCGGCAGCCAGCCCATGGCTACGCTGGTCAACACCAGTGCAGTGGCGATCAGCCCGCAACAGGCGACCATGCCCAGCCGACGGCGAGGCAGGTGATCCACCAGGTAACCGGCGAACGGAGCCACGCAGAAGAACGGCACGACCTCGGCCAGGCCGATCAGGCCCAGCGAGAACGGATTGCGGGTGACTTCGTAGATGTGCCAGCCGACAGTGACCGCGACCACCTGGTAGGACAGCATCGCGAAGATGCGGTAGGCCAGCAGCCTGGCGAAACCGGGGCGGGACAGCAGGCCCAGTGCACTGTCTTCGGCTGTGGCGGGTTCGCTCACGGCGGGTCGCGCTGCAGCTGCGCCTGCGCCGTCTCACGGATGAAGGCCAGCATCGCCGCCACCCCATTGCTGCGGGTGGGCGAGAGGTGGCGGGCCAGGCCGATGTCCTGGATGTAGCTCGGCTCGGTGTCCAGGATCTCCTGCGCCGAGCGCCCGGAGTACACGCGCAGCGCCAGGAAGATCAGGCCGGAGACAATCGCCGAATCGCTGATGGCATGGAAGCACAGCGACTGCGCGTTGCCCTCGGGCACGATCCAGACCATCGACTGGCAGCCGAGCAGGCGATGCTCTTCGGTCTTCCATTCTTCCGGGAAGGGCGGCAGCTTGCGGCCGAGGTCGATCAGGTACTGGTAGCGCTCGGACCAGTCGCCGAAGAAGCCGAATTCCTCGGCGATGGCGGCCTGGGCCTCGGCGGCGGTGGGTTCAAGCGGGAACGGGGAGTCGGTCACAACAGTCTCTACGGTGGGGCGTGGCCGGCGGACCGGCCACGGGGCAGGGCAGGTCAGCTGCGCTTGCGCGACCAGCGAACGCCCTGCGGGGTGTCATCCAGCACGATGCCTTCGGCGGCCAGCTGGTCGCGGATGGCGTCGGCACGGGCGAAGTCGCGTGCCTTCTTGGCCGCGGCGCGCTCGTCGATCAGGCCCTGGACGCGGGCATCGTCGTCCTCGTCGCCCGCTGCGGTGCCGAACCACTGCGCCGGGTCGGCCTGCAGCAGGCCCAGCACCAGGCCCGCACCGAGCAGTTCGCCCTTCAGGCGCGCCTGTTCGGCCGGGTCGGTGGCACGACGCGCGTCGGCGGCGATGCGGGCCACTTCGGCCAGCGCCTGGGGTGTGTTGAGATCGTCGTCCAGGGTCGCTTCGACGCTGGCGGGGATCACTGCCGTGGCCTCGATCGACGCCAGCTCGCGCAGGGTGCCGTATAGGCGGTCCAGGGTGCGCACCGATTGTTCGATCAGCGCATCAGACCAGTCCAGCGGCTGCCGGTAGTGGGCCGACAGCAGGGCCAGGCGCAGCGCCTCCGGCGGATGCTGGCGGACCAGGTCGTGTACGCGCTCGATGTTGCCCAGCGACTTGCTCATCTTGGCGCCGCCGAAGTTGAGCATGCCGTTGTGCAGCCAGAAGCGGGCGAAGATCTTGCCGCCGTGGGCGCATTCGCTCTGCGCGATCTCGTTCTCGTGGTGCGGGAACTGCAGGTCGACGCCGCCGGCGTGGATGTCGATGGTCTCGCCCAGGTGGGCTGCGGCCATCGCCGAGCATTCGATATGCCAGCCCGGACGACCCCGGCCCCACGGCGATTCCCAGCCGGGCAGGTCGTCGCTGGACGGCTTCCACAGCACGAAATCACCCGGGTCGCGCTTGTACGGGGCCACGTCGACACGGGCACCGGCCAGCATTTCTTCCGGGTCACGGCGCGAGAGCTTGCCGTAGCCGTCGAAGCTGGCCACCGCGAACAGTACGTGACCCTCGGCGGCGTAGGCATGACCATTGGCGATCAGCTGCTCGATCATGGTGATGATCTGCGGCATGTGCGCGGTCACCTCCGGCTCGATGTCCGGCGGCACCACGCCCAGCGCGGCCATGTCTTCACGGTAGGCGGCGGCGAACTTGCCGGTGATGGTGCTGATCGGCACGCCCTGCTCGCGCGCGGCGGTGTTGATCTTGTCGTCCACGTCGGTGATGTTGCGGGCGTAGCGCAGCGCGCCGAAACGGCGCCGCAGCAGATCGGCCAGCACCCCGAACACCACCGGGCCACGGGCGTTGCCGATGTGCACGTAGTTGTAGACCGTGGGGCCGCACACATACAGGGTCGGACAGGCCGGGTCGAGCGGAGTGAACGGTTCGAGCTGGCGAGTCAGGTTGTTGTGCAGGCGCAGGGTCATGGGGCTGTGGCTGGGGGACAAGCCTGTGATTTTAGAACGTGTCGGCCCCCTTTGGGGGCACTGGCTGCCACCGGTGGACGCCGGGTCCGTCCAGGGTGGGGTGGGCAGGAGCGGCGTGGACGGGTAATGTTCAGCCCCTTGCGCTCGCCACTGCCTACACTATTGCCGTGTCCTTGCTCCCGTCGCCAATGAAATCCACCGCGTTGCTGACCCTGGCCTGCCTGTCGGCGCTGCCCGCCGTGGTGCTGGCCCAGGAGGCCGAGCCCCGCAACCGGGTGGTGATCGTGGAGAACGTGAAGTTCGACTACGCCCAGGTGCTGAACGTCGAGCCGGTGTTCCAGACCCTGCGCGCGACCCGCACCGAGGAGCACTGCGAGCCGGTGTCGACACGGACGCTGGCCCCGGTGAACGTGACCGGCGAGGAGCCGGTCGAGGACAAGGGCCGGATCAGCCGCTTCTGGGATTCGGTGCGCTCGATGTTCAAGCGCAGCGACGAGGAGCCCTCCGAAGAGGCCGGCCCCGAAACGCCGGCCCCGGCGCCTGCCAACACCGGTCCGATGCTGACCCGCGACTGCCGCATCGTTCCGGTGGGGCGTGAATTCCGCCGGCCCATCGCCTACGACGTGGATTACGTCTACAAGGGCACCAAGTATCGGTCGCGGCTGCCGGAAGACCCGGGCAACCGGCTCAAGATCCGGGTGTCGATCACCCCCTGGGTGGGTCCGGAGCAGGGCGCCGCCGGCAATCCCTGATTCTGCGACCCCGGCCCCTTGCGCCGGTCACGGCCGCATGCAAAGATATTCGGCCATGAAGCTCACCGACTTCCAGCACGACAGCAGCGCAGCCCGACAGGCGTCGGGCATGACCTCGCGTGCGCGTCGACCGGAACCCCACATTCTCGCTGGGTAACCGGAGCTTTTTGCTGTTCGTCCGAAAAAAACCCAGCCCGCCGGCTGGGTTTTTTCGTTTCCGCGTTCTGAAAGCTGCAACTGCAACCTTTTCGTTTCACCTTTGCTTCCTGTTTTCCCTTCCACCGCGTCGAACCCGGCGCCGCCACGCAAGGAAAGATGATGTCCCCCAAGCACTTCCTGAACACCCAGGACTGGAGCCGCAGCGATCTCGACGCGCTGCTGACCCAGGCCGCGCTGTTCAAGCGCAACAAGCTCGGCGACCAGCTCAAGGGCAAGTCGATCGCGCTGGTGTTCTTCAACCCGTCCATGCGTACCCGCACCAGCTTCGAACTGGGCGCATTCCAGCTCGGTGCCCACGCGGTGGTGCTGCAGCCGGGCAAGGATGCGTGGCCGATCGAGTTCAACCTCGGCACGGTGATGGACGGCGATACCGAAGAGCACATCGCTGAGGTGGCCAAGGTGCTGGGCCGTTACTGCGACATCATCGCCGTGCGCGCGTTCCCCAAGTTCATCGACTGGGCCTACGACCGCCAGGACATCGTCCTCAACAGCTTCGCCAAGTACTCGCCGGTGCCGGTCATCAACATGGAGACCATCACCCATCCGTGCCAGGAGCTGGCCCACATCATGGCGCTGCAGGAGCACTTCGGCACCCAGGACCTGCGCGGCAAGAAGTACGTGCTGACCTGGACCTACCACCCCAAGCCGCTGAACACCGCCGTGGCCAACTCGGCGCTGACCATCGCCACCCGCATGGGCATGGACGTGACCCTGCTGTGCCCGACCGCCGACTACGTCCTCGACGAGCGCTACATGGGCTGGGCCGAGCAGAACGTGGCCGAGAGCGGCGGTTCGCTGAAGATCAGCCATGACATCGACAGCGCCTACGCCGGCGCCGACGTGGTCTACGCCAAGAGCTGGGGTGCGCTGCCGTTCTTCGGCAACTGGGAACCGGAAAAGCCGATCCGCGACCAGTTCAAGCACTTCATCGTGGACGAGCGGAAGATGGCGCTGACCAATAACGGGGTGTTCAGCCACTGCCTGCCGCTGCGCCGCAACGTGAAAGCCACCGATGCGGTGATGGATTCGCCGCAGTGCATCGCCATCAACGAAGCCGAGAACCGCCTGCACGTGCAGAAGGCGATCATGGCCGCCGTTGCCGGGCGCTGATTTTTTCCGATTCAATCATTTCTGCCGGGCACGGCCCGGCGCTACCAGGACATACCCTCCCCATGAGCAACAAAGACGTCGTTCTCGCCTTCTCCGGCGGCCTGGATACCAGCTTCTGCGTGCCCTACCTGCAGGAGCGTGGCTACAACGTGCACACCGTGTTCGCCGACACCGGCGGCGTGGATGATGAAGAGCGCGATTTCATCGAGAAGCGTGCCGCCGAGCTGGGCGTGACCAGCCATGTCACCGTCAATGGTGGCCCGGCCATCTGGGAAGGCTTCGTCAAGCCGTTCGTGTGGGCCGGCGAAGGCTACCAGGGCCAGTACCCGCTGCTGGTCTCGGACCGCTACCTGATCGTCGATGCCGCGCTGAAGCGTGCTGCCGAGCTGGGTACCAACATCATCGCCCACGGCTGCACCGGCATGGGCAACGACCAGGTCCGCTTCGACCTGGCCGTGAAGGCACTGGGCGACTACCAGATCATCGCGCCGATCCGCGAGATCCAGAAGGAACACACCCAGACCCGCGCCTACGAGCAGAAGTACCTGGAAGAGCGCGGCTTCGGCGTGCGCGCCAAGCAGCAGGCCTACACCATCAACGAGAACCTGCTGGGCGTGACCATGTCCGGCGGCGAGATCGACCGTTGGGAAGCCCCGGGCGAAGGTGCGCGTGGCTGGTGCTCGCCGCGCAGCGAGTGGCCGGAACAGGCGCTGACCGTGACCCTGAAGTTCGTTGAAGGCGAAGCCGTCGAACTGAACGGCAAGGCGCTGCCGGGCGACCAGATCCTGGCCCAGCTCAACAAGCTGTTTGCCCCGTACGGCGTTGGCCGCGGCGTCTACACCGGCGACACCGTGATCGGCCTGAAGGGCCGCATCGTGTTCGAGGCCCCGGGCCTGGTTTCGCTGCTGGCCGCGCACCGCGCGCTGGAAGATGCCGTGCTGACCAAGCAGCAGAACCGCTTCAAGCCGGACGTGGCACGCAAGTGGGTGGAGCTGGTGTACGAAGGCTTCTACCACGACCCGCTGAAGACCGACATCGAAGCCTTCCTGAAGTCCTCGCAGGCCAAGGTCAACGGCGAAGTGGTGCTGGAAACCCGCGGTGGCCGCGTCGACGCGGTGGCGGTGAAGTCGCCGCACCTGCTCAACACCAAGGGCGCCACCTACGCACAGTCGGCCGACTGGGGCGTGGAAGAGGCTGAAGGCTTCATCAAGCTGTTCGGCATGAGTTCGACGCTTTACGCGCAAGTCAATCGCTGAGCGATTGAATTGCGCGCGCGTCTCCCGCGCATTCCACCTTAACCCTGCGCCGTTGGCGCGCCCCCTTCAACAAGAAGGGGGCTCTCCACCAGACGCATCACGGTAGCGCCGGGCCATGCCCGGCGGAATTCCACAGGATCTTTGTTTCATGCTTGAACAGACGCTCGATCACCTGCAGGCCCTGGTGTCCTTCGACACCCGCAACCCGCCGCGTGCGATCACCACCGGTGGCATCTTCGATTACCTGCGCGCGAACCTGCCCGGCTTCAACGTCGAGGTGATCGACCATGGCGCCGGTGCGGTCAGCCTGTACGCCGTGCGTGGGACGCCGAAGTACCTGTTCAACGTGCACTTGGATACCGTACCGGACTCGCCGCACTGGAGTGCCGATCCGCATGTGATGCGCCGCCTGGACGACCGCGTGGTCGGCCTGGGCGTGTGTGACATCAAGGGCGCCGCCGCTGCGCTGGTGGCGGCGGCCAACGCCAGCGATGGCGATGCCGCGTTCCTGTTCTCCAGCGACGAAGAAGCCAACGACCCGCGCTGCATCGCCGCGTTCCTGGCCCGTGGCCTGCCGTATGAAGCCGTACTCGTGGCCGAACCGACCATGAGCGAAGCGGTGCTGGCGCATCGTGGCATCAGCTCGGTGCTGATGCAGTTCGCCGGCCGTGCCGGCCATGCGTCGGGCAAGCAGGATGCGGCTGCCAGCGCATTGCACCAGGCCATGCGCTGGGGCAATCGCGCGCTGGATCATGTGGAATCGCTGGCCTCGGCGCGCTTCGGTGGACTGACCGGTCTGCGCTTCAACATCGGTCGCGTCGAAGGCGGTATCAAGGCCAACATGATCGCACCGGCTGCCGAGGTGCGCTTCGGGTTCCGCCCGCTGCCGTCGATGGACATCGATGGCCTGCTGGCGACCTTCGCCGGTTTCGCCGAGCCGGAAGCCGCCGTGTTCACCGAGACGTTCCGCGGTCCCAGCCTGCCCGCCGGTGACATCGCCGAGGCCGAGAACCGCCGCCTGCTGGCGCGCGACGTGGCCGATGCGCTGGAGCTGCCGATCGGCAATGCCGTGGATTTCTGGACCGAGGCGTCGCTGTTCTCGGCCGCTGGCTACACCACACTGGTATTCGGCCCGGGTGACATCGCCCAGGCCCACACCGCGGATGAGTTCGTGACGCTGGACCAGTTGCAGCGCTATACCCACGCCGTGCACCGGATCATCGCCGCCGGCGCCTGATCGACCCCACAACGCCGCCATGCCCCGGGCGTGGCGGAACTGCAACGCGGCGACCGCCGCCTGTGACGAAACCGAAATGTCTCCTGCCCTCCAGCCCCACCGCCAGACCCGCCAGACCATCGTGCGCCTGCTTTCCAGCATGGCCAGCGCGAAGGAGATCAGCCAGTACCTCAAGCGTTTCTCGCAGCTGGACGCCAAGCGCTTCGCCGTGGTCAAGGTCGGCGGCGCGGTGCTGCGCGACGATCTCGACGCGCTGACCTCTTCGCTGTCGTTCCTGCAGGAAGTCGGGCTGACCCCGATCGTGCTGCACGGCGCCGGCCCGCAGCTGGATGCCGAGCTGTCGGCGGCCGGCATCGAGAAGCAGACCGTGAACGGCCTGCGCGTGACTTCGCCGGAAGCACTGGCGATCGTGCGCCGGGTGTTCCAGCAGTCCAACCTGCGCCTGGTCGAGGCGCTGCAGCAGAACGGCGCACGCGCCACCTCGATCACCGGTGGCGTGTTCGAGGCCGAGTACCTGGACGTGGACACCTACGGCCTGGTCGGCGAAGTGAAGAAGGTCAACCTGGCACCGATCGAGGCCAGCCTGCGTGCTGGCTCGATCCCGGTCATCACCAGCCTGGGTGAAACTGCCGGTGGCCAGATCCTCAACGTCAACGCCGACTTCGCCGCCAACGAGCTGGTGCAGGAGCTGCAGCCGTACAAGATCATCTTCCTGACCGGCACCGGTGGCCTGCTGGACGAGGCGGGCAACGTGATCGATTCGATCAACCTGTCCACCGAGTACGACCACCTCATCGCGCAGCCGTGGATCCACGGCGGCATGAAGGTGAAGATCGAACAGATCAAGGACCTGCTCGACCGCCTGCCGCTGGAGTCGTCGGTGTCGATCACGCGTCCGGCCGACCTGGCCAAGGAACTGTTCACCCACAAGGGCTCGGGCACGCTGGTGCGCAAGGGTGAGAAAGTGCTGCGCGCCACCGCCTGGAGCGAGCTCGACCTGCCACGGCTGAAGGGTCTGATCGAATCCAGTTTCGGCCGCACCCTGGTGCCGGACTACTTCGAAAAGACCAGGCTGCTGCGTGCCTATGTCAGCGAGAACTACCGCACTGCGGTGATCCTCACCGACGAGGCCGAAGGCGTGTACCTGGACAAGTTCGCCGTGCTCGACGACGCGCAGGGCGAAGGCCTGGGCCGCGCGGTCTGGAACGTGATGCTGGAGGAGACCCCGCAGCTGTTCTGGCGCTCGCGCCACGGCAACCCGATCAACCACTTCTACTACGCCGAGTCCGATGGCTGCTACAAGCAGGACCATTGGAAAGTGTTCTGGTTCGGCGCCGATGGCATCGACCGGATCAAGACCTACGTCGACCACTGCGCCCAGCGCGCGCCGAGCCTGCTGGGGTGAGCGATGAGTCCTCCTGACGTGTGGAACACGGTGCCTACCCTGCGCGGCCAGCACGTGGCGCTGCAGCCGCTGCAGCTTGGGCATGTCCCCGGCCTGCGCGCTGCCCTCGAAGGCAGCGGCCTGGACCAGCTCTGGTACACCCAGGTGCCGTCACCGCAGCAGGTCGAGCACTATGTGCAGGCCGCGCTGCAGGCGCATGCCGAAGGCAAGGTGCTGCCGTTCGTGATCCGCGACGCCGCCGGTGACATCATCGGCAGCACGCGCTTCTACGACATGGATGCCAGCGTGCCCAAGCTCAGCCTCGGCTACACCTGGTACACGCCGCGCGTGCAGCGCACCGGCGCCAACACCGAGGCCAAGCTGTTGCTGCTGCAGCACGCCTTCGAGTCCATGGGCTGCATCAGCGTGGTGCTGGAAACCAGCTGGTTCAACGTCACCTCGCGCACCGCCATCGCCCGCCTCGGCGCCAAGCAGGATGGCGTGCTGCGCAACCACAGGCGGCACGCCGACGGCACGCCGCGCGACACCGTCATCTTCTCCATCATCGATGCGGAATGGCAGGGCGTGAAGCGCCACCTGCAGTACCGCCTGGACAGTCACGCATGAACGATTCGACTTTTACCCTGGGCATCGTCGGTGCCCGCGGCCATACCGGCGCCGAGCTGATCAAGCTGGTGGCCACCCACCCGCGGCTGAAGCTGGCTTTCGTCTCTTCGCGCGAGCGCGCCGGGCAGCGCCTGTCCGACCACCACCCGGAATTCCAGGGCGAGCTGCAGTACGAAAACCTGGACGCCGATGCGGTGGCGGCCAAGGGCGTGGACGCGGTGATCCTGGCCCTGCCCAACGGCCTGGCCGCGCCGTTCGTGGCCGCATTGGAAGCGGCGAAGGCGGACACCGTCATCGTCGATCTCTCGGCCGACTACCGTTTCGACAACAGCTGGTACTACGGCCTGCCGGAGCTGACCCGCGGCCGCTACAACGGCCAGAAGCACATCAGCAACCCGGGCTGCTATGCCACGGCGATGCAGCTGGCGGTGCATCCGCTGCTGGACCTGCTGGCCGGCCCACCGCAGTGCTTCGGTGTCTCCGGCTACTCCGGTGCCGGTACCACGCCGTCGGACAAGAACAACGTCGAACTGCTGGCCGACAACCTGATGCCGTACGCGCTGACCAACCACGTGCACGAGCGCGAGGTGTCGGTGCAGCTGGGCGTGGCCGTGGAATTCATGCCGCACGTCGCGCCGCACTTCCGGGGCATCACGCTGACCGCCAACCTGTGGCTGAACCGCGTGCAGACCCGTGAGCAGATCGTCGAGCGCTTCCAGCAGGCCTATGCGGGCGAACCGCTGATCGAGGTGGTGGATGAAGCGCCGTGGGTCAGCCGCATCGCCGGCCGCCACGGTGCCCAGGTCGGTGGCTTCACGCTCGCGCCGGGCGGCAAGCGCGTGGTGGTGGTGGCGACGCTGGACAACCTGCTGAAGGGCGCGGCCACCCAGGCCATGCAGAACCTCAACCTCGCGCTGGGCATCGACGAACTGACGTCGATCCCGCACTGAACACGCATTCCGGAGCCCCCATGGCAGACCTTCTTTGGCAGAAGCCCGGCGTCGCCGTCGACGCCCAGATCCAGACCTTCCTCGCCGGCGACGACGTGATCCTCGACCGCGAGTTCTTCCTGCATGACATCGCTGCCAGCGCCGCGCATGCGCAGGGCCTGCAGCACATCGGCATCCTCAGCGCCGACGAGCTTGCCGGACTTCTGCGCGAACTGGAGATCCTGGCGCAGGACTTCCGCGAAGGCCGCTTCGTGCTGGATACGCAGTACGAGGATGGCCACTCGGCGATCGAAGCGCGCCTGACCGAACGCCTTGGTGATGCGGGTCGCAAGATCCACACCGGCCGCAGCCGCAACGACCAGATCCTCGTCGCCACCCGCCTGTGGCTGAAGGAGAAGCTGCAGCGCGTTGCCCAGCTCAGCACCGAAGTGGCAAAGGTCGCGCTGGACCGCGCGCAGGCAGAGAAGGACCTGCCGATTCCCGGCTACACCCACATCCAGCGTGCCGTGGTGTCCTCGGCCGGCATGTGGTGGGCGGGCTGGGCCGAGGCCTTCATCGACAACGCCATCCGCGCCCGTGACACCCATGCGCTGGTTGATGCCAATCCGCTCGGCACCGCCGCCGGCTACGGCGTGAACCTGCCGCTGGACCGCGAGCACACCACCGCCGCGCTCGGTTTCGCGCGCATGCAGGTCTCGCCGATCTACGCGCAGCTGTCGCGTGGCAAGTTCGAGCTGGCTGCACTGGAAGCGCTCGGTGGCGCCACGCTGGACCTGCGCCGCATTGCGTGGGACCTGTCACTGTTCACCAGCGCCGAGTTCGGCTTCGTCGCGCTGCCGGCGCAGTACACCACCGGCAGTTCGATCATGCCCAACAAGCGCAATCCGGATGTGATCGAGCTGATGCGCGCCACCCACGCCAGCGTCGCCGCTGCGCGCACCGAGATCGAGCAGCTGCTGTCGCTGCCTTCGGGTTATCACCGCGACCTGCAGTCGTCCAAGGGTGCCATCTTCCACGGCTTCGGCCGTGGCCTGGCCGCGCTGGAGCTGCTGCCGGCATTGCTGGCCAACCTGGAATGGCGCGACGACAGGCTGCGCGCAGCGATCGATTCGGGCATGTATGCCACCGACGTGGCGGTGGAAGCGGCCGTGGCCGGTGTGCCGTTCCGCGAGGCCTACAAGGCGGCTGCGGCCGGTGCCGACAGCGCAGGGCAGGGACGCACGCCGGAAGGCAGCCTGGCCGCGCGTGTATCGCCGGGCTCGGCCGCCGACCTGCGCCTGGACGAACTGCGCGCGCGCTGGCAGGCGCTGTCCTGATGGCGGGCACTGTCTACCTGGTTCTGGCGATGCGCCGGCCGGACTTCAACGATGCAGCGGTGCAGCCGCATCGCGATTTCCTCGATGCGTTGCAGGCGCAGGGCAAGCTGCAGCTGACCGGTGGCTTCGCCGATGGCAGCGGTGGCGCCTACGTGCTGTGCAACGTGGACAGCCTGGCGCAGGCGCAGGCCATCGTCGCCACCGATCCGCTGGTGACGATGCAGGCCTCCGACCTGACCGTGCACGAATGGAACACCCGCTGAGAGTCTGACCGATGATCCAGCACGCTGCCCATGTCGCCTCGCCGTTCCCCGAACAAGCGCTGCCGCCGTGGCGGCGTGCGGTGCTCAAGGTTGGCAGCAGTCTGCTGGCAGCCGATGGCGGCGGCCTGTCGCCACGCCACGCGCTGGGCCTGGCGCAGTTCGTCTCGGCCAATGTCCTGGCCGGGCGCGAGGTGGTGATCGTGTCTTCCGGCGCGGTCGCTGCCGGGCGCGCAATCCTGCCTCGGGCCGATGAGCCTGGCGCGGCGATGGCGGCGAGGCAGGCCCTGGCCGCGCTCGGCCAGGCCCAGCTGATCGGGCTCTGGCAGCGCTTCTTCGAGCGCCCGGTGGCGCAGGTGCTGCTGACCCACGACGACCTGCGCAACCGCCGCCGCTACCTCAATGCACGCGCCACGTTGAGTGAACTGTTGCGCCTGGGCGCATTGCCGGTGGTCAACGAGAACGACACCGTGTCGGTGGATGAGCTCAAGCTCGGCGACAACGACAACCTGGCTGCCACCGTGGCGGCGCTGGTCGACGCCGATGCGCTGTTCATCGCTACCGATATCGATGGCCTGTACAGCGCCGACCCGCGCACCGTGGCCGATGCGCAGCCGTTGCACGACGTGCCGGAGCTGGGTGACGAGGTGCTGGCGATGGCGGGCGGCGCCGGCTCGCGCGCCGGTACCGGCGGCATGCGCACCAAGCTGGAGGCGGCGGCGAAGGCCGGGCGCCTGGGCATCGAAACCTATCTGTTCAATGGCCGCAGCGGTGACGTGGTGCGCGCGCTGGCGCAGGATCGCCTGTTCGGCACCCGCATCCATGCCGCACGCAGCCGCGAGGCCGCCCGCAAGCACTGGCTGCGGCATGCACCGCTGGCCGAGGGCGTGATCGTCATCGATGCCGGTGCGGCACAGGCGATGCGCGAGAAGGGGGCCTCGCTGCTGCCCGGTGGCATCACCGGTGCAGAGGGCGTGTTCCGCCGCGGCGATATGGTACAGGTGTGCTGGAACGCGCCGCAGGGCCGTGTCTGCGTGGCCCGTGGCGTCAGCCAGTATGCTGCCGACGACGTACGCCGGATTGCCGGCCACCATTCGCGCGACATCCAGGCCGTGCTCGGCTACAACTACGGCGGCAGCGTCGTCCATCGCGACGACCTGGTGCTGCCATGACCGGATTGAAGGACACACCGATGAGCGAGATCGAAGCGCAGGCGCGTGCCTGCCGTGATGCGGCGCAGATCGTTGCCGGCCTGGACAGTGCGGCACGACGCACGCTGCTGCTGGCGATGGCGCAGGCACTGGAGGTGAATGCCGGACTGATCCTGGCCGGCAATGCACGTGACCTCGCCGCCGCGCGCGAGAAGGGCGTGGGCAGCGCCATGCTCGATCGTCTGGCACTGGACCCGCCGCGCCTGTTCGCGATGGCCGAAGCCGTGCGCGAAGTGGCCGGATTGCCAGATCCTGTCGGCGAGGTCACCCGCGATGACGTGCGCCCGAACGGCATCCGCGTGCAGAAGGTGCGCGTGCCGCTGGGCGTGATCGCGATGATCTACGAGGCGCGCCCGAACGTGACCGCCGAAGCCGCGGCGCTGTGCCTGAAGGCGGGGAACGGCGTGATCCTGCGTGGTGGTTCCGAGGCAATTCACTCCAACACCGCGATCGCGCAGGCACTCGCCGGTGCGTTGAAGGCCAACGGCGTACCGCCGGCCGCCGTGACCGTGCTCACCGACCTGCGCCGCGAGGCGATGCTGGAACTGCTGCAGCTGCATGAGCTGATCGACCTGGCGATTCCGCGCGGTGGCGAAGGCCTGATCCGTTTCGTTGCCGAGCATGCGCGGGTACCGGTGATCAAGCACTACAAGGGCGTCTGTCATCTGTTCGTGGATGCCAGCGCCGACCTGGGCAAGGCCATCGACCTGCTGGTGGATGGCAAGTGCAGCCGGCCAGCCGCCTGCAATTCGCTGGAGACACTGCTGGTACACCGTGACGTAGCCGATTCGTTCCTGCCGCGCGTGGCGCAGGCGCTCGGCGAGCGCGGCGTGCAGCTGCGCGCCGATGCGCAGGCGCAGCCGCTGCTGCCGGGCAGCACGGCGGCGACCGAGGAGGACTACGCTGCCGAGTTCCTCGACCTTGTGCTGGCCGTGCGCGTGGTGGACGACCTCGATGCGGCCATCGCGCACATCCGCCGCTATACCTCCGATCACACCGAAGTGATCGCGACCGCAGACGCCGGCCATGCCGAGCGCTTCGTCACTGCGCTGCGCTCGGCGGTGGTGATGGTCAATGCCTCATCGCGCTTCTCCGATGGTGGCCAGCTGGGCCTGGGCAGCGAAATCGGCATTTCCACCACGCGCCTGCATGCCTATGGCCCGATGGGTCTGGAAGCGCTCACCGTCGAACGCTTCGTGGTGCGTGGCGAAGGGCAGACGCGCACATAAGTGGAACCACGCCATGCGTGGATGTTCTTCGCGGCAGACCCCGGTGCCGACCAAGGCCGGCACCCACCAGGCACAAGCGCCGACCAGGGTCGGCACCCCACCGGGTTGTCGGGCTACACCACCTCGCGGCGGATGCCGACCGGGCGTGCGTGATCATCCATATGCAGCGTGGCGGCCTTGCAGCCCATCAGGCGTTCGGCCAGGCCGGTGCTGGCACCCAGATCGGCGGCCACTTCGTTGAGGCTGGCCAGTGGCCGCGGCAGGCGACGCTCGCGGCCACGGAAGCGGGCACGGTTGTACTCGGCCCAACCGATCAGCAGCACGCTGGCGCACAACAGCATCAGCGGCAATGCCACCAGCACGTAGGGATCGAACTGGCTTTGCCGTTCGTACAGCTGCTGCCAGGCCAGCTGGCCGCCAACCAACCACGAGAACAGGGTCACCAGGGGCGCCCACAGGTAGAAGTAGAAGCCCCAGAACGCCAGGGTGACGAATCCCCAGGCGGTGCGCTGAAAGCGCGGCTGGCGGTGTGGCTTGCGGATCATCCGTGAGTCGAAGCGGTTGGACGGGCGTTGCGCGTTCATCGGATCCCCCGGTCAGGGCTGGTCCAGGTGGCGCGCTTGCTGCGACGGCGCAGCAGTGTCTTCGGCAGCGCCACCAGGGTGGTGGAAAGGCTGATCAGCCAGTACGCCATCGGGTACCAGATGACCCAGAAATAGTTGCGTCCAATCTGTGTTTCGTAACGCCGGTCGATGATCAGGCTGCTGGCGAACTGCAGCAGGCAGACCAGCGCCAGGATCACGCCATGCCACTGCGGCAGCAGGCTGGCGATATGCAGCTGCGGCGGCAGCTCGATGAACTTGCCCAGTGCCCACAGCAGCACGATGAACAACATGGTGTAGGCCCAGATCACGCTCAGCACGTACTCCAGCAGCACGCCCCACATGCGCCGCTCTTTCCAGTGCAGCAGCGAGCGCGCGTGACGCAGCATCACCTCCACGCCGCCCTGGGCCCAGCGCAGGCGCTGCCGCCACAGGCCCTTGAGGGTCTCCGGCATCAGGATGAAGCACAGCGCATTGGGTTCGTAGCGGATGTCCCAGTGCGCGCGCTGCAGGCGCCAGCTGATGTCGATGTCCTCGGTCACCATGTCATCCGACCACCAGCCCACCTGGTGCAGGGCGGTACGGCGGAAGCCGGCGATCACCCCGGAGATGGTGAAGATGCGCCCGTATACGCGCTGCGCGCGCTTGATCATGCCGATGATCGAGGAAAACTCGGCCACCTGCAGGCGTCCGAGCAGGGTGGAGCGGTTGCGGATGCGCGGGTTGCCGGTGACCGCACCGACCCGGTTGCCGCTGACCAGGTGCCAGACCATCCAGTGCAGCGCATGTTCCTCCAGCATTGCATCGCCGTCGATGCACACCAGGTACTCCGAGCGAGCGGCCAGTGCACCCATGCGCAGCGCATTGGCCTTGCCCAGGTTACGGTCCAGGTGCAATACGCGCAGCCGTGGGTGCCTTGCCGCCAGCACATCCAGCCGCGCGCCGGTGTCATCGCTGCTGCCATCATCGATGGCGATCACTTCGTAGTCGGCGGGGTAACGCTGGGCCAGCGCCGCAGTGAGCGTGTCATCCAGGTTCTCTGCCTCGTTGTGGCAAGGCACCAGCAGGCTCGCGAAGGGGGGATCGACCATCAATGGAGGATCGTTGCGTGGCCGCGAGTGGCGTTCGCGCCGGTAGTAGTAGTAGAGGCCGCCGGACATCCAGAAGAACGCCATCACCATCGGGTAGTAGAAGGCGAACTGGAACAGGACCTGCAGCAGCGGATGCATGTCCATGTCACTTCTCCGGGTACGGGAAGGTGCCGGCGGACATCGCCGCGCGGGCATCGCGGGTGGAGGGCTGGTCGGCGATGAAATCGTCCGGGTACCAGGCGAAGTGGTGCACGCCCTGCGCCTGCAACTGGCGGATCTGTGCGCGCAGGCGCTCGGCGGGAATCGGTTGCCCGTTGCGCCAATCGACGGTCTGCAGCTCGAACAGGGTGTGCTGCAGCTGCGGGTCGTGTGCGCGTACTGCGGCCAGCAGCTGGTCCAGCCAGCGCTCGGGGTGCTGGCTGCCTTCCATCCACGGCATCGCCATCAGCGCGGTCTGGTCATAGGCCTTGTTGAACAGGTCCAGGCGCTGCGCGAACCAGGCCTCGCTCTGCGGGCGGAGCACCGGCTCAGCGTACAGGTTGCGCACGGTGGCCAGTTTCGGGCGCCAGCGTTGCGCGCTGTCGCGCAGCGCCAGGGTGAAGCTGATCAGCGCCTGCGTGCGCGCGCTGCCATCGCCGCCGGCTGCCAGTGCCGGCAGCTCGGTGTCGCGCAGGTAGCCGTCGTCATGGAACAGCAGGCCTTCAAAGTAGGAATTGACCGCCAGGTCCTCGTAGATGTCGAGCATGATCTGGCGGGCCTTCGGGTTGGTGAAGTCCAACCGGTACATGCCATCGGGATCGCCGTTGCGGATCGCCAGCGCCTTGCGCTGCACCGGGTCGGGCAGCTCGAAGCCAAGCACCGGCAGCCATGCGTAGACCTTCACGCCGGCGCGGGATTTCAGCTGCCAGGCAACGCGGCTGAACAGGTCCGCACGCATCGGCATGTGCCGGTTGGGGAAGTACAGCGCATCGGCAGTGTTGTTGCCGTCCGGATCGGCGAACGCCTGCAGGTAGACGTGCGTCGGCGCGATGCGCTTGACCCGTTCGACCAGCGCATCGAGGTTGCGTGCCTGCTGCGTCGGGTCAGCGTCGTAGACATCATCCAGGTCGATCTGCAGGGCACGGATGCCATCGAGCGCGACATCGCGGCGCAGCTCGTAGGCCAGCCCTTCCACGGTCGGATTGTCGCTGACCAGGAAGCGCGCCAGGCCATGCAGGTCGCTGGCCACCGGCGTGCTGCGGCCCTCCAGATCGAAGGACACCGGCATGCCCAGCTGTTCGGCGATGTCGTTGCTCAACTGGTTGTAGGCGGCGTATGGCCAGACGATGGCGCGCGGGCGCACGCCCAGGTGCTGCTCGATGCGCTGCACGCTGCGCGAGAGATCGGCGCGCAGGCGCTGCTCATACTGCGTTTCAGTCTCGTACCTGTGCGTGGCCGGGCTGTAGATGCGGGTGACCACGGCGGGCGTTGAATTGCCCTGTGGATTGGCCAGCACGCCGTGGTGCAGGTCGTCGGTGTGGCTGGCCACTTCGATCAGGCCGCTGTCGTGCATCTGCTTCAGCTGCGCCCAGGTGACGAAGTCATCGCGGCCGAACGGACGGTAGCCGTAGTCGATGGTGCGGCCCGGAGCCATGTCCACGTAGTCGGTGATCACCGCCACCAGCGCCGGGTAGCGGTAGGCCTGCAGCAATGGGAAGGCCTTGTCGTAGACGCTGCGCAGGCCGTCATCGAAGGTCAGCAGCACAGGCTTGGGCGGCAGCGTGGCCCGGCCCTGCGAGGCATCGATCACCTGCGACAGCGAGACCGGGTGATAGCCATGCGCGCCCAGCCAGTCCAGGTGTGCGGCAAAGTTCTGCGTGCTCACCGCATAGGTATCGGCATCGCCCTTGGCCGCAACCTGGTCGCGGATGTCGTGGTAGCTGAGGATCAGCAGGCCATTGTCGATCGCATCGAGATGCGCGGCCTGCTGCGCCAAGGCCGGTGGCGTGATGGCCAGCAGCAGGAGCACGATCAGTCGCAGGAAGCAGGCCATGTCAGTCTCCCCAGCGCAGTGCGGCTTCGAAGCCGATATGTCGCTCGCGGTGGCCGTCGTAGACCGGCCGCGACCAGCGCACGCCGTACTCGAACACGCGGCCCGGGCCCAGCTGCCATTCGTGCATGTACGACACCGACGGCACCAGCGCACTGCCGAAGCCGTCCTGCCAGTAGTCGCCCAGCGAGACCGTCAGCCGGTGGCGGAAGTGGCGTTCGTAGTGCCGCCACAGCTGCTGGTCGATGCGCAGCCCGATCTCGATCATGCGGTCGCGCTTCGGGTTGAAGTAGGGCGCATCGTCGCGGCTGCCACGACTGGTGTAGGCACTGGCGAGGCCATCGATCAGCCAGCGCGGGCGGGTCAGCAGGCGCTGTTCAAGGCGGGTGCTGAACAGTTCGCGGTGGTTGCCATCGTCATAGCGGAAGCGGCTGGCGCCGAACGTCCAGTGGGTGAGCTCGCTGCGCCGGTAGTCCACCTGTGCGCTCACGCTGTCGGCGGTGATGCCGGCCGCGCGCGCCTGCATCGAGGCTTCCGGATCATTGCGCGCGGCCACCAGGCCGGCGTGCCAGTAATCGTTGAACTGCCAGCCGACGGCGGTCCGCAGGCCGGTATCGCCGATGTGGTCGTTGGCGCGCAGGACGGCCGCTTCCGCATCCAGCTGCCCGAAGCGGTAGCGCACGCCCGCACCCAGCCACAGGGGATCGATGCGCTGGTCCTGGAAATCGGTCGAGCGCCGGTCGGCCAGGGCGAACAACCGCCAGCGGTCATCAAGGATCGGTGTCTCCACTTCCACACCGTAGTGGCGATCGTTGTTGCCCAGTGGCGAGGTGCCACCGCCACCGGAGCTGCGGCCGATGTCGGTCCATGCCTTCAGCTGCCAGCCGCGATGCGCACGCCAGGCCTGGTCCATGCGTTCGACAGCCGGTTGGGTGGGATAGCGTGCGACCAGGTCATCGTGCAGCGGCCGCGCCAGGTCGTCGCGCTGCAGGGCGACGTAGGCCTCTTCCATGCCCAGCCGCGGTTCGATGTCACGCGGGTCCAGCGCGTGTGCCATCTGCTGTCGCTGCAGTGCCCTGCGTGGCCAGCCGCGCATCATGTAGACGCTGCCCAGCGCACTCTGCAGGCCTCCGTTGCCGGGCGCGATGTCCACCATCGACTCCAGATCGTGCTGCGCAGTGACCAGGTCGCCGCTGTAAGCGCGCACCATTGCCAGGTTGAGATCTGCCTCGTAGCGTGACCAGTTCGCGTACGGTGATTTGCCATTGCTCCAGCGCCACGCCGGCTCCTTGTCGCGCCATGCCTGCAGCAGGTCGATCGCCTTTTCCTGCTGCTCGCTTTCCAGGTAGGCGTAGGCCAGTTCCGAATGCGAGGCGTCGCGCGCCGGATCGCCAGCGACGGCCGCCTGCAGTACCGGAATGGCTTCTTCCGGGTGCAGGGTGCCCATCAACGAATCGCCCACGGCAGGCAGCACGTAGTCGGGCAGGGTGTGGCCTTCGGCCTGCAGGGCTCGTGCTTCCTCACGCACCTGTACATGGCGGCCCAGCCGGTTGAGCAGGATCAGCCGGTCCATGCGGATGCGCAGTGGGGCCTGCGAGGGTGGGGTGCCTTCGCCGCCGACGTAGCGCTGCATGCGCGCCAGGGTCGACTCGGCTTCTTCCAGGCGGCTGTCCTCGCTGCTGCTGTAGGCCAGGCTCCAGACCACGAGTTTGGCCAGGTAGTCGCCTTCCAGGCGCTGCTTCTGGGCGTCGTCGAACAGCTGCGGCCGCTGCTGGTACAGCTCCCAGGCGCGCCAGGCATTGCCGATGTCGCCCAGGGTCAGCACGCGCAGCTTGAACAGCAGATCGTCGTTGGGCTGCTGCTGGCTGGCGCGCTCGATTGCGCCGAGCGCATCCAGCCAGCGGGCCTGGTCGCGGTAGCGACCGATCTCGGCCAGGGCCGCGTCGCGGTCGGTCGGAGCGGCGCCGCTGGCCCAGGCCAGAGCGGTGCATGCGAGGCCGACGCAGAGCGCCAGCCGGCGGTGGACGACCATTGGGGACCCCCTTGGCTTCCGAACCAGACAACCCGTGAAAATGTGACGCAAATCACATGCCAGTATTTGGCGTGGCCGTGGCCCGCGTCACTCCCTTCGTGCGTTCCCGCCCATTGAAGACGGATACAACCCGGACAGCGACCTGCAATGTCTTGTCTGAAACGAGAGTCCCCCGCACACCGAGTGGTGGCCTGGGCGGCGCTGCCGCCCCCATGCCCGATGCCGGCACGCGGCAAGGAAGGGCATTCGTGGGCACTATCCGCCCGGAATTGTCAGTTCGGCGTCAAGATTGCCCGGTGTCTGACGAGCGGTAGGCGGGGCCGTCTGGCGGCCCCGGCCGGGCTACCAGAGATCTTCCAGCTTGCGGGGCTTGCAGGCGACCCACGAGGCGCACAGCATCAAGGTGGCGCAGCCGAACAGGAAGCTGAACGGGAGCGTCCAGCTATTGCTGACGGTATGCAGCCAGCCGACCAGGAACGGGCCCAGGCAGCTGAAGCTGTAGCCCACGCCCTGCATGAAGCCCGACAGCGCGGCCGAGCCGGCCGGGGTGCGGGTGCGCAGGTTGATCAGGGTCAGCGCCAGCGGGAAGGTGGACGGGCCGACGCCGAGCAGGCAGGCCCACAGCAGGGGCGCCTTCATCGGCGCCAGCAGCAGCCCGGTGAAGGCGATCACGAACGAGAAGAAGCCGATCAGCACCAGCGGGAACGGGTTCTGCATGCGTACCGCCATCGACGGAATGACCAGTGACGGCAGCAGGCCCAGTGCCGAGAACACGGCCACCATCACGCCGCCGAACGCGGGCGTGCCACCGGCCTCGACCACGATGCGCGGCAGCCAGGTGAACATCGAATAGGTCATCAGCGAGGTCATGCCGAACATCAGCGTCATGCTCCAGCCCAGCGACGTACGCCAGACCTTTCCGTGCGGCTGCGCGGTGGGATCGGCGGCGTCGGCCAGCGGCTTCGGTGCGCGCCTGGCCAGCACCAGCCACGGCAGCGCGGCGGCCAGTGCAAGCAGCGCCCACATGCCCAGCGACACGCGCCAGCCTGCAGCGTTGGCCACCGGTACTGCCAGTAGCGCCGGCAGCATCGTGCCCAGCTGCAGCACGCTGATGTAGAGCGTGCTCATGGTGCCGACCTTGTTGGCGAAGTAACGCTTCACCAGCGGCGGCACCACCACGTTGCCGATGCCCATGCCGGCCAGCGCGATTACCGAGCCCAGCAGCAGCGTGCCGACGTTGCCGGCGCTGGAGCGCAGCAGCAGGCCGGCCATCGCCATCGCCATCGCCAGCAGTGTGGTGCGTTCCAGGCCCAGGCGCCGCGCCAGTGCCGGCGTGGCCACGCCGAACAGCGCGAACGAGGCGGTCGGCAGCATGCCCAGCACGCCGGTCATGGTGGTGCCGAAGCCGAACTGCTGGCCGAGCACGTCCAGCAGCGGGGTGATCGAGGTGACCGCAGTGCGCAGGTTGACTGCTGCCAGCAGGATCGCGGCAAACGCGAGGACGCGACCGTGCAGCAGCGACGGCGAATCGGAAGTGGAGGAACTCATCGGTGGTCCTTGCAGGTGTCGCACGCCGCAGCAACGGCATGCAGCGCCGGCATCGGTCTACGCCGAAGCGGCAGGTGGGGGAGGGGGCTGCAGGTGGGCCGGCAGCGCGGCCATTGTACGTGTGCGCCCCGGCAAGGTCCCGTCATGCGGGCGGCCTGGCGCGGGGTACAAAAAAACCCGGAGGACAGTGATGTCTTCCAGGCTTCTTGGTGACCACCGAAGTGGTCGGGGAGACAGGATTCGAACCTGCGACCTCTACGTCCCGAACGTAGCGCTCTACCAGACTGAGCTACACCCCGAAGGGAGCCGCCTATTCTAGCGATTCACCCCGATGGCGGCAAGGGGTGAATGCTGTTTTCTTCACACCGCCGAAGCAGTGCCACCTCAGGGAACAAAAAAGCCTGGATGACTTCACCAGGCTTCAATGCGACCACGTGAGTGGTCGGGGAGACAGGATTCGAACCTGCGACCTCTACGTCCCGAACGTAGCGCTCTACCAGACTGAGCTACACCCCGAAGGAGCCGCCTAAGATACCGTGTGAAGGCCAAGGCGGCAAGGTTTTTTACAGCTCAGCGACGATTTTCGTTCTCGATGCGGTTCTGCTCGCGGGCTTCGAACCACATGCCGTTGAGGATGGCCACCGTCGAGGCGAGGCCGGCACCGAGAATCCAGGCGAAGTACCACATGGTCAATCTCCTTTGTTCAAGGGTGTGCCGACCGTCGGCCGGCACACCGGCAATCAGTAGGCGTTCGGGTTGTTGCCCATCTCTTCGGTGGTGGTCTTGCCCTTCAGCACGCGGTACACCCAGGTGGTGTAGGCGAGGATGATCGGCAGGAACACCCCCGTGGCCAGCAGCATGATCCACAGGGTCAGGTGGCTGGACGAGGCATCCCACACGGTCAGGCTGGAGGTGGGCTGGCTCGAGGACGGCAGCAGGAACGGGAAGATGGCGAAGCCGACGGTCAGGATGATGCCGGCGATGGCCGCACCGGAGGCGATGAAGGCCAGGCCGCCACGACGGGCACGCAGCAGCACCGCACTGGCCAGCAGGCCCGCCAGGCCGAGCAGCGGGGCCAGGATCGTGGCCGGCATCGCGCTGTAGTTGCGCATCCAGCCACCGGCGGCGCCGAGTTCGGCGGTCTTCAGCAGCGGATTGGTGGCGCCATCGGTAACCACCTGCGAGGTGATCTGGTAACCCGGCAGGCCGAAGGCCACCCAGGCGCCACCCACTGCGAACAGCACGAAGGCGATGATTGCCGCGATGCTGCCGAAGCGGGCCGCACGCTCGGCCACCGGGCCGTCGGTCTTGATCACCAGCATGGCCGCACCGTGGGCGACCAGCATCGACACGCTGAGCAGGCCGGCCAGCAGCGCGAAGGGCATCAGCAGGCCGAAGAACGAGCCGGTGTAGAAGATGCGCATGCTGTCATCGAAATGGAACGGAACGCCCAACAGCACGTTGCCCACGGCCACGCCCATGATCAGTGCGGGAATGAAGCCACCGATGAACAGCGCCCAGTCCCAGGTGTTGCGCCAGCGTTCGCTGGGCATCTTGCTGCGGAACTTGAAGCCGACCGGACGCAGGATCAGGGCGAACAGGATCACGAACATCGCCAGGTAGAAGCCAGAGAAGCTGACCGCATACAGTGGCGGCCAGGCGGCGAAGATCGCGCCGCCACCCAGGATCAGCCACACCTGGTTGCCTTCCCAGACCGGGCCGATGGTGTTGATCACCCGGCGGCGTTCGGCGTCAGTGCGGGCGACGAAGGGCAGCAGGGTGCCCACGCCCAGGTCGAAACCATCCATCACGGCGAAACCGATCAGCAGGATGCCGAGCAGCAGCCACCAGATCACGCGCAGCGTGGTGTAGTCCAGAAGAATGAAGTCCATCTTGGTTCTCCTGCCTCAGGCCTGGCCGGCGGCGGGCGCCGAGGCATTGTGGGAAGCATGCGGCTGGGGCGACTGCAGCGAAGGCAGCAGTTCGTCCGGACCCTTGCGGATCGCCTTGAGCATCAGCTTGATCTCGACCACGATCAGCGCGGTGTAGATCGCGGTGAAGCCGGCCAGGGTCAGCACGATTTCATGCAGGGCCAGGCCCGATGCCGCATAGAAGGTTGGCAGCACGCCATCGACCGCCCACGGCTGGCGACCATACTCGGCCACGAACCAGCCGCACTCGATCGCGATCCACGGTGCCGGCAGCGTCCACAGGGCCAGCTTGAGGAACCAGCGCTTGTCCTGGAAGTTGTTGCGGCACGAGTAGTAGAAGGCCAGCGCGAAGAAGGCGATCAGGTAGAAGCCCAGGCCGGCCATCACGCGGAAGGTCCAGAACAGCGGCATCACGCGCGGCACCGTGTCCATCGCCGCCTGCGAGATTTCCTGCGGGGTGGCGTTGAGGATGTCATCGCGGTAGCGCTTGAGCAGCAGGCCGTGGCCCAGGTCCTGCCAGTGGCGGTCGAACATCTCGCGTGCTTCCACGTCGTTCTTGTTCGCACGCAGGCGTTCCAGCGCGCCGTAGGCGAGCTGGCCGCCGCGCACGCGGTGTTCGGCGCGCTCGACCAGTTCCAGGATGCCTGGAATCGGCTGGTTCAACGAACGGGTGGCGATCAGGCCCATCAGGTAGGGGATCTTCACCGCATAGTCGTTCTGGTGGGTGTCCTGGTTCGGGATGCCGAAGGCGGTGAAGTCGGCCGGCGCACGCTCGGTCTCCCACATCGCTTCGATCGCGGCCAGCTTCATCTTCTGGTGTTCACTGGCGGCGTAACCGCTCTCGTCACCCAGCACCACCACCGACAGCGATGACAGCAGGCCGAACGCTGCGGCCACCGCGAACGAACGACGGGCCAGGTCCTTGTGCTTGTTGCGCAGCAGGAACAGGGCACTGATCGCCATCACGAATACCGCACCGGTCACGTAGCCGGCGCTGACGGTGTGCACGAACTTGGCCTGCGCCACCGGGTTGAACACCACCGCCATGAAGTCGACCACTTCCATGCGCATGGTTTCCGGGTTGAACACCGCACCGGTCGGGTTCTGCATCCAGCCATTGGCCACCAGGATCCAGATCGCCGACAGGTTGGTGCCCAACGCCATCAGCCAGGTCACCATCAGGTGCTTGACCTTGCTCAGGCGATTCCAGCCGAAGAAGAACAGGCCGACGAAGGTGGCTTCCAGGAAGAAGGCCATCAGGCCTTCGATCGCCAGCGGCGCACCGAAGATGTCACCCACGTAGTGGCTGTAGTAGGACCAGTTCATGCCGAACTGGAACTCCATGACAATGCCAGTGGCGACGCCCATGGCGAAGTTGATGCCGAACAGAACGCCCCAGAACAGGGTCATCCTGCGCCAGATCTCCTTGCCGGTCATCACGTACACGCTCTCCATGATGGCCACCATGAAGGACAGGCCGAGGGTGAGCGGTACGAATAGGAAGTGGTACATCGCGGTCAGCGCGAATTGCAGCCGCGACAGTTCTACGACTGTCTGATCAATCATGGCCTGGCTACCTCGTGGGATAGTGCCGTTGCAGGTGGCGGGAAGGGTGGTCTACGACGTGAATGATGTGACCGACTACTTCAAACAGCCTTGATCCAGATCAATGTATGAACAGATGCCCCGGTTGATCGTATGCCAACCCGATGAAGACTGCGACCGCTGGCCGCAGAGGTCGGCCATTGCCTGCGCCTACAATGCCGTGTCTCCCCCGTTGCCCGTGAAGACCCCTTGAGCGCCGCCGAAACCACCCCCGACGCCCTGTCCCCGGAGGCCGAAACTGCCCGCCAGCGTCGTGTCCGCGCGGCGTGGCTGGCCGATCTGGCCCATTCCGCCCGAGGCCGCCAGCAGCTGGCGGCACTGTGCATCAGCCTGTCCGGTGCCCTGTTGATCGGCCAGGCGGCCGCCATCGCCTGGCTGGTGCAGCAGGTGCTGGTGGAGCGCGCGCCGCTGGCCTCGGGGTTGCCGGTGCTGGGCGGTCTGGCGGCGATCCTGGTGGCGCGCACGCTGCTGGGCAGCGCCACCCAGGCCGCCGCCGGTGATGTGGCCGATGCCGCGCGGTTGGCCCTGCGTGAACGCGTGTTCGGACGCCTGCTTGGCCATGGGCCGCTGTGGCTGCGCCAGCGCCGCACCGGCGAACTGGGCGAACTGATGCTGCATCACGCTGATGCGATCGAGAGCTATTACAGCGGTTTCCTGCCGGTACGCACCGAAGTGGTGGTGGTGCCGCTGCTGATCCTGGCCGCCGTAGCCTGGGTCGACTGGGTGGTGGCGCTGATCCTGCTGTTCACTGCACCGTTGGTACCGTTCTTCATGATGCTGGTGGGCTGGGGGGCCGAAGCGGCCGGCCGCGCGCAGCTGGGTGAGCTGGCGCGGATGAGCGGCCATTTCGCCGACCGCATCAAGGGCCTGGGCCTGCTGCGCCTGTATGGCCGCGGCGAGGCTGAGCTGGAGGGGATCGAGGCGGCTGCCGAAGGCGTGCGCGTGCGTACCCTGAAGGTTCTGCGCATCGCTTTCCTCTCGTCCACGGTGCTGGAGTTCTTCGCCTCGGTCAGCGTGGCGATGGTCGCCCTGTACCTCGGGCTGAGCTATCTGGGCATGATGTCGCTGCATGCAACGGTACCGACGCTGGGGGCGGGCCTGTTCTGCCTGCTGCTGGCGCCGGAATTCTATGCGCCGCTGCGACGGCTGGCCGCCCACTACCACGACCGTGCCAATGCGCTGGCTGCCGCTGCCGAGGTGGAGCGCCTGCTGCAGTCGCTGCCCGATGAGCAGGGCCTGATCGAGAACGAAGCTGCGCCGCTGGCGGTGGAGCCGGCCGAGGCCGCGCTGCCGCCGCTGCGGGCACAGGGTCTGGTGCTGCGTCCGCTGGGCGCGCCGCACGATGTGCTGCAGGATCTGGACGTGCTGCTGGAGCCGGGCCAGCGCCTGGCCCTGGTCGGTCCCAGCGGGTCCGGCAAGAGTACGTTGCTGGAGGCGCTGGCCGGTTGGCTGCCGCCGCGTGCCGGCAAGCTGCAGGTGCGTCCCGGCGTGCAGGTGGCCTATGCCAGCCAGCGTCCGTACCTGTTCCACGGCAGCATCGCCGACAACCTGCGCCTGGCCGATCCCGGCGCCAGCGATGCGCGCCTGCGCGCGGTGGCCGAGGCTTCGCAGGTACTGCAGTTTGCGCAGCGCCTGCCGCAGGGGCTGGATACGGTGATCGGCGAACGTGGCTTCGGCCTGTCCGGTGGTGAGGCGCGTCGCATCGGCCTGGCCCGCCTTCTGCTGCGTGATCCGCAGGTGCTGCTGCTGGACGAACCCACCGCGTTCCTGGATGCCGATACCGAAGCGGCATTGCTGCGCAGCCTGGCCGCATATGCACGTGGCCGCAGCGTGGTGGTCGCCACCCACAGCCCGGCGGTGATCGCCTGGGCCGATCGTTGCCTGCTGTTGCCGGAAGGCCGCCTGGTGGAACCGGCACAGGCGGTGCGCGCATGAGCCGTTCGCCTGATTCGCTGCGCGCGGTGTTCCTGCGTCATCGTCCGCGCCTGTTGCTGACGATCCTGTTGTTGTGGACCACGATGCTGGCCGGCACTGCATTGCTGGGCCTGTCCGGTGGTTTCCTCACTGCGGCCGCGCTGGCCGGTGCCGCAGGCCTGGGGCAGGGATTCAATTTCTTCTCGCCGTCTGCGGGTATCCGTGGCTTGACCATGGCGCGCATCGTGTCGCGCTACTTCGAAAAGCTGGTGGGCCACGATGCCACCCTGCGCATCGCCCGCGATCTGCGCGTCTGGTTCTTCCGCCGCGCGCTGCCACTGGCGCCGGCACGGCTGGGGGCTACGCGTACCGGCGAGTTGCTGGCGCGACTGCTGGGCGACATCGGCGAAGTGGATGGCCTGCTGGTACGGGCGATCGGGCCGCTGGTGGCGCTGGGTGCGCTGTCGGTGGTGGCGGTTGCATCGGCGGCGCTGATCCTGCCGTCGGCGGCAGTGCTGCTGGCGGTGCTGGCGCTGCTGATCGCCTTCGGTGTGCCGTGGCTGGGCGTGCGTGGCCACGATGATGAAGAAGCCGACCGCGCCGCGCATCGCGCCGCATTGCGCACCGCGGCCTTTGAAGGGTTGGAAGGGGCGGGAGATCTGGCCGCGCTGCATGCCGATGCCGCGTGGCAGCTGAAGGTACGCGTGGCAGCCAAGCAGCTGGTCTCGCGCGACCGCCGCCGTCGCTGGCGCCTGATCGCGGCCTCGACCCTGCACGGCCTGGTGGCCGGGCTGGGCCTGGTGGCGATGCTGGCGTTGGCCCTGCACGCCGCCGAACGGCAGCGCATCGCCCCGGAGATGGCGGCAGGCCTCGTGTTCCTGACCGTGGCGTTGATCGAACTGTGGGCCGGCATGGGCCTGGCCTGGCAGTCGCTGCAGTCCGGGCGCATTGCCGCAGATCGCCTGCAGGCGATCGTCGAGCAACCGCCGACGGTGGACGATCCGCAAGTGCCACAGCCGGTGCCGCAAGCCGCGCGCGTGCATTGGGACGATGTGCATTTCCAGTGGCCGGGCGCGGCGCGGCAGGTGCTGTCCGGTCTCCAGCTGACCCTGGCGCCAGGCGAACGCATTGCCATCCGCGGCGACAGCGGCAGTGGCAAGACCACGCTGTCCAGCCTGCTGCTGCGGCTGTGGGATCCGCAGCAGGGGCGAATCACCTATGGTGGCCGCGATCTGCGCGACGTCGCCCAGGCTGAGTGGCACCAGCAACTGGCGTGGCTGCCACAGAACGCACCGGTGTTTGCCGGCAGCGTGGCAGAAAACCTGCGGTTGGGCGATCCCGATGCCAGCGACGCCGCCTTGTGGGCGGTCCTCCGTCGCGTGCGCCTGGGCGACTGGGCCGAGCGCAACGGGGGCCTGCAGGCCTGGGTGGGCGAGAACGGCGCGACGATGTCGGCCGGCCAGGCGCGACGGCTGGCGCTGGCGCGGGCGCTGCTGCGCAACGCGCCGATCCTGCTGCTGGACGAACCAACCGAAGGGTTGGACGTGGATACCGCACGTGCGCTGCTGCACGATCTCTCCGGGTTGCTGGACGGGCGCAGCCTGTTGATGATCACCCACGACGACCTGCCCGAAGGCGTGGTCGATGCGCAGTACCGGTTGCGTGATGGGGTGTTGATCCGCGAACTCTGATCGAGGCATGTCCACGCGTGGCGTGGATCTACTGTAGAGCAGAGGCAGCCGATCTACAGGTTGGCTATCGCGAGAACTCGCGCAGCAGTACCGCGATCGAGGCCACGTTGGCCAGCACGCATAGCCAGAACACCCATTGGAACGCGGCCTTGCGGTGCTTGTGGCGGAACATCGCCTGGCCCAGCAGCGCGCCGGGCCAACCACCGGCAAAGGCCAGCAGCTGCAGGGTGCGCTCGGGAATCCGCCACTGCTTTCGCTGCGCCGCGCGCTTGTCATGGCCATAGAGGCCGAACGACACTGCGCTGGCCAGCACGCACCAGCCGCCCAGCCACAGCGGCAGCACGCCGCTGATCATCAGCGCGATCAACGCGCCGAAGGCAGCCAGCGCGAGATTACGCCGCCACGCCACTTACAGCGCGTCGAGGAAGCCGCGCACGGCCGGGCCGAAACGCTCGAAATCGACGAGGAAGGCGTCGTGGCCCTGCGGCGATTCCAGGCCGATGAAGTGCGCATCGGCACCGCCGGCGCGCAGGCCATCGGCAACCTGTTGCTGCTGCTGCACGGGGAACAGGATATCGGTGTTGGCGCCGATCGCCAGCGCCTTCTCTACGCGGATCTTCGCGAGCCCGGCCAGCACGTCGCCGTCGGCATACTCGGCCAGGTCGAACCAGTCCATCGAGCGGCTCAGGTACAGGTAGCAGTTGGGATCGAAGAAACGCACGAAGCGCCGTGCGTGGCCTTCCAGATAGCTTTCCACCTGGAATTCCAGGCCGAACGGATCGTCGTCGGTCTGGTCCGAATCCAGCCGCACGCGGCCGAAGCGGCCATCCCACTCCAGCGCGGAGCGGTAGGTGATCACGCCCAGTTTGCGCGCCATGCGCATGCCGGACTCGGGGTACTCGGCATCGTCGTAGTGGCCGCCATTCCAGCGCGGGTCAAGGCGGATCGCCTCGCGCTGCAGCGAGCGGATCGCGATCGAGAACGGCAACGCCTGCGCGCTGCCGGAAATGTTGACGTGGCTGCGCGCGATGCCCGGATGCAGCATCAGGATGGCAAGGGCCGTCATGCCGCCCATCGAGTTGCCGACCACGCAGGCCAGCCGCTCGATACCTAGTGCACGCACGACGTCGACGGCGGCGCGGGCACCGTCTTCGATCGACAGCTCGGGGAAGTCCAGGCGGTAGGGCTGACCGTTGGCCGGGTTGAGCGAAGCGGGGCCGGTCGAGCCCTTGCAGCTGCCCAGCGAATTCACGCACACCACGAACCAGCGGTTGGTATCGATGGGTTTGCCGGGGCCAACCATCGCTTCCCACCAGCCCGGTGCCGGGTTGGCCTCGTTGGCCGCTGCATGCGCGTCTGGGGACAGGCCGGTCACGATCAGGATCGCATTGCTGGCATCGGCCGCCAGCGTTCCCCAGGTCTCGTAGGCCACGCGCGCGCCGTGCAGGGCGCCACCGCGCTTGAACGGGAACGGCGAAGGCAGGGCGTGGAAGCGGGTGCCGGGCGGGATGAATTCGGTCATGCACGCATTCTAGCGGGGCGGCATGTGGAGCTGGCGACACGCTGGTTTCCAGCAGCGGGTGGACGCGGACCGGACCGTCGTATCCACGCATGGCGTGGATCTGCTGTAGAGCCGAGCCGATGCTCGGCTGGCGGGCGCCGGCAACCCAATCGCAGCCGAGCGTGGGCTCGGCTCTACAAGTCAGGGAAACCGCAGTTCCACCACGCCTTCATGCGGCAGGCTTACCTTCACCGGAACGCTCTGCAGGTCGCCCTCGCTGCGGTTGGCGCTGCCGGTGCGTGAGATGCGTGCCAGTACTTCCACTTCGCGATGGGCTGACAGCGGTGCGGTTGGCATCGGACTGTCACCGTCGCCCAGCCCGACCGTGTCCGGGAATCCGCTCAGCGGCAGCTTGCGAGCGGCCACCGGCATCGGCGGGCCACCGACGGCACGGGCCAGCACGAACACCTGGGTGCTGGCGGGCCACTCGGCGTTGTTCAGTGCCGGCAGCTGCACGCGCACCTGCAGCTGCGCCGGTGGCGCCGCAGCGCCAGCATCGGGCGCCTGGCCGGCGGCCTCGCGGGCAATGGCGATCTGCGCCTGCAGCGCCTGCGCGGCGCCGGGCTCAAGCCGTGGCAGCAGGCCGCTCCACACATCCGCGGCCTCGGCATTCCTTCCGCGCTGGCGCAGGGCGATGCCCAGCAGCCAGCTGGCGCGCTCGGCATCGGGTGCCTGTGCACGCGCTTGTTGCAACCAGGCCATCGCGGTGTCATCGAACTGCTTGCCGGCATCGGCCTGCGCACGTGCCTGCGCGGCTTCCACCAGCACGCCAGGATCATCCGGTGCCAATTCGGCGGCCTTCGCGAAGGCGTCTGCCGCAGCTGAGGCATTGCCCAGTTCGGCCTGCGAACGCCCGAGCAATGCCCAGCCATCGGCACGCTGAGGGTCGCGCTTCAGTGCATCCTGCAGGGCCTGCACGCCATCGCGCAGGGTGGCTACCGACGGCGTCGGCTGTACCTGTGCTGCACGCGGATCACCGACCAGCAGGTACAGGCAGGCACCGGCCACGCCCAGTGCGAACACGCCGACCACGAAACCGCGACGACCGTGGTGGCGCAACGGCGACAGCACCAGCGCTGCCATCAGCGCAGCAACCAGGCCGGCCAGCACCGGCAGCCAATGGTTCACCATTCGTCTCCTTCATCGGCCTTGCCGGCCGGCGCCGCGCCGACGGTGCGTCCCCGCCGGCGGACGATGCCCAGCACCACCAGTGCACCGGCGCCGAGCACCAGCAGGGGGCCACCCCACAGCAGCCAGGTACCCGGCTGCAACGGTGGTTGATAGAGCACGAACTCACCGTAGCGGGCGACCAGGAACTGCTTGATCTGCGCGTCGTCGTGGCCCTGCTGCATCAGCTGCAGCACCTCGCGGCGCAGGTCCTGGGCGATCTGCGCGTTCGAATCGGCCAGCGACTGGTTCTGGCACTGCACGCAGCGCAGCTGCGCGGCCAGGTCATGGAAGCGGCGTTCCTCGGCGTCATCGCGGAACTGCAGCGGCTGCGGATCGTGCAGCGGCTGCTGGGCCAGCGCCGCCAGCGGCACCATCAGGAGCAGCAGCGCCAGCAGCCAGCGCATCGGCTCAGGGCGCCGTATGCAGGGTGTTGCCGGCACTGCCCTGGGCCTTCTCGATCTTCTCCAGTGCCGGGATCAGCTTCTCGTCGACCACGCGCTGGGTCATCGCGCCACTGTACTTCCAGCGCACGATGCCACTGCCATCGACCAGGAACGTCTCCGGTGCGGCGGTCACGCCCCAGTCGATCGCGGTGCGGCCCTCGACGTCACTGAGCACCACCATGAACGGGTTGCCCAGCTGTTCCAGCCAGTGCAGCGCGTCGGTCGGATCATCCTTCCAGTTGTAGCCGATCACGCGCACGCGCTTGCTCTCGGCAAAGCGGGTCAACACCGGGTGTTCTTCGCGGCAGGCCGCGCACCAGCTGCCCCAGACGTTCAGCAGATAGGGCGCGCCGCGCAGCTCGTCGCTGTGTACGATCATTTCCGGGTCATGCAGCACCGGCAGCGCGAACGCCGGCGCCGGCTTGTCGATCAGTGCCGACGGCAGTACGTCGCGCTGCGGGTCGCCCGATTTCATCACCCCATAGATTATCAGCCCGAGCAGGCCGAAGAAGAACAGCACGCCGATCACGATGGCTACCGGCGGCAGCGGGCGGGAGGGGCGCGGGGCGGGGGACTCGGACATGGGAACTCCTACGGACGACGGAAACGGCGGTCGGCGGCGGTGATGAATCCGCCCAGGGCCATCAGCAGCGCGCCGAGCCAGATCCAGCGCACGAACGGCTTGATGTGCACCCGGACCGCCCATGCATTGTTGCCCAGCGGCTCGCCCAATGCCACGTAGACATCACCGTCGAAGCGTGCATCGATGCCGGCCTCGGTCATCACCTGGCCGCCACTGGCGTACTGGCGTTTCTCGGGATGCAGCAGGGCCTGCTCGCGGCCGTTGCGGAACACCCGCAGGTGGCCTCGATCAGCGATGAAATTCGGCCCTTCGCGATGGTCCACGCCTTCGAAGCGGACTTCGTAGCGACCGACCACCAGCTGCTGGCCCGGCGCCAGCGCCACTTCGCGCTGCACGTTCAGCGCCTCCACCAGCAGCGCGCCGGCCAGGAACACGGCGATGCCGGCGTGGGCGACGATCATGCCGAGCATCTCGGCGGTGAAGCGGCCATTGCCGCGCAGGCGCTGCCAGACGAAGCGTGCGGTGCCGAGTGCGACCCAGGCCGCAGCGGCGACGCCGATACCGGCCTTCCAGCCATTCTGCGGTGCCTGCCACCAGGCCAGCGCGCCCAGCAATACTGCCAGGCCCAGCCAGGGTGCCAGCAGCGCGAAGGCGCGCGAGGGCTGGTCACGCTGCCATTTCACCAGTGGGCCGAACGGCAGCAACAGGATCATCGGTGCCATCAGCAGCAGGAACAGGCTGCCGAAGTAGGGCGGACCGACCGAGATCTTGCCCAGCGACAGCGCATCGGCCAGCAGCGGGTACAGCGTGCCGAGCAGCACCATTGCGCAGGCGGTGGCCAGCAGCAGGTTGTTGGCCAGCAGCAGGGTCTCGCGCGAGGTGGCGGTGAAGCCACGGCGCGGATCATCGGCATCCACGCTCAGCTGGCTGGCGCGCAGCGCGTACAGCAGCAGGCTGCCACCGACCAGCACTGACAGGAACACCAGGATGAACAGGCCGCGCGAAGGATCGGCGGCGAATGAATGCACGCTGGTCAGCACGCCCGAGCGCACCAGGAAGGTGCCCAGCAGCGACAGCGCGAAGGCGGCGATCGCCAGCAGCAGGGTCCAGCTGCCGAAGGTGCCGCGCTTTTCGGTGACGGCCTGTGAATGGATCAGTGCCGCACCGACCAGCCACGGCATGAAGCTGGCATTTTCCACCGGGTCCCAGAACCACCAGCCGCCCCAGCCCAGCTCGTAGTAGGCCCACCAGCTGCCCAGTGCGATGCCCAGGGTCAAAAAGCCCCAGGCAACGTTGGTCCACGGCCGCGTCCAGCGCAGCCAGCGCGCATCCACGCGACCTTCCAGCAATGCCGCCACCGCGAACGCGAACGGCACCGCAAAGCCCACGTAACCGATGTACAGCATCGGCGGGTGGATGATCAGCCCCGGATCCTGCAGCAGCGGGTTGAGGTCGCGGCCTTCCAGCGGCGCCGGGTTCAGGCGCAGGAACGGATTGGAGGTGAAGATCAGGAAGGCGAGAAAGCCGACGCTGACCACGCCCATCACTGCCAGCACGCGGGCCTGCACCGGTGCCGGCAGGTGCCGCGAGAACAGCGCCACCGCGCCGGTCCACAATGCCAGCACCAGCGCCCACATCAGCAGCGAGCCCTCATGCGCGCCCCACACCGCCGAATAGCGGTAGATCAGCGGCAGCAGCGAATTGGAGTTCTCGGCCACGTAGCGCACCGAGAAATCCTGCTGCACGAACGCGGCGGTCAGCACCGCGAAGGCGCCGGCCAACAGCAGCAGCTGCGCGAAGGCGGCAGGCCGCGCCACCGCCATCCATGCCGCGTTGTTGCGATGCGCACCGGCCAGCGGCAGGCCGGCCTGCAGCAGCGAGGCCAGCAACGCACACAACAGCAGGATCTGACCCAGTTCGGGCAGCACTCAGCGTACCTCGGGGGCCGTCACCGGCACGTCGTGCTTGCGATGGGCATCGCCCATCTTGTCGGCCACTTCCTTCGGCACGTACTTCTCATCGTGCTTGGCCAGCACTTCGTCGGCGACGAAGACACCGTCCTGCAGGCGGCCACTGGCGACAACCGCGGTGCCTTCGGCGAACATGTCCGGCAGGATCCGCGAGGTGGTCACCGCCAGCTGTGCATCGCCGTCGGTCACGTCGAAGCGCGCCTCCAGCGAGCCGACCGGGCGGTTGAAGGAGCCCTTCACCACCATGCCGCCCAAGCGGAAACGCGACTGTGCACCGACATCGCCGCGCAGCACTTCCGAAGGGGTGTACAGGTAGGCGATGTTGCGCTCCAGCGCCATCGCCACCAGCGCGGTGGCCAGGCCGGAGGCGAGCAGGGCCAGCAGCACCCACACCAGGCGGCGACGTTGCACCGGGGTCATCGTTCCAGCTCCGTCGACAGCGGCGTCGCCGCGTCCTGCCTGCCAGCGCGGGTCTGCTGCCGTTGCTGGCGGGCCAGTGCCAGCCGGCGCGCCACGCGCAGGCGCAGCCACGAACCGAGGGCATCGGCGCCGAGCACCAGCACGAATACGGCGTAGGCGCCAATCACATAGGGCAGGTGGGTCATGGCTGGGCTTCCCGTGAGGCGCGCGCGGCATGGACACGGCCGCCGACCCAGGCCTTGCCGGTCTCGCGGTCGAGATTGTCGGCGCGGGCCTTGGCCAGCACCGAACCGGCGAACCAGAACTTGGTGCCGATCACCATCCACCACAGCGGCGCGATCATCGCGCTGCTGATCGCCGATTCACCGAACACGTTGATCGACTGGCGCTGGTGCAGGCCACCCCACCAGTCCACCGAATAGCGGATCACCGGCAGCAGGCTGACACCTACAATGGCCAGCAGGCCAGCGGCGCGCGCAGCGCTGCGGCGGTCCTCGATGGCGTGGTACAGGCCGATCACGCCCAGGTACAGGAACAGCAGTACCAGTTCGCTGGTCATGCGCGGGTCCCAGTCCCACCAGGTGCCCCAGGTGCCCTTGCCCCAGATGCTGCCGGTCAGCAGGGTGATGAGGGTGAAGCCGGCGCCCATCGGCGCGCAGGCCATGGCCAGGATCTCGCAGACCTTGATCCGCCAGATCAGCGCGATCGCGGCATACAGCGCCATCAGCGCGAACACGAACAGGCTCATCCAGGCACTGGGCACGTGGATGTAGAGAATGCGGAAGCTGTCCAGCTGCTTGGCTTCCGGCGGCACCACCAGCAGCGCCTGCCACATGCCGACCAGCAGCACCGGCACTGCCGCAAGGTAGAACACCCGCGACCAGCGGGCAGCGAAACGGTCGAACGTGGGAGGCGAACCGAGTTGGTGGAACCAGCGGACAATCGGATTCATGCGTGGCGGCTATCCAGCAGGGGTGGATTGGCTCTCAGCTCGGTCAACTCAGAGAAATACGTATTGCAGCGGCGGTGGCCAGCGGCGCCAGCACCAGCGCGACCAGCAGGCCGGCGCCCAGCATCAGCAGCGCACCGACCGGATCCTGCCCGCGTCCGGCTGCCGCCAGGCCGCCTGCACCGAACACCAGCACCGGCACGTACAGCGGCAACGACAGCAACGCCACGAGAATACCAGAGCGCCGGATGCCGACGGTCAGTGCAGCGACCACGCCACCGATCAGGCTCAGCAACGGCGTTCCCAGCAGCAAAGATGCCAGCAACATCGGCAGCTGGTCATGCGGCAGATGCAGCATTTCGGCCAGCAGCGGGCTGACCACGATCAACGGCAGTGCCGTGGTGGCCCAGTGCAGCAGTACGCGCACCAGTACCAGCCAGGCCAGCGGCACCGGCGCCAGCAGCCACTGTTCCAGCGAGCCATCTTCGGCGTCGGAACGGAACAGCGAATCCAGCGACAGCTGTCCCGCCAGCAGCACGGCCAGCCACAGCACCGCGCCGGCGGTAGCGGCCAGCAGTTGTGGCTCACGACCCTGGGCCAGCGCGAACAGCACCACCACCAGCACCGCGAACAGCAGCGGTTGCAGCGCGTCGCCGCGGCGGCGCCAGAGCAGGCGCAGGTCGCGCTTGAGCAGGGCGCCTGCGGTCTGCCACAGGCCTGGTTCGGTACCCGGCGCGATCATGCGGCACCGCCGAGGTCGAGCTGGCGGGTGCGCACCGGCGGTGCGGCATAGGCGCCATGGGTGGTGACCAGCGCAGCGCCGCCGGCGCGCAGGTGCGCCGAAATCATCCGGTTGACCAGGGTGATTCCCTCCAGGTCGAGGTTGGCGTAGGGTTCGTCGAGCAGCCACAGTGGCGCCGGCGACAGCCAGATGCGCGCCAGTGCCAGCCGCCGCTTCTGCCCGGCCGACAGGTGGCGTACCAGAGTGTCCTCGTAACCGGCCAGGCCGACGATGGCCAGCGCGTTGCCGGGCATCTGCCGCGCACGACGGCCGTGCAGGCCGCACAGGAAGTGCAGGTTCTCCAGCGTGCCGAGGTCCGGCTTCAGCGCCGGCAGGTGGCTGAGATAAGCGACATAGCGCGCACGCTCGGCGTTGCTGGCGGGCTTGCCATCGATCCGCACCTGGCCGGCGCCGGGCCGGGCCAGGCCGGCCAGAACGCGCAGCAGGGTGGTCTTGCCGGCGCCGTTGCCACCCTGCACCAGCAGGGCTTCGCCGGCGTCCACATGGAAGTCCAGCGGGCCGAACACCGGCTCGTCATTGCGGGAGAAGCTCAGGCCGCTGGCGGCCAGCAATGCAGGGGTGTTCAAGGGGCAGGGGTCTTCATGCCGGAGTGCGGTCGCAATTGTAGCGGTGAATGCTGTCCCGGTAGCGCCGGGCCATGCCCGGCGGCCGCAAGGCATATGCAAAGAGCCGCCGGGCATGGCCCGGCGCTACCGGCTGAACCCACAGTCGCAGCGCGGATTTCGTACACTTCTGGGTCTTGTTCCCCACAGTCCAGGCCGATGCAACCCAACACCAAGCTGCCCAAGGTCGGTACCACGATCTTCACCGTGATGTCCCAGCTCGCCGCCGAACACGGCGCGGTCAACCTGGGCCAGGGTTTCCCGGACTTTTCAGCGCCGCAGCGCCTGATCGATGAGACGGCCAGGGCGATGGCCGCCGGGCTGAACCAGTACCCGCCGATGACCGGCGTAGCCCCGCTGCGCCAGGCCATCGCCCAGAAGGCGCTGGACTGCTACGGCGCGCAGGTGGATGCGGACAGCGAGATCACCGTCACCAGCGGCGGCACCGAGGCCATCTTCAACGCCATCCACGCCGTGGTGCGTGCGGGCGAGGAAGTGATCGTGCTCGACCCGGCCTACGACTGCTACGAGCCGGCGATCGACCTGGCCGGCGCCAAGGCGGTGCATGTGTCGCTCGATCCGCAGACTTTCGCCGTGGATTGGGATCGCGTGCGTGCAGCGATCTCCCCGCGCACCCGCATGTTGATCGTCAACACCCCGCACAATCCGTCCGGCGCGATGCTGTCGGCGCAGGACATGCAGGCGCTGGCCGAACTGCTGCGCGGCACGCAGATCTACCTGATTTCCGATGAAGTGTATGAGCACATCATCTACGACGGCCGTCGCCATGAGTCAGCGCTGCGCTACCCGGAACTGCGCGAGCGCGCGTTCGTGATCTCCAGCTTCGGCAAGACCTACCACTGCACCGGCTGGAAGATCGGCTATGCGATCGCCCCGCCGGCGCTGACCGCCGAGTTCCGCAAGGTGCACCAGTACAACACCTTCACCAGCTTCGGCCCGGCGCAGTACGGTTTCGCCGCGATGATCCGCGATGAGCCGGAACACCACCTGGAACTGGGCGCGTTCTACCAGGCCAAGCGCGACCGCTTCCGCGAGCAGCTGGCCAGCACCCGCCTGAAGGCGCTGCCGGTACCGGGCGGCTACTTCCAGCTGGTCGACTACTCGGCCATCAGTGACCTGCCGGACCATGAGTTCGTGAAGTGGCTGACCATCGAGAAGGGCGTGACCGCCATCCCGCTGTCGCCGTTCTATGAGACTCCGCCGGCCGGCCAGCGCCTGGTGCGCCTGTGCTTCGCCAAGAACGAAGCGACCATGGACGCGGCGATCGAACGCCTGCGCCTGCTGTGAGCGGAGGCATGGACATGCAGGACCTGCGCATTTCCCTCGTCCAGGGCGACACCCGCTGGCATGACCCGGCGGGCAACCGTGAGTACTACGGCGCGCTGCTGGCACCGCTGGCCGGCACCACCGACCTGGTGATCCTGCCGGAGACCTTCACCAGTGGCTTCTCCAACGAGGCCATTGCCCAGGCCGAAGGCATGGACGGCCCGACCGTGGCCTGGGTGCGCGAGCAGGCCAGGGCCTTGAACGCGGCGGTGATCGGCAGCGTGCAGCTGCGTGATGGCGAAGGCGTCTACAACCGCCTGCTGTTCGCCACGCCCGATGGCACGCTGGAGTACTACGACAAGCGCCACCTGTTCCGTTACGGCGGCGAGCACGAGCGTTATGCCGCCGGCCGTGAGCGCCTGAGCGTGGAATGGAAGGGCTGGCGGATCAATCCGCAGGTCTGCTACGACCTGCGCTTCCCGGTGTTCTGCCGCAACCGCTACAACGTCGAGCGTCCGCAGCAGCTGGACTTCGATCTGCAGATCTTCGTGGCCAACTGGCCGTCGGCGCGCGCCTATGCGTGGAAGACCCTGCTGCGCGCGCGCGCGATCGAGAACCTGTGTTTCGTGGCGGCGGTAAACCGCGTCGGCGTGGACGGCAACCAGCTGCACTACGCCGGCGACAGCGCGGTGATCGACTTCCTCGGCCAGCCGCAGGTGGAGATCCGCGAACGCGAACAGGTGGTGACCACCACCATCTCGGCCGATGCCCTGGCCGCACATCGCGCGCGCTTCCCGGCGATGCTCGATGCCGATGCTTTCCACCTGGACGAACAGGCCTGAGCCACGGCCTGAACAACGCCGCACCAGCGCGCGCGCCTGCATCCAACGTGCACGCGCGCGCTGCTAGATTCGCCGTCAGTCCGACCGAACTGGAAGTCCTGCCATGAACAAGCCTTTCGCCGTGCTGCTGGCCCTGTCTGCTGCAACGCTGGCCCCGGCTGCGCACGCTGCCGGCAATCTCGATTGCCAGCTGCGCTACAACCTGTCCGGCTGGTCGCTGATCTACAAGACCGCCTCCGGCAACGGCACCGTCACCTGCAGCAATGGCGCCAGCATGCCGGTACGTATCGAAGTGAAGGGCGGCGGCCTGACCGTGGGCAAGTCGAAGATCACCAATGGTCGTGGCAGCTTCACTGGCGCCGTCAGTGTCAACGAACTGCTGGGCACCTACGCCTCAGTTGGCGCGCATGCGGGTGCCGTGAAGTCCAGCAACGCGCAGGTGATGACCAAGGGTGACATCTCGCTGGCCCTGTCCGGTACCGGCAAGGGCTGGGACCTGGGCGTGGACGGCGCCGCCTTCACCATCAGCCGGCGCTGAGGCGCGCCGGCTCGGCAGTTCCCCAGCTGATGCGGATGTAGTGCTGTTCGGAGTCGCTCAACAGCCGTTCGACATCGAAACCATTTTTCAGCAATTGTGCGACCGCGTCTTCGACGAGCTGCTTGCTGGCCATTACATGGCTGAAGCCGAACACAATGTAGCGACGGCCATTTTCCGAGCCGGCCTGGATGGCGTTGTCGAGGTCGCGGTAGAACAGTTCGATCGGGCGCTTGGCGGCGTCAGCATTGGCGCGGGCCTGTTCGGCGGTGATGGTGATCATGGGCATCTGCCTTGGTTAGGACAGCGCGCACGATAGCCAGCGAATCAAAGCCGTTCCCGGAAGCCGCGCACAGTGCGCTCCATTTGCAGCAATTCCTAGGTCGCAGCGGGACGCCGCCGTTGCAGCCACAAGGCCAGCAGGCCACACACGATAACGGTCGGTGCCAGCATCTGCACTGCACCGACCAGCGCCATTGCCGCACCGATCAACAGGTAGTAGAGCAGGCCGAACAGCGCGCCTGCGCTGCCGAGACAGTGTGGATAGCTGCGCAGGGCCTGGCCGAGCACATTGGGAATGGCCAGGCCAAAACCCGTCACTACCGGCACCATCGCCACGACCAGGGCAGGGTGATCATGCAGCAGTGCCGCCAGCAAGCCTCCCGTCAGGACCAGTCGTGCGGCGATGCGGATGCGCGTGGTTGTGGCAACGCCTGCACGCAGCAGGCGGCCATTGCCCCATGCGCCCAGTGCCGAGCCCAGTGCCAGCACTGCGCCGCTGGCGCCGAACCAGACGGCTGGCCAGTGCAGACGCGCAAACACGAAGGGGCCGAGTACATACCAGCTGTTCATCGCCACGTTGAACGCCGTCACCAGCAGCGCCTGTGACCAGATCCAGCGATCGCGCAGCAGTTGCCGCAGCAGCGGCAGCATGGGTGTGTGCGGGATATGTGCAGGGCGGCTTTCACGCAGGCCCGCCAGGCATGCGACTGCCAGCAGGGCAGCGATCAGCAGCAGGCCGGACTGTACGCCGACGTAGCCATGGGCGGCGACCAGCAGCGTGCCCAGTGCAAGGCCGATGGCCGGACTCAGGGCCAGGGCCATGCCGATCCAGGAGAATGCCTGCGCCAACGCCGGCCCCTGCAGATGGTCGCGCAGCACGGTCTGGGTGACCACCGAAGCGGCGGCGGCGCCGACCGCGGCCAGCGCTTGGGCCAGCAACACCGGGCCGAAGCTGCCAGCCAGCAGGCCGCCCAGTGCAGCCGCGGCAAAGACGCCGAGGCCACAGAGAAGGGCTGGGAGACGACCGATACGATCAGCCAGGCGCCCCCACAGCAGCACGCCTGCAGCGAAGCCGAACAGATACAGGCTCATGGCCTGGCTGGCGGTACCCGGCGGCAGGGCGAAGCGTTTGGCCAGATCGGCCAGGGCCGGGCTGTACAGGGTCTGCGCCAGCTGGGGAAACATCAGCAGCGCGATGGTGAGCAACAACAGGCGACGCGACATGCGGGCGCTCCACGAACAGGGCCGCGCATTGTGGTCGCGCCTGCAATGGCGCACTCTCTCCATCCTGTCATTGGATATATGAAATCGGACATGGCCTGGTTGCAGCCGGACACGCCCTTCGACGCTGATGCCTGGAGCGCTCCGGTGCTGGGGATCGCGGCGTCACTGGCGGATCACGATTCGGGTTGGCACCAGCATGCACGTGCGCAGCTGCTCTACACCCGGCAGGGCTGTACGCGCCTGACCTACGGTGATCGCATCAGCCTGCTGCCGCCTGCGCGCGCGGCGTGGATTCCGGGCGGGCTGCGCCATCGCGCGCAGATGCGCCAGGCGGTCGACTACCGTTCGTTGTACTTCGACGCCACCCTGTCGGCCCAGCTGCCCCGGCAACCGGCGATCATCGGCGTAGGTCCGCTGCTGCAGGCCTTGCTGGAGCCGATCGCGCAGGCACCATTCGACCATGACTGGCAATTGCCGCGCGCACACCATCAACTGGCGTTGTGCGTGCTGGAAATCGCCGCTGCACCGGTGGCGCCGATGGACCTGCCTTTGCCGCGTGATCCACGCATTGCACGTTGCCTGCCGCTGGCCGAACAGCTGCCGCCCGAACTGGGCGAGTTGGCCGAGCGCGCGGGTCTGAGCGTGCGCACCATTGGCCGGCTGATGCAACGTGATACCGGCATGGGCTATCAGGCCTGGCGCCAACAATGGCGCCTGATGCGGGCCATGGAGCTGCTGCTGCTCGGGCATCGCGTCGCGCATGTGGCGCAGGACACTGGCTTCTCCGCCGAGAGCCCGTTCATCGCCTTCTTCCGCAGCATGGCCGGCACCACGCCCGCCGCTTTCCGGCGCCACGCAAAAGGGGACGGAGGGGATTAAGTCGTTTTCGCCCCTTCGAGACATGGCGTGGCGAAAACGACTTAATCCCCTCCGTCCCCTTTTTAAAGAAAAACCCCGGCCTGGGCCGGGGTTTCTCATTTCAGCGTGGCCTGTGATCAGCCGCCGCGTGGGCCGCTACGGCGCGGGCCGCCCGGGCCGCGGTTGCCGCCGGGACCACGGTTGCCACCCGGACCGCCGGGGCCGCGATTGCCACCCGGCCCACGGTTGCCACCGCCCGGGCCGCGACCGCCCGGACGGGCGCCCTGTGCCGGCTTCGGGCTGCCATACGGGTTGAAACCCGGGGTTGCATGGTCGGACGGGAAGCTCGGGGCGTTGCCCGGATGACCGTACGGGTGCTTGTTGCCCTGGCCCTGCGAGCGGTTGCCGGCACCGGCCGGACGACCCTGGCCGCCTGCGCCGCCACGGCCTTCACCACCGAAACCGCCACGGCCCTGGCCGCCGGCGGCGCCCGGGCCCTTCGGCTTGCCGTACGGACGGCCCTGGCCGCCTGCACCCGGACCACGGGCACCCGGGCGTGCGCCCGGACCGGCGTTGCGATGGCCGCTCGGGCCGGTGCTCACGCCGTCCGGCACGTACCAGGTACGGAACGCGGCCGGGTTGCCTTCCGGCAGCGAGCGATCATTCTTCGGCGGGCGCTGCTTGAACGGCTTCTGCGACTGCTTGGCCGCCGCTTCACCGCTGACCGTCAGGCCGCCCTTGAAGCCGCCACCCTTGCCGCCGCGACCACGGCCGCGGTCTTCGCGGACGTTGTCGAAACGGCGCAGCTCGCGGCCTTCGTCGGCGGTGTTGTGGCCGTTGACGTAGGCGTTGCCACGGCCACCTTCGCGCACGCGCACGGTGGTCTTGGCGGCGCGGCGCTGGCCGATCACCGGCTGCAGCGTCAGTGCCGACGGTGCGCCTTCTTCCAGCTTCAGCTGGGCGCGCAGCGCTTCCACCTGAGCGGTGCCCAGTTCCACCGAATGGCCACGGGCCAGTTCGCGCGGCAGGCTCACCTTGCCATAGCGGGTGCGCTTCAGGCGGCTGACCTGGCAGCCCTGCGATTCCCACAGGCGGCGCACTTCGCGGTTGCGGCCTTCCTTCACCACGACGCGGAACCAGTCGTGGGAATCGGTGCCGCCGATGCGTTCGATCTCATCAAACTTGGCCGGACCGTCTTCCAGTGCGACGCCACGGCTGAGGCGGTCGACGATGGCGTCGGAGACCTTTTCCTCGCCTTCCGGTGCACGCACGCGCACCACGTACTCGCGCTCGACCTCGAACGACGGGTGCATCATGGCGTTGGCCAGCTCACCGTCGGTGGTGGCCAGCAGCAGGCCGGTGGTGTTGATGTCCAGGCGGCCGATTGCGATCCAGCGCGCGCCCTTCAGCGGCGGCAGCGACTCGAACACGGTCGGGCGGCCTTCGGGATCTTCGCGGGTGGTCACCTGGCCTTCCGGCTTGTTGTAGACCAGCACGCGCGACGGCTCGGCCAGGGCAGTGGCGACGAAGCCACGGCCATCCAGTTCGATCCTGTCGCCGCTCTTGACCGACATGCCGGTCTGCGCGACTTCACCGTTGACCTTGACCAGGCCTTCGGCGATGCGCTGTTCCAGCGCGCGGCGCGAGCCGAGGCCGGCCTGGGCCAGCACCTTGTGCAGGCGCTCTTCCAGCTTGAACTGTTCGGAGGTGGCTTCGCGCTTCAGCGAGAGCTTGTTACGGGGGGTGTCACTCATCAGTTTTGCTCCGGCCGACGGTTTCGAGGTCGGCCTCTGGTTCGGAATCGGCTTGGTCAACAGCCACGGTCGTCATCGCGACGGCGTTGTCTTCGCGTTCGTTCACTGGCACCGCGCGCTCGCCCGGCGCGGAATCGGGGTGCCCATCATCGAGGGGCGAAGGTGCTTGCTCATCGGAGGCCGATGCAGGGGCTGCATTGGCGGAATCGGGGGTATCACCGCCGGCCAGGCCGGCGTCATCGTTCGCGGCAACGCCATCGGCGCCGGCCGAGATGTCCGGGCCCTCGGCACCGGCCACGGCCGGTGCATCACGGTCCAGGGCCAGCTGCGGTTCCAGCTCACCCAGGTCCTTCAGTTCCGACAGCGGCGGCAGTTCGTCCAGCCGCTTCAGCCCGAAGTAGTCCAGGAAGCCCTTGGTGGTGCCGAACAGCGCTGGCTTGCCGGGCACGTCGCGGTGGCCGACCACGCGGATCCATTCGCGTTCTTCCAGCGCCTGGATGATATTGCTGCTGACCGCCACGCCGCGCACCTGCTCGATCTCGCCGCGGGTGATCGGCTGCCGGTAGGCGATCAGCGCCAGGGTTTCCAGGGTGGCACGGGTGTAGCGGGTCTTGCGTTCGGTCCACAGCCGGCTGATCCAGCCATGTACTTCGCTGGTGACCTGGTAGCGGAAGCCGGAGGCGACCTCGACCAGTTCCACGCCACGACCTTCGCAGGCCTCGCGCAGGCGCTCCAGCGCACGTTCGATGCTGCCCGGCGGTGCCGGTTCCTCTTCCGGGAACAGGTCCTTCAGCTGGGCCAGGGTGAGTGGCTGGCTGGAGGCCAGCAGGGCACCCTCGACAATGCGGTCGATCAGCGATTGATCCATCGGCAGTCAGCGCTCACTCGTTGGCATTGGCGGCGTCGTTGTCGTCGAACTCGCTGCTGAACTGCAGCGGCGCGTTGGTGTTTCCAGCGGCCAGCGACTTCACGTAGATCGGCGCCAGCGGTTCTTCCTGGACGATGTCCAGCAACTGTTCCTTGGCCAGTTCCAGCACCGCCAGGAACGTGACCAGCACGCCCAGCTTGCCTTCTTCGGCGGTGAACAGCCCTTCAAAGCGATAGAACTTGCCGTCTTCCAGGCGTCCCAGTACTTCGCCCATGCGTTGCCGCACGCTCAGTGCTTCGCGCTTGATGGCGTGGCCGCTGAACAGCTCGGCGCGCTTGAGCACGTCGTGCAGGGCCAGCAGCATTTCCTTCAGGTCCACCGGCGGCGGCAGCTTCACCGTGGCGCGTTCGGGCATGAAGGCATGCGCCACCGTGGTGTCGCGGTCCTGGCGGGGCAGGGCGTCGATGTCCTCGGCGGCCTGCTTGAAACGTTCGTACTCCTGCAGCCGGCGCACCAGCTCGGCGCGCGGGTCGGCCTCATCGCCTTCCTCGCTGACCGGGCGCGGCAGCAGCATCCGCGACTTCACCTCGGCCAGGATCGCGGCCATCACCAGGTACTCGGCCGCCAGCTCGAAGCGCAGCTCGCGCATCACGGTGATGTATTCCACGTACTGCCGGGTGATTTCGGCCACGGGAATGTCCAGCACATCCAGGTTCTGGCGGCGGATCAGGTACAGCAGCAGGTCCAGCGGGCCTTCGAAGGCGTCCAGGATGACTTCCAGCGCGTCCGGCGGGATGTACAGGTCCTGCGGGATCTGCAGGACCGGTTGCCCATGCACCACGGCCAGCGGCATTTCCTGCTGCTGGGGGGCGGGCGGCCGGGTTGGCGGGTTCGCGTCGAGCGCGAGTTCGGAAGTCATCTAATGGACATCAGGATTGCAACGGACCAGTCGCGGCACCGGGTTCGCCGGGCCAACGCCACGGAGCCCCAGGGCACCAGACACGCCGGGATCGGCGCGATTCCACACATATCAAACAGCAGGACGCGCCGCAGTAAACGGCAGCGACAGAACTACGGGGAGGTCGTCTACGTGGCCCGGCCAGGTGGTCCGGTTTGAAGCAGCGGATCTGTCGCCGGGGGCTGCGTGGCCGCAGAATCCGACGGGCTGCTGCATCCAGCCACGTGCAATGGAGTCTAGGGTAAGCCTTTGCTGCGCCAGTGTCCAGCCGGACCGGGGCAGGGGCTGCATTGGCTAGAATCGGCGGACCCGACAACGCAAGCGAGGAAATGCCGGTGTGGTATGTGATCGAAGGGTATGACGGCCAGGATGTGCTGGCGCAGCGGCTGCAGGCGCGGCCGGAGCATCTGGCGCGGCTGCATGCGCTGCGCGACGCGGGACGCTTGCTGCTGGCCGGGCCGTGCCCGGCGGTGGACAGTGAAGACCCGGGCCCGGCCGGTTTCAGCGGTTCGGTGGTGATCGCGCAGTTCGAGTCGCTGCCGCAGGCCCAGGCCTGGGCCGATGCCGACCCGTACGTGGCTGCAGGCGTCTACACCCGCGTGCAGGTCCGCCCGTTCCGCAAGGTGCTGCCGTGAACGCGGAACGGATCGAGCGGATCCGTGATGCGCTGCAGCAGGCGCTGGCGCCGAGCGTGCTGGAGATCGAGGACGACAGCCATCGTCACGCCGGCCATGCCGGTGCGCGCGACGGGCGCGGCCATTTCAACGTGCATGTGGTCAGTGAGCGCTTCGCAGGGCTGGCTCCATTGGCCCGACATCGCGCGGTCTATGCCGCGCTGGGGTCGATGATGGAGACCGATATCCACGCGCTGTCCATCCGCGCACAGACCCCGTCAGAACAGGGCTGAGTCCTTGTCCCGCACTGTCCTGGCCGGTCCCTGCGGGCCTGGCCACGGACAGATTTTCATGTCCATTTCGGGACATTCGCCTAACGGACTGTTTACAAGCCTGGATGGAAACGCTTACATTCCGCGCCAATGCTGGTAGGTCCAAGCCGTGGAGGGCGGCTTCGTGAACAAGGCAGCTATCACAATCAAAGACGTCGCACGCGAAGCCCGGGTCTCCGTGGCCACGGTTTCCCGCGCGCTCAACGGGCATGAAAATGTCGCCGAACCGGTCCGCCAGCTTGTGCTGGAGGTGGCCGCACGGCTGCGTTACACCCCGCACGCCGCCGCCCGCAGCCTGAGCAGCCGCCGCACCAATACGGTGGGCGTGGTGCTGCCTGACCTGTACGGCGAGTTCTTCTCCGAGCTGATGCGCGGCATTGACGGGGTGGCCCGCAACCGCCGCCAGCACCTGCTGGTGTCCAGCTACCACGGTGACCAGGAACAGCAGGGCGCCGCCCTGCGTGCCATGCGCGGCCGCGTCGACGGCCTGCTGGTGCTTTCGCCCTATGCCGAGAGTCCGGGCTTCCTGACCGACAACCTGCCGCAGTCGTTGCCGACGGTGTTGATCAACACCTATCTGCCCGGGCAGGACCACCCGGTGCTGAGCATCGACGACCACGCCGGCGCGATGGCGATGACCCGCCACCTGCTGGATGCCGGCCACCGCCGCATTGCCTTCATTTCTGGTCCGGACCTCAACTTCGACGCGCGCGAGCGCCTGCGCGGCTTCCGTGACGCGCTGGCGGCTTCTGGCGGTGGCGCCGAAGGCATCGAGTTGCCCGGTGATTTCGACGAAGCTTCCGGCCATCGTGCCGGTCAGGAGTTGCTGGCAGCCGGAGCGCTGCCCGATGCCGTATTCGCCGCCAACGACATGATGGCCCTGGGCTGCCTGTATGCGTTCACGCAGGCAGGGGTCCGTGTGCCGGCCGATGTGGCCCTGGCGGGTTTCGATGACATTCCACTGGCGCGTTTCGTCCACCCGTCGCTGACCACCATGCAGGTCAGCATCGCCGAGCTCGGCGACCGGGCCATGACGCGCCTGATGCAGTTGATGGACGGCACCTCCACGGATGGGGCAGGGGACAAGCAGACCCTGGTTCCCCGCTTGATTGTTCGCGATTCCACCACTCCGCCATCCGGCCGTTGAAGCCAGAGGCGTTTCTTCTTTTTTTTGACTGATCGCAGGGACCGCGCAAGCGGTTACCGCCACCCGGAGATTGAGTTGATGATGCATACCACCTTCCGCATGCCGGCGCGCCGGCTGCTGAGCACCGCTCTGGTCAGCTGCCTGATGCTGGCTGCCGCCCCGAACGCCATGGCGCAGTCGGCCAACGCCAGCCTGCGCGGCCAGGTTGCCGGTGCCCAGGCCGGCACCGAAGTGACCGCCACCAACGTGGCCACCGGTACCGTCCGCCGTGGCACCATCCGCGCCGACGGCAGCTACTCGCTGATGGGCCTTGATCCGGGCACGTACAACGTGGTCGCCAACGGCCAGACCCAGAAGGTCACCGTCACCGTGGCTTCGACCGCGACGCTGAACTTCGCTGGCGCAGCCAGCAGCACCCCGGGCTCGACCGCGGCCACCAACCTGGACACCGTCAACGTTGTTGCGCCGACCCTGCTGCAGGAAGTGCGCACCTCCGAAGTTGGCAAGACCGTCAGCCTGCAGCAGATCCAGACCACCCCGCAGGTGTCGCGCAACTCCCTGGAGTTCGCTGACGCGGTGCCGGGCCTGATCTTCACCCGCGATGCCAAGGGCAACACCTCGCTGCGCGGCGGCGCCACCAATGCAGATGGCACCAACGTCTACATCGACGGCGTGGGCCAGAAGAGCTACGTCAAGGGTGGCGGCGTGGCCGGCCAGTCCGGCAGCGCCGGTAACCCGTTCCCGCAGCTGGCCATCGGCGAATACAAGGTCATCAGCGGCAATTACAAGGCAGAGTATGGCCAGGTGTCGAGCGCCGCAGTGACGGCTGCGACCAAGTCCGGTACCAATGAGTTCAAGGGTGAGGCGTTCTACCGCTACACCGATGAAGACATGCGTGCCAAGACCCCGGCCGAGCGCCAGGGCGGCAAGGAGAAGATGGTCTCGGCCGAGAAGGAATACGGCTTCGCCCTGGGCGGCCCGATCATCCAGGACAAGGCGCACTTCTTCGTGACCTACGAAGCCAAGCGCTTCGACCTGCCGGTCACCATCGCGCCGGATGGCGCGGTCACCGGCGCTGCCGGCCTGCTGCCGCCGGCCGGTGCCGCCGGCCTCGGCCCGGCCAGCCAGCCGTTCCAGCAGGATCTGATCTTCGGCAAGATCGACTTCGAGCCGACCGACAACGACCGCATCGAGCTGACCTTCCAGGACCGCGACGAAACCCAGTCGCAGTTCAGTGGCCAGACCTCGCCGGAAGCCGGCCGTGAAGTGGTCAACACCGACCGTCGTTATGCCCTGCGCTGGAACCACAGTGGTGAGCGCTACTACAACGAGTTGATGGTCACCCACGAAGACTCGTTCAACAACCCGACCCCGCTGACGCTGGCCAACGGCATCACCTACACCGCACCGGACGGCCCCGAAGACCGCACGATCGTGAAGATCGGTGGCGCCTCGGCACTGGATTCGCAGGTGAAGGGCCAGAAGGGCTGGTCGATCGAAGACAACCTGACCCTGGATGGCATCCAGTGGGCCGGTGACCACACCATCAAGATGGGCGTGAAGTACAAGGCGATCGATCTGTACGCATCCGATGCGGCGCAGATCAATCCGACCTTCACCTACTCGCTGGGCGATCCGGACTTCCCCGATTCCATTCCGTACAAGGCGCAGTTCGTCAAGCCGGTGACCGGCGTGACCGGCGTGTCCGGTGAAGTGCGTTCGAAGTCCAAGCAGTACGGCGTGTTCATCCAGGACGACTGGCAGGTCAACGATCACCTGCAGCTGAACATCGGCCTGCGCTGGGACTACGAAAAGACCCCGTCCTATCTGGACTTCGTGACCCCGCAGCAGGTGGTCGACGCCATCTATTCGCAGGATCCGCGCGCCCCCGCTGGCCAGACCTATGCCGATTCGCTGGCACTGGGCGGCCTGGACATCAGCGACTACATCAGCAACGGCCACAACCGCAAGGCGTTCAAGGACGCCTGGCAGCCGCGCCTGGGCTTCTCGTATGACATCAACGCCGACGAGCAGCACGTGATCCACGGTGGTGCCGGCCGTTCCTACGACCGTGACCTGTTCGACAACCTGCAGCTGGAAACCACCAAGCTGGCCCTGCCGCAGCCGACCATCTACTTCCGCAATCCGGCCACCGGCGCCTGCATCAACGGCCAGGCCGCCTGCTATGACTGGAACCCGAACCTGCTCAACGGGATCGGCAACCTGCAGGCCCTGGTCGGCGCGACCAGCAATGCCGGCCTGGAAGTGGACCTGCTGAACAACAAGCTGAAGGCGCCGTACTCGGATCAGTTCAGCCTGGGCATGAGCAACCAGATCGGCGACTGGCTGACCGACGCCACCATTGCTCGCACCCTGAGCTACGACGGCTTCGCCTTCACCCTGGGCAACCGCTACCCGACCGGCCAGTTCTTCGATGATCCGCGCCTGTGTGGTGGCACCTCCCCGGGCCTGAGCCAGGCCTGGAGCTGCAACGTGCCGGGCTTCGGCAGCCTGATCATCGGCCAGCAGGGCATCAAGACCCGTGCCACCCAGGTCCTGTTGTCGGCACAGAAGCCGTTCACCAAGGAAAGCGGCTGGGGCACCTCGATCGCCTACACCTGGACCACCGCGCGCCACAACCGCGACATCAACGAGAAGTATGCGTTCGATCGCGGCCTGATCGGTGACTACCCGACCATCCGCTCCAACGGCGCACCGCGCCACCGCCTGGTGGTGACCGGTTCGTACGCGGGCTTCTGGGGCATCACCTTCGGCGGCAAGATCACCCTGGCCACCCCGACCGCCGTCAACGACTGGTACCCGGTGATGCAGGCCAGCGGCTACACCCTGCCGACCCCGCAGGCGGCCGTGCCCAACGCAACCGGCAAGTTCCTGGTGGGTGGCAAGATCTTCGGCTACCGTTCGGTCGACCTGCAGGCGACGAAGACGTTCAAGCTGGCGGGCAACACCGAGCTGTACGCCCGTCTGGACATCATCAACGTGTTCAACTTCGACAACTTCTCCACCTACAACTACGTCAAGACCAACGGCAAGCTGCAGGCCAGCTACAACGAGACCGGCGACATCATCGGCACTCCGCGCCAGGTGAAGGCCGAGGTGGGCTTCCGCTTCTAAGCGGCGCCGCCTGCTGCTGTATCCGATGCCGCCGGTCCGCCGGCGGCATCGATTGTGTGAGAACGGCAATGGCCGGCCCCGTGCCGGTCCATTGCCCACGCCGCTGCCGGGCAGGGGGGGGGCAGCGGCGTGGGCAATGATCGCGGTGTCAAACCACGTTTTTCGTGGTTTTTTAAGAGCGCATCTTGTAAACGATTTCAGATCATTGGACGGTATGCTTTCCCATCGATCAGACCACCGGAGGAACCGCGCCATGCAGGCACGCCATCTGTTGTCCGCCGCAATGCTGTGCTTGGCGGTGGCCGCCTGCCAGCCGGCCCAGCAGGAACCTGCCAAGCCGCGCCCGCCGGTGATCCTGATCGAGGCCGATGCACCGCCGCGGCCGATGAAGCCGGAGTTGCCGCCGCTGTTCGATGACATCGAGCGCCGCACCTTCCAGTTCTTCTGGGACACCACCAACGAGATCAATGGTCTGACCCCGGATCGCTATCCGTCGCGGCCATTCGCCAGCATCGCGTCGGTGGGTTTCGCGCTGACCGCGTATCCGATCGGCATCGAGAACGGTTGGGTCAGCCGCAACCAGGCGATCGACCGGACCCTGACCACGCTGAAGTTCTTCCGCGACGTGCCGATGGGCCAGCAGCGCACCGGCAAGGCGGGCTACAAGGGTTTCTACTATCACTTCCTGGACATGCAGGAAGGCCGTCGCTACGACAGCTGGGTCGAACTGTCCTCGGTGGATACCGCACTGCTGATGATGGGCGTGCTGTTCGCGCAGTCGTACTACGACGGTGACGATCCGCGCGAAAAGGAAATCCGCCAGATCGCCGATACCTTGTACAAGAAGGTCGACTGGCCGTGGCTGCAGCAGCGTGCACCGCTGATCTCGATGGGCTGGTTCCCGGAGAGCGGCTTCATCGACCACGACTGGATGGGCTACAACGAGGCGATGATGGTCTACATCCTCGCCCTGGGCTCGCCCACGCACCCGGTCAGCCCGGACGCGTGGACGGTGTGGACGCGCACCTATGACAACGACTGGGGTGTCTACCAGGGCCAGGAATACCTGTCCTTCGGCCCGCTGTTCGGCCACCAGTACAGCCACGTCTGGATCGATTTCCGCGATATCCAGGACGCGTACATGCGCGAGCGCGGCAGCACCTATTTCCTCAACAGCCGCTCGGCCGCGCTGGCCCAGCGCGAGTACGCCATCGCCAACCCGATGCAGTGGAAGGACTATGGCGAGAACGTGTGGGGCCTGACCGCCAGCGATGGCCCGCAGAACACCACGCAGGAGTACCGCGGCGAACAGCGCCAGTTCCGCCACTACTCCTCGCGCGGCGCCGGCCTGCGCGAGAACTTCGATGACGGCACCATTGCCCCGACTGCGGCAATCGCCTCGGTGGTGTTCGCGCCCGAGCAGGTGATCCCGGCCACGCTGGAAATGCACAAACGCTACGGCGACTACATCTATTCCAGCTACGGCTTCCTGGATTCGTTCAATCCCAGCTTCAACTACGACATCCCGATCAAGACCGGTCGCCTGGTGCCGGATCGCGGCTGGGTCGCCAGCGACTACATCGCCATCGACCAGGGGCCGATCCTGACCATGATCGCCAACTACCGCAACGACTTCGTCTGGGAAGTGATGAAGAAGAATCCGTACATCCGCAAGGGCCTGGAGCGGGCCGGATTCAGCGGTGGCTGGCTGGCGCCGGAAGGGTCGTTCCAGCCGCTGGAACTGCAGAAGGACGAAAAGGCCGCGGCAGCACGCGCGGTGGGTATCGCCGAATCACGCGCGGCTGCCGCGCAGGAACAGAAGAACAATGCCAACCGCACCACAGGCCAGGGCAAGTAACCCGATGCCGAACTGGATCGACCGCCTGCGCCGCTGGGCGCTGCCTGCCCTGGCCGCCCTGGCCGTGGCCGGCTGCGCCCGCACCGAACCGGGCACCACCACCGTGCGCTTCTGGGCGATGGGCCGCGAAGCCGAGGTGGTCAGCGAGCTGATCCACGAGTTCGAGGCCGAGAATCCCGGCATCAAGGTGGATGTGCAGAACATCCCGTGGACCGCCGCGCACGAAAAGCTGCTGACCGCGTTCGCCGCCGATGGCCTGCCGGACGTGTGCCAGCTCGGCAACACCTGGGTGCCGGAGTTCGCCGAACTCGATGCATTGACCCCGCTGCAGCCGTTCGTGCAGCGCTCCACTGTGGTCGATCCGAAAGATTACTTCCAGGGCATCTGGGATACCAACGTGATCCACGGTGAGCTGGTCGGCGTGCCGTGGTACGTCGATACGCGCCTGATCTACTACCGCAAGGACCTGCTGGCCAAGGCCGGCTACGACCACCCGCCGCGTACCTGGGCCGAGTGGGACGAGCAGATGGCGGCGATCAAGCGCATGCAGGGTCCGAACCGCTACGCGGTGCTGATGCCGATCAACGAGTTCGAGCAGCAGCTGTCGCTGGCCCTGCAGCAGCCCGACCCGCTGCTGCGCGACGACGATACCCGTGGCAATTTCGCCAGCCCGGGATTCCGCCGCACGCTGTCCTTCTACGCCAACATGTTCGAGCAGGGCTGGGCGCCGAAGATGTCCGAGACGCAGATCTCCAACGTCTGGGATGAATTCTTCCGCGGCTTCAACGTGTTCTACATCTCCGGCCCCTGGAACATCCGCGAGTTCAAGAAACTGCAGCCGAAGGAACTGGAAGGACAGTGGGGCACCGCTGCGCTGCCGGGGCCCGACGGTCCGGGCGCGGGCATCGCCGGTGGCACCAGCCTGGTGATCTTCCGCAAGTCGCAGCAGAAGGAGGCGTCCTGGAAGCTGATCGAATTCCTGTCGCGCCCGCAGATCCAGGCACGCTTCCATTCGATCATCGGCGACCTGCCGCCACGCCGCAGCGCCTGGAACGCGCCGTCGCTGGCCAACGACCCGCTGGCCGCCGCGTTCCGCGATCAGCTGGAGCGGGTCAAGCCGACGCCGAAGGTGCTCGAATGGGAGCGCATCGTGCAGGAAATGCGCATTGTCACCGAGAAGGTGGTGCGCGGTGGCCTGCCGCAGGACAAGGCCGTGGCCGAACTGGACCAGCGCGTGGACAAGGTGCTGGCCAAGCGCCGCTGGATGCATGAACAACAACGCCTGCAGGAGCGCGCGCCGTCGCCGCAATCGAGCAGCGCAGTGGCCGCCGGGAGCGCGCAATGAAACGTACTTCGCTGGCCGGCTGGATCTTCGCCGGCCCCTCGCTGATCGTGCTGGGCGTGTTCTTCGGCCTGCCGGTCGCCTCGGCGCTGGCGCTGAGCGTGACCGACTTCGACCTCTATGCACTGGCCGACAGCAGCAACCTGCGCTTCGTCGGCCTGGGCAACTACATCGACCTGCTGCAGACGCCGATGTTCTGGAAGTCGCTGTGGAATACCACCTACTTCGTGCTGATCGGCGTACCGTTGTCGATCGGTGTGTCGCTGGGCGCGGCCATGCTGCTCAACGCACCGGCCGCCCGCTTCAAGGCCCTGTTCCGTACGGCACTGTTCGCGCCGGTGGTGACCACGCTGGTGGCGGTGGCGGTGATCTGGCGCTACCTGTTCCATACCAGCTATGGACTGGTGAACTACGGGCTGGGCCACCTGGGCATCAGTCCGATCGACTGGCTGGGTGATCCCAACTGGGCGATGCCGACCATCATGCTGTTCGCGGTGTGGAAGAACTTCGGCTACAACATGGTGATCTTCCTCGCCGGCCTGCAGGCGATCCCGCATGACCTGTACGAAGCCGCGCGCATCGACGGCGCTTCGCGCTGGAAGCAGTTCCTGCACATCACCCTGCCGATGCTCGGCCCGGTACTGCTGGTGGTCGGCGTGATCACCGTGTCCGGCTATTTCCAGCTGTTCGCCGAGCCGTATGTCATGACCCGCGGCGATCCGCTGCAGAGCACCGTCAGCGTGCTGTATTTCATGTTCGAGGAAGGCTTCAAGTGGTGGAACCTGGGGCGCGCCTCCGCGGTGGCGTTCCTGCTGTTCCTGATCATCCTGGCGGTGACCACCGTGATGCTGCGTTTCGGCCGCAAGAGGCAGTTGGTATGAGTCGTGAAATCGGCCAGTCGCGCTGGTATCCGTGGATGATCAATGGTGCGTTGCTGGTGCTGGCCCTGGTCAGCCTTGCACCGCTGCTGTGGATGCTCTCGGTCTCGTTCATGCCGCAGGGCGAGGCCAGTCATTTCCCGCCGCCACTGCTGCCTTCGAGCATCACCACGCACAACTACCACGAGCTGTTCGCGCGCACCGGCATGGGCGGCAACTTCGCCAACAGCCTGCTGGTGTCGCTGGCTATCACGCTGGGTTCGCTGCTGCTCAACACCATGGCCGGCTACGCCTTCGCCAAGCTCAACTTCGTTGGCCGCGAGCGCCTGTTCCAGGTGCTGATGGCAGCGCTGGTGATCCCGGCGCAGGTGGCGATGCTGCCGCTGTTCCTGCTGATGAAGCAGCTGGGCCTGGTCAACAGCTTTGGCGGCGTGATCGTGCCAGCGCTGGCCAGCGTGTTCGGCATCTTCCTGGTGCGCCAGTACGCGCGTTCGATCCCGGACGAGCTGCTTGAAGCGGCCCGCATAGACGGCGCGGGTGAGCTGCGCATCTTCTTCCAGATCGTGCTGCCGATGCTCAAGCCGGTACTGGTGACCCTGGCGATCTTCACCTTCATGGGTGCATGGAACGATTTCATGTGGCCGCTGATCGTGTTGACCGACCAGGAGCACTACACTTTGCCGGTGGCGCTGGCCACCCTCTCGCGCGAGCACATCATGGACGTGGAAATGATGATGGCTGGCGCGGTGGTCACCGTGGTTCCGGTGCTGGCACTGTTCCTGGTGCTGCAGCGGTACTACATCCAAGGTCTGTTGCTGGGGAGCGTCAAGGGATGAAGCGAGCGATCGCCGTTGGACTGGGCCTGTTGTGGACTTCCCTGGCGATCGCCGCACCACCGGCACTGCCGGCGCCGAAGGTACTGGACGATTTCGACGACATCGGCGCCTGGAAGCTGGTGCTGTCAGACCAGATCAGCGGTTCGCTGCGGCCGGTGAGCGGTGCCGGTGGCGGCCGCGCGCTGTGCCTGGACTACGATTTCCACAAGGTGTCGGGCTACGTCGGCATCCGCCGCGCGCTGGGTATCGAGTACCCGGCCAACTACCGCTTCGGCTTCCAGCTGCGGGGAGATTCGCCGGGCAACGACCTGCAGTTCAAGCTGATCGATGCCAGCGGCGATAATGTCTGGTGGGTCAACCGTCCGGGCTACAGCTTCCCCAAGGCGTGGACGCCGGTCGAATACCGCCGTCGCCAGATCGACAAGGCATGGGGGCCATCGCCGGAGAAGGAGATGGCGCGCAGCGCTGCGGTCGAGTTCACGATCTACAGCAAGGTCGGCGGCCGCGGCACGGTGTGCTTCGACAAGCTGACCCTGCAGGGCCTGCCGCCGCAGGATGATTCGGCGCTGGTGCCATCGGTGATCGCCGACACCGCCACCGCGCTGCAGGACCGGATGATTGACGGAAAGAGCGATACGTTCTGGATCAGTGGCGGGGTCAAGCAGCAGACCATCAGCCTGGACCTGCACAAGAGCCGCGAGATCGGCGGTGCGGTGATTGACTGGCTGCCGAACCTGGAAGCCAATCGCTACACCGTGCGTACGTCCGAGGATGGCCGGGACTGGCGCACCGTGCGCGAGGTGACCGGCGGTGCGGGCGGCCGCGACTGGCTGGCGCTGCCGGATACCGACGCGCGCTACGTGCGCTTCGATCTGCACGATGGCCCGAACTGGCGCTATGGCATCCGTGACATCACGCTCAAGCCGCTGGCGTTCGCGGCCACGCCGAACGCATTCCTGTCCTCGGTGGCGGCCGACCTGCCGCGCGGCTTGCTGCCGCGTGCATATGTGGGCGAACAGCCGTACTGGACGCTGCTCGGCCTCGATGGCGGCCAGGAGCAGGCACTGATCAGCGAGGACGGTGCGCTGGAACCGGCCAAGGGCAGTTTCAGCATCGAGCCGTTCATCCGCGTGGACGGCAAGTTGCTGGACTGGTCGACGGTGGCCATCACCCAGTCGCTGCAGGATCGCTACCTGCCCATCGCCAATGTCGACTGGGTGCATGAGAAGGCCGGCCTGGCGGTAACCAGCTTCGTGCAGGGCACGCCGGAGCGCGCGCAGCTGATCGGCCGCTACCGGTTGAGCAATCCGGACAAGGTGGCGCACGAGTACACCCTGGCGCTGGCGATCCGGCCGTGGCAGGTGAACCCGCCGACCCAGTTCCTCAATACCGTCGGCGGCTTCAGTCGCATCGATGCGCTGGATGTGGGCGAACAGCTGGTGCGCATCAACGGTGAGCCGCGCATCTATCCGTTGCAGGTGCCGGATGCGCGCTTCGCCAGCACGTTCGATGGCAAGCTCGACGCGATGCATCTGGCCTCCGGGAAATACCCGGCCAGCACGGCGGTGAAGGACAGCACCGGCATGGCGTCCGGTGCGCTGCTGTATACGATCAAGCTGGAGCCTGGCCAGAGCCGAGAAGTGGCGGTGGTGTTGCCACAGACCGGAGGCTGGGCGCCGCAGGCGCTGGATGTGGCCAAGGCGCAGGCACAGGTCGCAGAGCAGTGGCGGCAGAAGCTGGGGGTGGTCTCGTTGCAGGTACCGGCTGCGGGCCAGGCACTGGTCGATACCCTGCGCACCGCCGTGGCGCACATGCTGATCTCGCGGGTCGGCCCGCGCCTGCAGCCGGGCACGCGCTCGTACGCACGCAGCTGGATCCGCGATGGCGCGATGATTTCCGAAGGCCTGCTGCGCATGGGCCGCAGCGACGCGGTACGTGACTACATCAACTGGTATGCGCCGTTCCAGTTCGAGAACGGCAAGGTGCCGTGCTGTGTCGATGCGCGCGGCAGCGACCCGGTGCCGGAGAATGACAGCCACGGCGAACTGATCTACAGCATCGCCGAGTACGGGCGTTACACCGGCGACAGCACCTTTGCCGAGCTGATGTGGCCGCACGTGCAGGGCGCTTACAGCTACATGGAGCAGCTGCGTGCCAGCGAGCGTACCGAAGAGAACCGTGCGCGCAACCCGGCCTTCTACGGGATGATGCCGGCCTCGATCAGCCACGAAGGCTATTCGGCCAAGCCGATGCATTCGTATTGGGACAATTTCTGGGCGTTGCGCGGCTACAAGGATGCGGCATCGCTGGCGGCCCAGCTGGGCAAGGTCGAAGCCATGCAGATTGCCGAATCGCGTGACCAGTTCCGTGATGACCTGCAGGCCTCGCTGCTGTCGGCGATGCAGCAGCACAACATCGATTACCTGCCGGGCTCGGCCGAGCTGGGCGATTTCGATGCGACCTCGACCACCATTGCGCTGGCTCCGGGCGGTGAACAGGGGCGCCTTCCGCAGCAGGCGCTCGATGCCACTTTCGAGCGCTACTGGAAGGAATTCGTGGCCCGTCGGGACGGCAAGCGCGAGTGGAAGGACTACACGCCCTACGAGTGGCGCAACGTGGCCGCCTTCGTCCGCCTTGGCTGGCGCGATCGCGCCTGGCAGGCGACTGAGTTCTTCTTCAAGGACCGTGCGCCGCAGGCCTGGAACCAGTGGGCCGAAGTGGTCTCGCGCACGCCGCGCAAGCCGTTCTTCGTCGGTGACCTGCCGCATGCCTGGGTCGCCTCGGACTTCGTGCGCTCGGCCCTGGACATGTTCGCCTACAGCCGTGACATGGACGATGCGCTGGTGTTGGCCGCCGGCATTCCGACCGCCTGGCTGCAGGGCGAGGGCATCGCTGTGCAGGGCCTGCGCACGCCGCAGGGCCAGCTCAACTACCGCCTGCAGCGCAGCGACAAGCAGCTGGTGCTGGAGGTGCAGCCGGGTCTGGTGCCACCGGTCGGTGGCGTGGTCTTGCCGTGGCCGTACGCCGGTGATCCGGGCGAGGCGACCATCAACGGCGAAGCGGCCGAATGGACCGACAGGGAACTGCACGTGCACCAGCTGCCGGCGCGGGTCGAGATCGATGTACCGGGCGCGGTGCGCCGCGCCGAACGCAAGGGGCAGTAACGATGAAGCAGCAGGGGGGAAGGGTGCGCACGGCCGTGCGTGCCTTGGGACTGGCCATTGCATTGGCATTGCCGGGTGCCGTGATGGCAGCCGTGCCAACCGCCGCGGCAGCGGCTGACATCGCCAGCGCACCAGGCATGAGCATGGTGACCTTCAACCTGCATCACGACCGCGAGGACTGGCCGAGCCGCCGCCGCACCATCCTGGCCGAGCTCAAGCGCCTGCAGCCGGATGCGGTTGCCCTGCAGGAGGTGATCCAGCGCCGCAACGTGCGCAACCAGGCGCAGTGGCTGGCCAGCCAACTCGGCTACAAGTACGTATTCGTGTCCACCGATCCGGTGGGTGCGCCGAAACGTTACGGCAATGCGCTGCTGACCCGGCGGCCGATCCTCGCCCAGGGTGAGCACCTGCTACAGCCGCTGGACGACTACCGGACGGTCGCCCATCTGCGCATCGATGTGGACGGCAAGGCGGTCAACGTCTATGCCACCCACTTCAACGAGCGCAGCGACGAAAATGGCCAGCGCATCCGTCGCACCCAGGTCGAGGACCTGCAGCGCTTCATCGCCAGCACCTCGGCCGGCGCACCGGTGGTGATCGCGGGCGACTTCAACGCGCTGGTCGATGCCAGTGACCTGAGCGAGCTGCGCAGCCATTACGGTGACAGCTACGGCAGCGTGCACGTCAACACCGACCTGGCCGGGGTCAGTACGCTGAACAGGCGCTACTACCCGGTGGCCTCGCGGATCGACCACATCTTCTTCCAGCAGGACGCGATGGTCGCACGTGAGGCCAAGCTCCTGTTCGACCAGCCCGATGACAGCGGTCGCTGGGCCTCGGACCATTATGGCGTGTGGACCCGCCTGCAATTCGCTCCGGCGCACTGATGTCCTGGTAGGTGCCACCCTTGGTTGGCACGGACGTGTCCGCGTTCGCTCCAACAACGGCGCCGACCAGGGTTGGCCTCTACCAGAGCGCTGCACGCGCCCGGCGCAAAAACAGAAACGGCGGGGATCATCGATCCCCGCCGTTTTTTCACGCGATCAAAGCGCGATCAGTTCGCCGGCGGCGTGCGCTTGGCGCCTTCTTCGTCTTCTTCGTCGGCCTTGGCTTCGGCCGCCTGGGCTGCCGCATCGGCGTGGCCATCGGCGACCGGATCGATCGACGGTGTCACCACTGCATCGGCGACCGGGGCAGCGGCTTCCACCGGTGCAGCTTCAACTGCCACCGGAGCGACCGGCTGTTCGGCCACCGGCGCGGTCTCGACGACCGGCTTGGCTTCAACCACCGGAGCAGCGTCAACGATCTCCGGCTTGGCTTCTACCACCGGAGCGGTTTCGGTAGCGGCCGGCTTGGCTTCAGCCACCGGTGCAGCCTCGACTGCCGCCGGCTTCGCTTCGATCGCCTGAGCGACTTCAGCCACCGGGGCTGCTTCCACCGCGACCGGCTTTGCTTCGACCGCCGGTGCGGCAACAGCCACCGGTTGCGCCGGGGTTGCTGCGTCGATGGCATCGAGCATGCTGGTCTGCACCGGCGAGGACACCGGCTCTGCCTTGGCTGCGGCTTCAACCGCCGCCGGCACTTCGGCGGTGATCGGTGCGGCAGTCTCGACCACGGCGCTGCTCACCACCGCCACCGGTGCGGCGACAGCAGCGGCGGCAGTACGGACCGGCTTCTCGGCTTCGACAGCAACCGGTTCGGCTTCGTCATCGAAATCGAATTCCGGCTGCGCACGGGTCGGCTGTGCGGCGGCGACCGGAGTGGCCGGGGCGGCACTGTCGACGTTCGGCTCGACGCCCTCGGCGTCATCACCCTCGTCACCCTCGTCCTGGTCATCGCCCAGGCCGTCACCACCGGCAGCGTTCTCGGCGCCACCGCGACGACGACGACGGCCGCCACGACGGCCGCGACGGCGGCGGGTTGCACCTTCGCCAGCCTGCTCGCCATGGGCGTCGGCTGCAGTCTCTTCACCGGCAACCGCAACCACCTCGGCCTCGCCGGCAGCGGTCTCGACCGGTACTGCGTCCACCGGAGCGGCGGCCACCGGGGCAACCGGGGCGACCGGTGCAGTGGCTTCCTGCGCGGTCACCACGTTGGCGGCGACGGCGTTGGCGGCCACAGCTGCTGCCGCGGTCACACCTTCAACCGGGGCTTCGGCGACGTTGCGCTGCGGCTTCTCGGCCGGCTTGTCACCATCCTGCTGCTGGCGCGGCTGCTTGGGCTGCTTCAGCTTCGGCTGGTTCTGGCCCTGGCCCTGCTGCTCGTTGCGCGGCTTGTTCTGCTGCTGCTGGCCATCCTTCTGCTGCGGCTCTTTCTGCCTGCCCTGCTGCGGCTGCTGCTGGGCATTGCCGTTGTTGCCGTTGCGGCCGTCCTTGTTGCGCTGCTCAGAACGGTCCTTGCGGTTGCCGCCATCCTTCTGCTGCTGCGCGTTGCCGTTGCCACCGTTGCCACGGTTTTCGTCGCGACGGTCCTTGCGATCCTTGTTGCGATCCTTGTTGCGGTCCTTGCGACCACCGTCCTGCTGCTGGCGCGGAGCCGGGGCGGCCGGAGCCGGCGCCGGTGCCGGCTCGCCACCGAACACGCGCTTGAGCCAACCGATCACGCCGCCGCTCGAAGCCGGCGCCACGGGCGCTGCCACGACCGGAGCCGGAGCGGCTGCAGCCGGAGCCGCTTCCTCGCGCACCGGGGCGGGAGAGGTGTGCTTGACCTGGGTCACTGCCGGCGGCGGGATGTTCAGCTGGCCCTTGGTCAGGGCGTGCACCGGCAGCTTGCGCGGGGTGCCGCGCTGGTAGCTGGGCTTGCTGCTCTCTTCACCGAGCTCGTTCTCACGCAGGCGGGTGACCGCATAGTGCGGGGTGTGCAGCTGCTCGTCGGCGACGATCACGATCGGCGCTTCGTGGCGCTGCTCGATCTCGCGCAGGGCGCTGCGCTTCTCGTTCAACAGGTAGTTGGCGATCTCCACCGGCGCCTGGACCAGCACCTGCCCGGTGTTCTCCTTCATCGCGTGCTCTTCGGCGACGCGGATGATCGACAGCGACAGCGACTCGACGCTGCGCATGCGGCCGTGGCCGTCGCAACGCGGGCAGACGATCTGGCTGGATTCGCCCAGGCTCGGGCGCAGGCGCTGGCGGCTCATTTCCAGCAGGCCGAAGCGCGAGATGCGGCCGACCTGCACGCGGGCACGGTCGTACTTCAGCGCGTTGGCCAGGCGATTCTCGACCTCGCGCTGGTGCTTGTTGGAGGCCATGTCGATGAAGTCGATCACCACCAGGCCGCCCAGGTCGCGCAGGCGCAGCTGGCGGGCCACTTCCTCGGCCGCTTCCAGGTTGGTCTGGAACGCGGTGTCCTCGATGTCGCTGCCCTTGGTGGCGCGCGAGGAGTTCACGTCGACTGCGGTCAGTGCTTCGGTCTGGTCGACCACGATCGAGCCACCCGACGGCAGGCGCACGTTGCGCTCGTAGGCACCTTCGATCTGCGACTCGATCTGGAAGCGGTTGAACAGCGGGATGTCGTCCTTGTAGTGCTTGAGCTTGCGCAGGGTCTGCGGCATCACCTGCTGCATGAACTCGCGGGCGTGCTCGTACATCTCCTCGGTGTCCACCAGGATCTCGCCGATGTCGGCGCGCAGGTAGTCACGCAGGGCGCGCACGATCAGGCGCGATTCCTGGTAGATCAGGAACGGTGCCGGCTTGCTCAGTGCGGCTTCGGCGATGGCGCGCCAGACGTTGAGCAGGTAGTCCAGGTCCCACTGCAGCTCTTCCGCATCGCGACCGACGCCGGCAGTACGGATGATCACTCCCATGTCGTCGGGAATGTTCAGCTTGTCCAGGGCCTCCTTCAGCGCGGCACGGTCTTCGCCCTCGATGCGGCGGGACACGCCGCCGGCGCTGGGCGAGTTCGGCATCAGCACCATGTAGCGGCCGGCCAGCGAGATGAACGTGGTCAGGGCGGCGCCCTTGTTGCCACGCTCTTCCTTGTCGACCTGGACAACGATCTCCTGGCCTTCCTTCAGCAGCTCGCGGATGCCGGCCTTGTTGTGGTCGACACCGGCCTGGAAGTAGTCGCGGGAGATTTCCTTCAGCGGCAGGAAGCCATGGCGGCCACCGCCGTACTCGACGAAGGCGGCTTCCAGCGAGGGCTCGATGCGGAAGATCCGGCCCTTGTAGATGTTGGACTTCTTCTGTTCCTTCGACGGCTGTTCGATGTCGATGTCATACAACGACTGGCCATCCACGATGGCAACACGCAGCTCTTCAGCCTGCGTGGCGTTGATCAGCATTCGCTTCATTGTTGCGTTCCTCGCAAGCGGCTACCGCGCGGAACGCCATGGGGTTTCGCCTCTGGACACGGCTCGCCGCCCATTCGCGCAAGCGCGGGGAGGGCGGCTTGGGTTTCCAGCGCTACGACACCACGGCAGGCCGCGGGAGCGCTTCACTCTTATGGGTTTTGGGTGTTGCAGGGCCGCAGGCAGCTGTCAGCCAGGCTGGAGCGCCACGCGGGACATGTTCAGCACGGTTGCGTGTCAGGCATCCGGCGATGGCCGGGAAGGCCGGTGAGCCGCTAACATGGCCGCCCCGCGGGCGGTGGTCGCGCACTGTGCCGGATTCGTCGGAAGCTGGGCTTCTGGCCCTGAGTAACTTCCAACGAAATCAATCCCTTATCTCGCCCCCCGAGTGTAACAGAATAAACAGCCTGATGACCGCCCAAGACCCGACCAAACCCGCTGGCGACAAGCCTTCCGTGCGCATGATCACCGTTCCCGCCGACCGCGCCGGCCAGCGCCTGGACAACTTCCTGCTCGGCCAGCTGAAGGGAGCCCCGCGCAGCCTGGTGTACAAGCTGGTGCGCAGCGGGCAGGTTCGGGTGAACGGCGGCCGCGCCAAGGCCGAGCGCAAGCTGGAGGCGGGCGATGAGGTGCGTGTGCCGCCGGTCCGTCTCAGCGAGGAAGGAGACAAGGCCGCCCCGCCAGAGGCGTTCATGCGGCGCCTGGAGCAGGCCATCGTCTTCGAGGACGCCCGGCTGCTGGCCCTGAACAAGCCCTCCGGCGTGGCCAGCCATGGCGGCAGCGGCATCAGCTTCGGTGCCATCGAGACCCTGCGCGCGTTGCGCCCGGGACAGACACTGGAGTTGGTCCATCGGCTGGATCGCGACACCTCGGGCCTGCTGATCGTGGCCAAGAAGCGTTCGGCGCTGAGCGAACTGCAGGCGCTGTTGCGTGAAGACCACGGCGCCGGCATCCGCAAGCGCTACCTGACCCTGCTGGCCGGCCGCATGCCGGACGGCGTGATGACCGTCGACGCGCCGCTGCACGTGGGCCTGCGCCAGGGCGGCGAGCGCCATGTACAGGTCAATGCCATCGGCAAGGAATCGATCAGTCACTTCCGGGTGCTGGAGCGCCGCGGCGGCCAGTCGTACTGCGAGGTGCGCATCGAAACCGGCCGCACCCATCAGATCCGCGTGCATGCCCAGCATCTGGGCCATCCGGTGGCCGGTGACGACAAATACGGCGATCCTGCGGTCAACAAGCGGCTTCGTGAGCAGATCGGGCTGAAGCGCCTGTTCCTGCACGCGGCCTCGCTGGAGTTTGCACTGGACGACGGCAAGAGCCCGTATGTGCTGAACGCGCCGCTGGCGGATGAGCTGGTCGAGGCGCTGGACCGCCTGCGCTGACGGCGGTTCGGCGCCGCCGGGTGCTCGGTCGGCGCCGTCGCTTCCCTACGGAGAGTGGGCTTGTCACTTTCTTTGCTCGTGCAAAGAAAGTAACCAAAGAAACACGCCGCCATCCGCGAGCAGGCGCCGCGCGCCGGTGCCCTGCGCTCCTCGGTCCGCCGAGGGACGGCGCGGAACGCGCTGCGCTCAGACACCCGCGCCTCTTCGCCCTCGCCGGACCTGCGGTGCTCGGCTCGCTACAAGGCGGACCCGGACATCCGCAGCGTAGGCCCATACCCGCCCGTGACCTCTCGATACTGTGGGACGTACCAGCCGCGAGGGGGCTCAGCCCGTCGGCCGCAAACCCCTCACCATTTGAACAGCACCAGGCTGATCGCCAGCGTGCCCATGCCCGCCACCAGCCCATAAACGGTCTCGTGACCCTTGGCATAGCGCTTGGCGGCCGGCAGCAGCTCATCCAGCGCCAGGAACACCATCACGCCGGCAATCAGCCCGAACACCCAGCCGAAGGTGGCGTGCGACAGCGACCCGGACAGCAACCAGTAGCCGAGCGCGGCGCCCACCGGCTCGGCCAGGCCCGACAGCAGGCTGGCGCTGAACGCATAGGCCTTGTTCTGGGTGGCGAAGTACACCGGCACCGCGATCGCGATGCCCTCGGGGATGTTGTGGATGGCAATCGCAAAGGCCAGTGGCATGCCCACCGACGGGCTTTCCAGCGTGGCGAAGAAGGTCGCCAGCCCTTCCGGGAAATTGTGCGCGGTGATCGCGACCGAGGTCAGCAGCGCGACCCGCTTCAGGTACTCGCGGCTGTTTTCGCGGAACGCGGGATCCTGCTTGTCCAGGCTGTCATGCGGGTTGGGAATGAAGTGGTCGATCAGCACGATCACGATCACGCCCAGCAGGAACGCCAGGGTGCCGTAGGTGAAGCCGGTGCGCTCGCCATGGGCCAGTGCGAACGAAGCAATGGACTTGTTGAGGATTTCCGACAGCGACACATAGACCATCGCGCCGCCGGCGAAGGCCAGGCCGAACGCCAGCAGGCGCGGGCTGGGGCGGCGCGAGAACAGCACCAGCAGGCTGCCGATCGCAGTGGCGAGGCCGGCCGCGAGGGTGACCGCCAGCGCAATCCAGATGTTTTCGGGGGGAATCTGCAGCATCTACCGACGCAGTCCTGGTCAACAGACAACCGCCCCGGACAGGGCCGGGGCGGCGAGGGCGAGGCGGGCGCCGGCTGGCCTCGTCGGGTGCGTGCGATCAGCCGCCGCGACGCAGGCGCTCTTCAATGGCGAAGCATTGGTCCGGCTTCGGCTGCGGCGGGTTGAAGCTGACCGGCACCTGGATGGTGGCCGGCACCGGCTGGCCATTGCGTGTCGCGGCCTTGAACTGCCAGCCCTGCACGGCGGTTTTGGCCAGTTCGTCCAGCTGCGGGTTGCCCGCGCCAGTCAGCAGGGCGACCTCGCTCGGCTTGCCGTCGGTGCCGATGGTCACCTTGAACGTACTGGTGCCGCCCACGCCCATGCAGGCCAGTTCAAGCGGGTACTGCGGCGGCGGCGTCTTCACCGCTGCGACTTCGGTCGGCGGTGGCGGCGGTGGTGCCGGCGGTTCGGACGAGCCGCAGCCGGCCAGGCCGGTCGCAGCGATCAGGGACAGGCTCAGCAAGCGTACGTTCATGGCAGTTGCTCCGTCAGGGCCGAAGTCTTTGCCGCGCAGATGAAGTCGTTCTCGCTCAGACCGCCCACGTCGTGGGTAGAAAAGCGCACGACCGCGCGGTCGTAGTGCACGCCCAGGTCCGGATGGTGGTCCTCGCGATGGGCAATCCAGGCCAGCGCGTTCACGAAGGCCATGGTGGCGTAGTAATCCTTGAAGCGGAAGGTGCGCGTCAGGGCCTGCCCGCCCTCGCTCAGTTCCCAGCCGGGAACCTGCGGCAGCAGTTCGGCCAGGCGGGCTTCGCCGAGCTTGTGGTCGCTGCCTTTGCGTGGCACGCAACGGGCCTGGGCCAGTGGAATCAGGTCGGCCATGGGAATCTCCACCTCGTGTTGACTGAACAATGCGCCGGACGGTGTATAAACCGAATGAGCGGCTGACGCTTACTTGGCTAGAATAGCCTGATGATCCAGATCTCCGACACTGCCCAGACCCATTTCCGCAAGCTGATCGAACGCGAGGGCGTGCCTGGCATGGGCGTGCGCCTGAGCGCGGTCGACCCCGGTACCCCGCGCGCCGACGCCCGGCTGGAATTCGCCGAACCCGCCGACCTGCTGGGCGACGAGTGGGCGGTGGACTGCGATGGCTTCACCCTCTATGTCGATGCCGGCAGCGTTGGCTGGCTCGACGGTGCCGAGATCGACATCGTCGCCGGCACCGCCGGTGCCCAGCAGCTGACCATCAAGGCGCCGCGCATCAAGGGTGAAGCGCCCGGTGATGCGGCCTCGCTGGTCGAGCGCGTGCACTGGGTGGTGGAGAACGAAGTCAATCCGCAGCTGGCCTCGCATGGCGGCAAGGTGGCCGTGCAGGAAGTCTCGGCCGACGGCGTGGTGCTGCTGCGCTTCGGTGGTGGCTGCCAGGGCTGCGGCATGGCCGACGTGACGCTCAAGCAGGGCATCGAAAAGACCCTGATGGGCCGCGTGCCGGGCGTGACCGCCGTGCGCGACGCGACCGACCACGACAGCGGCCACGCGCCGTACATCCCGCGCGACAACGTCGCCTGATCGCTGACGCGTGCCTCTGACCCGGGCCGAGCAACTCATCGATCTGCTGCTGGCGCGCCAGCAGCCCCGCGCCGTCCTTGAGAAGACCACGCGCCTGCCTTATGGCTGGGCGTTGTGGCTGCGCTCGCTGGGGCCGCTGCCGCGGCCGTTGCATGCCAGCGAAGTGATTGCGGTATTGCTGCCGCGTCCGCTGCCCGGCCGGCCAGGCCAATCGCCGCAGTTGTCACCGTGTCAGGCGTTGCGCCGTCTGTTCTGGCAGGACTGGGACGCTGCGCCGCGCGACCAGCGCTGGATGCGCTGGACCTCGGCGCTGATCAGCGCACTGCTGCACCTGCTGTTCTTCATGCTCCTGCTGTGGGTGGCGGTGATCCGCACCACTGCGCCAGACGAAGAGGGCGCCGAGGGCGAGCGCGTGCAGGTGGAGTTCGTCGGCCGCGCGACCCAGGAAGGCGGGGGTGATCAGCCCGGCGCCGAAGTCGCTGCGGCCGCTGCGGCAGGTCGGGTTGCGACGGGGCAGCAGGCGGACGCCGCCACAGCTCCTGCCCCGCGTCCGGCGGCTGCCGAAGCCGCCGCATCTTCCCCTGCATCCGCGCCGACCGCCAGTGTTCCTCCTCCTCCGCCAGCCGAAGCCGAGCCGGCGCCGGTTGCCGCGCCGCCGCCTTCACCGGTCCAGGCCACCGAGGTGGCGCAGGCCAGCACGGATTTCGTGGTGCCGCCGGTCAGCGTGCCGCGAACCGAAGTCAGCGTCGTACCACGTGACAGCACGCCCGCTGTGCGCGAGCGCAGCGTGCAGCCGGTGCAGGCGCCGCCGACGCCAAGCCAGATGCGCAGCCCGGAACTGGCCGTGCGCACGCCGCAGGTGCGTGACATCCAGGTGCGCGAACGCGAAGTCAGCATCGTCGAAGCGCCCGTCGCGCCCAAACCGCTGCGCAGCCCTGAAATGCAGGTGCGCGTGCCACAGCAGGACGTGCAGGTGCGTGAACGTGAAGTGCAGGCCGTGGCCGATCCGCAGGTGCGGATGGCGGCGGTGGCCGGGCGTGAGCCCGCCGTACGCGCGCCCACCGGTCGTGATGTACAGGTGCGGGAGCGTGAAGTGGCCCCGGCACCGGCGGCGGCACCGGCATCCTCCAGTGGCAGTGCCTCCGTGACGCCTGCGGCTGCGGCGCAAGGCAGCGCGGCGCAGACGAGCAGCAGCACGCGTCCGTCGGCCTCCGGCAGCACACCGGCAAACGCCGGAGCGCGCCCGGCGCCCAATCCAGGCAACTGGGCCACGCCTGCCAAGGGCGACGACTGGGGTTCCTCCAGCCGTAACCGTGACGGTGCCAGCAGTGGCGCCCGCCAGGCCAGCAGTGCCGGCAAGGGCAATGGCCTGTTCAATGCCGATGGCAGCGTGCGCGTGCCAGGCCAGGACGGCGATGGCCATGCCGAGCGCGGTGCGCCCGGTGGCGCCAACGACGGCTGGAGCAAGGAGCGCATCGCGCAATCGGGCACATGGCTGAAACGTCCGCCGTACGACTACACGCCGACGTCGTTCGACAAGTACTGGGTGCCACAGGAATCGCTGCTGGCCGAATGGGTGCGCAAGGGCGTCAAGGCGATGGAGATTCCGTTGCCGGGCACCAACTCGAAGATCTCCTGCGTCATTTCGATCCTGCAGGCCGGTGGCGGCTGCGGCCTGACCAACCCCAACATGCAGGACCAGCCGGCCGTGGCACGACCACCGCCGGACATCCCGTTCAAGAAGGAACTGCAGGAAGACAACGGGAGCCGCTAGGACGGCGCATCCACGCATGGCGTGGATCTACTGTGCATCCAGCTGCGCCGGGTAGATCCACGCCATGCGTGGATGATCCATGGGGGGGCACGCCCATGCCGACCAAGGTCAGCCTCTATCAGGGCGTTGCCCTTACGCGCTCTGCGACAGGAACACCCAGAACGGGACGTCGCGGCCGACCCAATCGCGGCTGGCTTCATCCATCACGTCCAGCAGGGTGTCGAAGTCCCTCTGTGCGGCGGCGCGCAGCGCGTCCACATCGCACAGGAACAGCGCGTAGCCGTTGGCCGGCAGCCATTGCAGATCACGCAGGTTGTCCGACAGTGCATCCCAGTTGCCGCCGAAACCGGCCGGGAAATCCAGTTGCGCGGCGAGCCGGGCGAGGAGGGTGCGCTTGTCCGTCACGCCCTCCAGATCGATGCGGATCACCTTGAGGCTGGCATCGCGCATCGCTGCGGCCAGTGCGCCGATGTCATCGCTGTCGATGGCATAGACGCCGGCATTGTTGATGTCATGCAGGCCGAGGCCGAAATCATCGTGGCTCATCACTGCGCTCCCTGGGCCGGTACGGTGAAGCTGCGGAACGATTCGTAGTGGTCGTCGGTGTAGTACCACGCCTCCGGCGGATCGCCGCCGGTGACGATGCGGCGCGTGCCACGCGTGCGTGCACCGGGGGTGTCGACGGTGTACTCGCGGTAGTAGCCACGCGGACGTTGCGGCAGCTGCTGCTCGCGGTTGCCGAAGGTGGTGCCGTCCTGGCGGTGCGGGAATGGACCGCCTCGCTGGATCAGGGCAATGGTCTGGCGTGCTTCGGTGGGCAGGAACGCGGGCAGGCCGTTGTCCCGTCCGGGCGTGGCCGTGGCAGGGGCCCGTGCGGTCGGTGTTCCCTGCAGGTCCGGTGCGAACTGTGGCGCCGGCGGCCGCTGCAGGAAATGGTTGGCGACCAGGCCGAGCAGCAGCAGGGCGATGGCGGTGATCAGCAGCCGGGGGTTGCGCATGGGCAGGGGCGGGCGAGGGTGGTACACGCACTGTAGCGCCTGCGCGCTGCATGGCGCATGAGGAGGGCGCCGCGTCACTGCTGCGTAACAATTGCCGTCGTGCTCACTGGCAGGACGCAATTTCCTTTACATCCCCCTTGGTAATCTGCGGGTCTGTCCCCATCATTCACGGCGCACCGCCCGACATCGTCGGGTGCCCTCGCAATCAGGAGATGCATCATGGCCTACACCCTGCCCAAGCTGTCCTACGCCTACGACGCGCTGGAGCCGCATATCGATGCGGCGACGATGGAAATCCATCACACCAAGCATCACCAGACCTACATCAACAACGTCAACGCGGCGCTGGAAGGCACCGAATACGCTGACCTGCCGGTCGAAGAGCTGGTGAAGAAGCTCAAGTCGTTGCCGGAGAACCTGCAGGGTCCGGTGCGCAACAACGGTGGTGGCCATGCCAACCACTCGCTGTTCTGGACCGTGATGGCCCCGAACGCAGGTGGCAACCCGGTGGGTGACGTGGCCAAGGCCATCGACAAGGACCTGGGCGGTTTCGACAAGTTCAAGGATGCCTTCACCAAGGCGGCGCTGACCCGTTTCGGCAGCGGCTGGGCGTGGCTGAGCGTGACCCCGGACAAGAAGGTGGTGGTCGAGAGCACCGGCAACCAGGACAGCCCGCTGATGGAAGGCAACACCCCCATCCTCGGCCTGGACGTGTGGGAACACGCGTACTACCTGAAGTACCAGAACCGCCGCCCGGAATACATCGGCGCGTTCTTCAACGTCATCGACTGGAATGAAGTCGAGCGCCGTTACCAGGAAGCGATCGCCTGATCGCGGTGACGGGATGAGTGGAAAGGCCGGGGGAGACCCCGGCCTTTTCTGTTGCAGGATCCCGGCACGACCTATTCCGCCGTGGCCGTAGCGTCCTGCAGGCGCAGGGTTGCCAACACGCCCAGGCGCAGTCCGGGCAGGTCGCCGTCGGCGGGCAGCAGGATCGGCTGCTGGCGGATGCCGCCGAAGTGCTTGACCTGGAACAGCACGTCCAAGCCGTGGCCACTGGCGCCGCCGCCACTGGCCGCAGGCGGCTCGGGGCGGCCGCCGGGATTGCGCCGTGCCGGCTGGAAGCCGGGCGTGCTCCGCACCAGCTCCACCGTGCTGGCCGAAAAGTCGCCCGCGATCAGGCTGGGCATGCCTTCGGCGGTGGCGCCGATCCAGGTCATCAGGTCGCTGGTCTGGTGTTGGCGGGCAGTGGCCTCGTCCGGGTCCGGGCGCAGCCGCGCCACATAGATGTTGACCAGCGCCTCGCCCAGCTTCAGGCGCATCATGCCGGCCGCACTGAAGGTGCCGGGAGGATGCAGCAGGGTCACGCCGTCCTCGCTCACCGGCAGCCGGGTAAGCATGGCATTGCCATGGCGCAGTGGCTGGCTGGGTGGGTCGGCGGTGACGAAGTCGCAGCTGTAGCGCAGCCGGCTGGCCAGCCAGCAGGCCGGGTTGCGGCCTTGCTGCTGCAGCACCTGCTGCACCGAGATCACGTCCGGCTGCAGGTCAGTCAGCAGTTGTGCGACCTGCTCGCGGCGCTGCTTCCATTGCGCGTCATCGCGGCTGGGCAGCTCCAGCGCGGCGACCGTCAGCTGCCGAGGTTCGCTCTCACTGGCAACGGCGGCCGGCGCCTGTGGTCGTGCCTGCGCCTGCAATGCCAGCAACAGCGCAAGGCAGCTGAGCAGGAGGCGGGCGGGGGCGAGGGGGCACATAACGATAAGTTTACGCTTTTGTCGTGGAGGTGCCGTGACTTCCGGCAGGGCCTGCACTGCCTGCCATGGATTGGCACCGTTGTCATGCAGCCCTGCAGCGTGCTTCGCAGGTCCTGGTTCCGGTAACCTTGCGCCTTTCGCTTTGCAGGAATGCCTTACAGGATGAGCCACGACGCAGTCGCCCCCATCGCCGGCCAAGGAAAGATGCCGCGCCAGATTCCGTACATCATCGGCAATGAGGCCTGCGAACGGTTCAGTTTCTACGGGATGCGCAACATCCTGGTGCAGTTCCTGATCACCTCGCTGCTGCTGCAGGAAATCACTGCGGAAGGCCGTGCCGGTGAAGCCAAGGACATCATGCACAGCTTCATGATCGGCGTGTATTTCTTCCCGCTGCTCGGTGGCTGGCTGGCCGACAGGTTCTTCGGCAAATACCACACCATCCTCTGGTTCAGCCTGGTCTACTGCGCCGGCCACCTGTGCCTGGCGCTGTTCGAGAACAGCCGCGAGGGCTTCTTCCTCGGCCTGGGCCTGATCGCGCTGGGTGCCGGTGGCATCAAGCCGCTGGTGGCCTCGTTCATGGGCGACCAGTTCGACCAGAGCAACAAGCACCTGGCCAAGATCGTCTTCGACGCCTTCTACTGGATCATCAACTTCGGCTCGCTGTTCGCCTCGCTGCTGATCCCGCTGGCACTGAAGAACTGGGGTCCGCAGTGGGCGTTCGGTATCCCGGGCATCCTGATGTTCATTGCTACCTTCGTGTTCTGGCTGGGCCGCAAGCGCTACGTGCTGGTGCCGCTGCCGCCGAAGGATCCGCATTCATTCGCCAACGTGGTGCGTACCGCGCTGACCACGCGCGTGGCCGGCCAGGGCCGTCCGGGCCTGGTGATCGCCGTGCTCGGCCTGGCGCTGGCGGCGGCCTCGTTCGGCCTGGTCGGCTCGCTGGGCATCGTGATCTGCCTGTGCCTGGCGCTGGTGGCCATCCTCGCCGGCATCGGTGGCGGTACCTGGTTGCAGCTGGACCGCGCCCGTGGCCAGCATCCGGCCGAAGCCGTGGAAGGCGTGCGCTCGGTGCTGCGCGTGCTGGTGATCTTCGCGCTGACCACGCCGTTCTTCTCGCTGTTCGACCAGAAGGCCTCGACCTGGGTCCTGCAGGGCCAGCAGATGCAGATGCCGAGCTGGTTCACCGCCTCGCAGATGCAGGCGCTGAACCCGCTGCTGGTGATGATCCTGATTCCGTTCAACAACCTGGTGCTGTACCCGGCCCTGCGCCGCTTCGGCTTTGAGCCGACCGCGCTGCGCCGCATGACCGCCGGCATCGCCTTCAGCGGCCTGGCCTGGATCGTGGTCGGCGGCATCCAGGTGGTGATGGACGGCGGCAACGCCATGTCGATCTTCTGGCAGATGCTGCCGTATGCGCTGCTGACCTTCGGTGAGGTGCTGGTCTCGGCCACCGGCCTGGAGTTCGCCTACAGCCAGGCGCCGCAGGCGATGAAGGGCGTGGTGATGAGCTTCTGGAACCTGACCACCACCATCGGCAACCTGTGGGTGCTGCTGTCGAACGCTGCCGTGCGCAACGATGCCGTGACCCACAGGATTGCCAGTACGGGCCTGAGCGAAGCGGCGTTCCTGATGTTCTTCTTCGCCGGTTTCGCCTTCGTCGCGGCGTTGGCCTTCGGTTGGTACGCGAAACGCTATCGTATGGTCGATAACTACCGTAGCGCCTGAGCCTGACATGACCCCTGTCAATCTGCTGTTGATCGCCATCACCGCCATCCTGTCGTGGATGGCGTTCAACAACCGCAAGCTGGCCGATCGCCTGATCCTGTGGCCGCCGGCCGTCGACCGCCATCGCCAGTACGACCGGCTGGTGACCTATGGCTTCATCCACGCCGACTGGTCGCACCTGATCTTCAACATGATCACCCTGTTCTTCTTCGGGGGATTCATCGAGAGTGTGATGGTGCAGCTGACCGGCAGCTACCTGACCTACCCGGCGTTCTACATCGGCGCGCTGCTGGTCTCGATCCTGCCCAGCTACCTGAAGAACCAGAAGAATCCGAACTACCTCAGCCTCGGGGCATCCGGTGCGGTGTCGGCGGTGCTGTTCGCCTTCATCCTGATCAAGCCGTGGTCGATCATCCTGGTGTTCTTCATCCCGGCACCGGCGATCATCTATGCCGCGTTCTACGTCGGCTACAGCATCTGGATGGACAAGCGCGGCGGCGACCGCATCAACCACAGCGCGCACCTGGCAGGTGCGGCGTTCGGCGTGATTTTCATGCTGGCCATGCAGCCGAGCATCTTCAACCACTTCCTGCGCGAACTCTCCAACCCGACCTTCCGCCTGGGCGGCTGAAGCGTGCCGGGGTCGGATCCTGTGGATCCGGCCCCGGCGTATCCGGTTTCAGGCCTGGGTCGTGTGGCCGTAGGTATCCAGCAGGCGGGCGAACACTTCCTCGCCGATGCGCTGGAAATCCTGATCCTCGGTCTGCCCTTCCACCGCCAGTTGCAGCAGGCCCTCCAGCAGGGCGCGGTCGGTATCGGAATGGGAATTGCTGGCGTGCATGGGAGCCTCCACGGTGGTGCGCATGGTCAACGGTCGCAAGGGTCGTGCCAGCCTGGCCGTACCCCTCCATAGGCGATAGCGGCCGGCCCGCCTCCAGCTTGAGGGCGAAAACTGACGTGAATGGACTGGACTTGCCCCTGTTCAGGCTTCACGCGATCATGGCGCCCGGCTGCGCACCATCCACGCAGTCGCCGCAGGAGACAGTTCCATGGCTTCGGTCACGCCCCCCGGTCTGGCCTACGAGGTCGAACACGACCTGGCCAACCACCGCTTCACCGCCCGTGTGCGAGGACAGCTGGCGGTGCTGGACTACCAGATCAAGCGCAAGCGCATGGTGATCACCCACACCGAGGTGCCCGAGCCGATCGCCGGCCGTGGCATCGCCGGTGAGCTGACCCGCGTGGCACTGCGTTTCGCCCGCGAGCAGAAGTACAAGGTGGTGCCGGCATGTTCCTACGCCGAGGCTTTCCTGCAGCGGCACGAGGAGTACCACGACCTGCTCGTTGGCTGAGTGCCAGCGGGCCACGCTTCAGCCATGGCAGGCGATGATGTACAAACATGAACAGGGGATCCCGATGAAGATTGGAAACAACCGGCCATTGCACGGCAGCGTGCTGGCCGGCGTGGTGGGCGTGCTGTTGCTGGCCGGTTGCCAGCGTGAAAGCGAGCCGGCACCGGCGACCGACGCGGCGCCCGCCGCCGAAGCCACCGCCGCCGGCGAGACGCCGGCCACGGAAGCGCCGCTGGACCTGCGCGACGTGATCGAAAACAACGAGCGTGAGGTGGTGGGCATCAGCTACCCGGCGGGTATCGACCGCTACCCCGGCCTGGCGCGCGCGCTGCAGGACTATGCCACCAGCGCACGCAGCGACCTGCAGCAGGCGCTGGACGGGCTGGGCAACGACAAGCCGACCATGCCCTACGAGCTGTCGTTGAGCTTCGAGAAGCTGCTGGAAACGCCGCAGCTGGTGGTGGTCAGTGCTGATGGCAGCCGCTATACCGGCGGCGCCCATGGCGAACCGCTGGTGGCGCGCTTCGTGTGGCTGCCGCAGCAGCAGCAGATGCTCAGCGCCGACAAGCTGGTGGCCGATGCCAAGGGCTGGAAGGTGATCAGTGAGTTCGTCGCCGACCAGCTGCGCGAACGCGTGGCCACCCGCCTCAGCGGCGAGGACATGGACCCGGCCCAGCTGCAGGAAGCGCTGCGCAACGCATCGCGCATGATCGCCGACGGTACTGGCCCGCAGGCCGACAATTTCAGCCAGTTCCAGCCACTGACCGACGACAAGGGGCAGATCACCGCGCTGCGCTTTGTTTTCCCTCCGTACCAGGTGGGTCCATACTCGGACGGCACCCAGACCGCCGATGTACCGGCGGCGGTGCTGTTGCCGCACGTGGCCAAGGACTACGTGGAGCTGTTCGCACGCGGTTGACCGCAGTCGAGGAGGTGACGTGGATACAGGGTTGCAGGAGCGGGTCGCCGGCCTGCTCCACGAAGCCGGGGTCCGCATCGGCGGTACCCAGCCACAGGACATCCAGGTGCATGACCCGCGCTTCTTCGCGCGGGTCATGGGCCAAGGCTCGCTCGGCCTGGGCGAGAGCTACATGGAAGGGTGGTGGGATGCGAACGTTCTGGATGAATTCCTCGCCCACCTGATGCAGGCGCACCTGGATGAACGGGTGCACGGCTGGCGCGAAGTGGCCGATGCGCTGAAGGCGCGCCTGTTCAACCTGCAGGCGGGGCAGGGCAGCTACGAGGTCGGGCGCCGTCATTACGACCTGGGCAACGATCTCTACCAGGCCATGCTGGGCCAGCGCCTGGTCTACAGCTGCGGCTATTGGCGCAACGCCGATGATCTCGACGCCGCACAGGAAGCCAAGCTCGACCTGGTCTGCCGAAAGCTGGGCCTGCGCCCGGGCCAGCGCGTGCTGGACATTGGCTGCGGTTGGGGCGAAGCGCTGAAGTTCGCCGCTGAGCGCTACGGTGTGAGTGGCGTCGGCGTGACGATTTCGCAGGAGCAGGCCGAGTTCGCGCGGAACCTGTGCGCGGGCCTGCCGATCGAGATCCGATTGCAGGACTACCGCGAGCTGGACGAACCGTTCGATGCGATTTTCTCGATCGGCATGTTCGAGCACGTCGGTGACAAGAACTACGCGGGCTTCTTCGAGGTGGCCAAGCGTTGCCTGTCGCCGCGCGGCCTGCTGCTGTTGCACACCATCGGCACCAACATCTCCCGGCATCGCACCGATCCGTGGATCGCGCGCTACATCTTTCCCAACTCGATGCTGCCGTCGGCGGCGCAGATCACCCGGGCGTTCGAAGGCCGTTTCGTGCTGGAAGACTGGCACAACTTCGGCACCGACTACGACCTGACCCTGCAGGCATGGCGGCGCAACGTGGAAGCAGCGTGGCCACGGCTGGATGCGCGCTATGACGAGCACTTCCGCCGCATGTGGCGCTTCTACCTGGCCGGGTCGATGGCCACCTTCCGCTGCCGGCACGCGCAGCTGTGGCAGCTGGTGCTATCGCCGGAAGGCGTGCCGGGCGGATACGTGGCGCCACGATGAAGCCAGCGCGGGGTCGGAGAACCCGGGGTCAGATCCCTTTTCACAGAAAAGGGCTCTGACCCCAACCACAACAAAAAAACCGCCCGGTCTCCCGGGCGGCTTTCGTTTCACGCTAGCGCGCAGGCGATCAGTTGCCGGCGCCGGTCAGGCCACGCTTTTCCAGCAGCGGTTCGATCTGCGGCTCGTGGCCGGCGAAATCGCGGAACAGCTGCATCGCGTCGACGCTGCCGCCCTTGGACAGCAGGGTGGCGCGGAAGTGGTCGCCGTTCTTGCGGCTCAGGCCGCCATTGTCCTTGAACCACTTCTGGGTGTTGGCGTCGAGCACTTCCGACCAGATGTAGGCGTAGTAGCCGGCCGAATAGCCGCCCATGATGTGGCTGAAGTACGGGGTCTTGTAACGCGGCGGAACCGGCGCGTAGTAGATGCCGTCCTTCTCCAGCGCGGCGCGCTCGAAGGCCATCACGTCCTTGGCCGCCGGCACCTGGTCGGCGCCGATCTGGTGCCAGCGCTGGTCAAGCATGGCCGCACCCAGGTACTCGGTGGTGGCGAAGCCCTGATTGAACTTGGCCGCCGCCAGCACCTTGTCCAGCAGCGCCTGCGGCATCGCCGAACCGTTCTGGTAGTGCTTGGCGTAGTTCTTCAGGATGACCGGGTTGTCAGCCCACATCTCGTTGACCTGCGAGGGGAACTCGACGAAGTCACGCGGCACCGAGGTACCCGAGAAGTACGGGTACTTCACGTTGGAGAACATGCCGTGCAGGGCGTGGCCGAACTCGTGGAAGGTGGTGTTCACCTCATCCCAGGTCAGCAGGGTCGGCTGGCCGGCCGGCGGCTTCGGGATGTTCAGGTGGTTGGCGACCACCGGCTTGAAGCCGGTCAGCTTGGACTGCGAGACGTAGGAGTTCATCCATGCGCCACCGCGCTTGGAGGCGCGTGCATACGGGTCGAAGATGAAGATCGCCAGCTGGCTGCCGTCGGCATCGAACACGTCGTAGACGGTGACGTCATCGTGATAGACCGGCAGGTCGGTGCGCTGCTTGAAGGTCAGGCCGAATTCCAGGTTGGCGGCATGGAACACGCCGTTCTCCAGCACGTTCTTCATTTCGAAGTACGGCTTCAGCTGCGACTCGTCGAAGTTGTACTTGGCCTGGCGCACCTTCTCGCTGTAGAAGGCCCAGTCCCACGGTTCCAGCTTGAACGTCGGCTTGCCGGCCGCCTTCTGTTCCTGGTCGATCATCGCCTGCAGGTCGGCAGCTTCGCGCTTGGCGTTGGCCACGGCGGCCGGAGCCAGCTTGCCCAGCATCGCGTTGACCGCTTCCGGCGTCTTGGCGGTCTGGTTGGTCAGGTTGTAGGCGGCGAAGTTCGGGAAGCCCATCAGCTTGGCCTTGTCGGCACGCAGCTGCATGATGCGCGAAACCAGCGCGGTGTTGTCGAACTCACCGCCGCGGCTGCCGCGGCTGACCGACGCTTCGTAGATCTTCTGGCGCAGGGCGCGGTTGGCCAGGTTGGTCAGCGGCGGCTGGCCGGTGGTGTTGAGCAGGGTGATCACGTACTTGCCGTCCTGTCCGCGGGCCTTGGCAGCTTCGGCGGCGGCGGCGATCTGCTCCTTGGACAGGCCGTCCAGCTCCTTGACGTCGTCGACGGTGATCGCCGAAGCGTTCACTTCCGACTGCACGTTCTGGCTGAACCTGGTCCCCAGGTTGGCCAGCTCGGCGTTCATCTCCTTCAGCTTGGCCTTGTCGGCGTCGGACAGCTTGGCGCCTGCGCGCACGTAGTTGTCGTAGTACTTCTCGACCAGGCGCACGCCTTCGGCGTCCAGGCCCAGCTGGCCGCGGGTGTCGTACAGCGCCTGGATGCGGGCGAACAGCTTGCCGTTCAGCGCGATCGCATCGCTGTGCGCGGCGAACTTCGCCGAGTAGTCGGCCTGCAGCTTCTTGCGGGTGTCATTGGTATCGGCGCCGACCAGGCTGAAGAACACGGTGGTCGCGCGGTCGAGGATGTCACCGCTCTTTTCCAGGGCGATGATGGTGTTGTCGAAGGTCGGCTTGGCCTTGTTGTTGGCGATCGCTTCCACTTCCTTCAGCTGCTGCGCCATGCCGGCGTCGAAGGCCGGGGCGAAGTCGCTGTCCTTGATCCTGTCGAACTGCGGATAATGCAGGGGCAGCGGGCTTTCGGCGAAGAACGGATTGGCCTGCTGGGCATGGGTGCTGGCAGCCGGGGTGGCGGCGCCGGCCGAGAAGGCGGGCAGGGCAAGGCCGAGGGACATGGCCACGGCAAGGGCAAGGCGGGTGGTCAAGGCAGGAACTCCGGTAAGGCAAACAAGGGCCCGAGGGTAACCCGGCCGGCGGCGCCCGCACTTGTGTCAAAAGGCATGTTGCCGGGTCCGGGCGCGGGTACCATGCATTTACCGCCCACGGCCCGCCACCATGACCACCGCCTACGATTTCAGCTTCCGTGACCTCGACGGCCATCCACAGGCGCTGGCCCGTTATCAGGGCCACCCGTTGCTGCTGGTGAACGTCGCCAGCCGCTGTGGGTTCACCCCGCAGTACACCGGGCTGGAACAGCTGTGGCAGGACTACCGCGAACGCGGCCTGGTAGTGATCGGCTTCCCGTGCAACCAGTTCGGCGCGCAGGAGCCGGGGGACGCGGTGCAGATCCGCCAGTTCTGTTCGCTGGATTACCCGGTCAGCTTTCCGCTGTCGGAGAAGATCGAGGTCAACGGCGAGGGCGCTGATCCGTTGTGGGCCTGGATGACGCACGAAAAGCGTGGCCTGCTCGGCAGTGCCCGCATCAAGTGGAATTTCAGCAAGTTCCTGGTCGATCGCCAGGGGCAGGTGGTGTCGCGGCATGCGCCCACCACCCGGCCGGAGCAGTTGCGCAGCGCGATCGAAGCGCTGCTGTAGAGCCGAGCCCACGCTCGGCTGCTTTTCCGGCTGACTCCGAGAGCGCGCGCCGCGCGCAAGCCGAGCGCGGGCTCGGCTCTACAGATGCGATGGGTTATTTCTCGACGAACGCGCGTTCGAACACGTAGTGGCCCGGTTGGCCGATGCGCGGCGAAACCTGGAAACCCCGGGCATCGAGCACGGTGCGAAGGTCGGCCAGCATCTGCGGGCTGCCGCAGATCATCGCGCGGTCGTTTTCCGGGCTCAGTTCCGGCAGGCCGAGGGTGCGCTGCATCTCGCCGCTCTCCATCAGCTGGGTCAGGCGGCCCTGGTTGGCGAACGGCTCGCGGGTGACGGCCGGGTAGTACAGCAGCTTGTCGCCGATCATTTCGCCGAGGAACTCGTGCTCACGCAGTTCCTTCTCGAAGTAATCGCGATAGGCCAGGTCCTTCTCGTAGCGCACGCCGTGGCAGAGGATCACCTTCTCGAAGCGCTCGTAGGTTTCCGGGTCCTTGATGACCGACAGCCACGGCGCCAGGCCGGTGCCGGTGCCCAGCAGGTACAGGTTCCTGCCGGGATGCAGGTCGCTGATCAGCAGGGTGCCGGTGGGCTTCTTGCCGACCAGTACCTTGTCGCCCGGCTTGATGTGCTGCAGGCGCGAGGTCAGCGGGCCGTCCTGCACCTTGATGCTGAAGAACTCCAGCTGTTCTTCCCAGTTGGCACTGGCAATGGAATAGGCGCGCAGCAGCGGTCGCGCCTCGGTTTCCAGGCCGATCATCACGAACTGGCCGTTCTCGAAGCGGAAACCGCTGTCGCGGGTGGTGGTGAAGCTGAAGTAGGCATCGGTCCAGTGACGGACCTCAAGCACCGTTTCGGCGCCGAAAGCGGAGGACATGGGCGTATCTATCGAAAGTCGTCGGGGGTGATTCTATCTCAAATGAGACAAGTTCTCATTGGGCGGAACGAGAGGCGTTCTCAGCGGTAACCCGCCGCCTGCAGCTCGAACAGCTCGGCATAGCGGCCGCCCTGCGCCATCAGCTGCGCATGGGTGCCGCTGGCCTCGATCCGGCCATCGGCCAGCACCAGGATGCGGTCGGCCATGCGTACCGAGGAAAAGCGGTGGGAAATCAGTACTGCGGTGCGATTATCCGCCAGTTCCCTGAACCGCTGGAACACCTCGAACTCACTGCGGGCATCCAGCGCTGCCGTTGGCTCATCCAGGATCATCACCTGCGCATTGCGCATCCATGCGCGGGCAATGGCGATCTTCTGCCATTGGCCACCGGACAGGTCCACGCCCTGCTTGAAGCGGCGGCCGATCTGCTGGTCGTAGCCGCCGGGCAGGTCGTCGATGACTTCCTCGGCCATGCCGCGTCGCGCCGCGTCAGCGATGCGTGCCTGGTCGTCCATCGCCTCGACCTGGCCGACGCCGATGTTCTCGCCGGCGCTGAGGTTGTAGCGCACGAAGTCCTGGAAGATCACCCCGAGGTTGGCGCGCAGGTCATCCAGGTCGTAATCGCGCAGGTCGCGGCCGTCGAGCAGGATGCGGCCTTCGTCCGGCTCGTACAGCCGTGCCAGCAGTTTTACCAGGGTGGTCTTGCCGGCACCGTTCTCGCCGACCAGGGCCAGCACTTCGCCGGCGTGCAGCTGGAAATCCAGATGGCGCACCGCCCACTGTTCGGCATCGGGGTAGCGGAAGCCGACGTTCTCGAATACGAAGCCCTGGCGGATCGGTTGCGACACGCGCACGGCCCCATCGCGCGAGTGGATTTCCGGCTGGATCTGGAAGAACGAGAACAGGTCATCCAGGTACAGCGCCTGGCTGGCCACCTGCGAGAAGCCGATCAGCAGGCCTTCCAGCAGCTGGCGCAGGCGCAGGAAGCTGCCGGCGAGGAAGGTCAGGTCGCCGATCGAGAAGTCCCCGCGCACCGTGCGCCATGCGATGTAGGCGTAGGCGGTGTAATACCCCAGCGTGCCCAGCGCAGCCAGCAGCGTGCCCCAGAACGCGCGGCGCCGTGCCAGGGCGCGGTTGGCCTGGAACAATGCCACCGACAGGCGCCGGTAGCGCTCCACCAGGAAGCGGTGCAGGTTGTAGATCTTCACTTCCTTGGCCGTTTCCACGCTGGCGCCCAGCTGGCGCAGGTAGTCGAGCTGGCGGCGCTCGGGCGTCCACTGGAAGTTGAGGCTGTAGCCGGCCGCGTTGAAGTGCGATTCGCCAATGAAGGCCGGCACCAGTGCCAGCGCCAGCAGCAGGATCAGCCACGGCGCGTAGACCAGCAGGCCGACGGCGAGGCTGGCCACGGTGATCGCGTCCTGCACCTGGCCGAACAGCTGGCTCATCAGGTTCATCCTGCCCATGGTCTGGCGGCGCGCACGGTCCAGCTTGTCCTGCAGGTCCGGGTCTTCGAAATCCTCCAGGTCCAGCGTCGCGGCGTGTTCCATCAGGCGGATGCTGGTGGCGTTGGCGAACAGTTCGGAAAGCAGAGCGTCGGCGTAGCTGACCAGTCGGCCGAGCAGGTCCGAGGCGATGGCCAGGCCGAATTCCAGTGCCAGCAGGCCCAGCAGTGGATTGAGCAGGCCGCTGGACAGCGCCTCGCCCAGCGGCGGGAAGCCGGCATCGTGCTGGCTCAGGTGCAGGGCGCTGTCGATGATCAGCTTGCCGACGTACAGCATCGCCACCGGCAGCAGGGCACGGATCAGGCGCAGCCCCAGGCTGGCCAGGGTGAGCGCCGGACTGGTCTTCCAGACCATGCGCAGGAAAGGGGGCAGATTGCGCATCGCCCTGAAGCGCTGGCGCAGGCTGGGTTTCTTCGCGGCGGCAGCGCCAGCGGTGGCGGAAGCAGGCATGCGCGTATTGTGCGCGCCTGCTACGTGCAGAGGGGGTCAGTGCAGCCGTGTGGCCGGCACCGGGGTCAGATCCCTTTGCCACACAAAGGGATCTGACCCTCCCGCATCCACGCATGGCGTGGATCTACCGTGTCGACCGAGGTCGACACCTACCAGCAGCTCCAGTGAACTATCGAAGGCGGGGTGGGTCAGGTCGCAGGGGCGTGAGCCGCATGGATGCGGCGACCGAGCTTACATGGACGTACTTGCAGCGTCCCCTGTGACCTGACCCACCCTGCCAACCCGCAGAAGAGCCAGCTTTTGCCGTTGCTCCAGCTGTTGCTCTGGCCTCTGCGGGTGCCGGGCGGCAGCCCGGCCAACAGGACCCTTTTACGGCAGCGGCGGCAGCAGCCCCGCACCCAGCCGGTTCCAGGCATTGATCACCGCAATGCCCATGCTCAGGTCACTGATGCCCTTCGCATCGAAGTGCGGCGCCAATGCATCGAACGCCGCCTGCGACGGCGCACCCTCGGTCAGCCGGGTCAGCGCCTCGGCCCAGCCCAGTGCCGCGCGTTCGCGCGCGTCGAAGAAGCGGCTTTCGTGCCAGGCGGGCAGGGTGTCCAGCTTGCGCGGCTCGATGCCGCCCTTACGCAGCGCCGTGCCGTGCATGTCCATGCAGTAGCCGCAGCCGTTGAGCTGCGACACGCGCAGGAACACCAGTTCCATCAGGGTCGGGTCGATCGAGCTGTCATGCACCGCCTGGCTGGTGGCCAGCAGGCCCTTGAAGGCCTCGGCGGCCAGACGGGTGTAGGGGACGCGGGGGGAGGTGTGATCGGACATCGTGGGCTCCACGGCGGCCACGATGGCCGCCTTCATCACAAGGACGCCGCAGCGTTGCGGTGCGTGACAACCTTCGGCAATTTTTCTGGATTCAGCACGCTGTACACGTTGGCGATGCGGCCATCGACCACTTCGATGGTGGTGACCGAGTGCAGGCGGTCGCTCTGGAAGCGCAGGATCGCCGGTTCGCCGTTGACGTAGCCCAGCTGCGCCGGATGCACCGCGCCGCGGCGGGCGATGGCCCAGAACAGGCGGCCGATGCGCTCGGCGCCCAGCAGCGGGCGGATCGCGGCGGTAACCACGCCGCCGCCGTCGGAGACCAGTTGCGCGTTGGCGTGCAGCAGGGCCTGGATCGCCTCGCTGTCGCCGCGCTGCGAGGCATCCATGAAGCGCTTCAGCAACTGCCGGTGCTGGATGGCATCGGCGTTGAAGCGCGGCCGTCCGGCCTGCAGGCGCTGCCGGGCGCGGTGCACCAGCTGCCGGCAGTTGGCCTCGCTGTGACCGATCAGCTCGGCGATCTCGCGATAGTCGTGGTCGAAGGCCTCCTTCAGCAGGAAGGCGGCGCGTTCTTCGGGGCCGAGTTGTTCGAGCAAGGTCAGGAAGGCCACCGAGACATCGTCGGCCAGCGCATGCAGCTGGGCCGGACCGGGCGCCGGGTCCGGCTCCAGGGTGACCGCCAGCGGTTCGGCCAGCCATGGGCCGACATAGTGCGCGCGCTCGCGCTTGGCCGCTCGCAGGCGGTCCAGGCCGAGCCGGGTGGTGGTGGTGACCAGCCAGGCCTCTGCATCGCGGACGCTGGCAGGATCGGCGCCGGACCAGCGCAGCCAGGCGTCCTGGACCACGTCTTCGGCGTCGGCGCGGCTGCCGAGCAGGCGGTAGGCCAGCGCCATCAGGCGCGGGCGGTGGGTCTGGAAAACGGTTTCGGCGTTCATGTGGGCAAGGACGCCGTAGTGGCGCGTGGCGTGACAGAGCGTCGGGGGAATCTTGCCGGCCAGCGGCCAGCACGACCACCCCGGGGCCGGGGGAGGGGGTAAAATGGGCGGATTACCCCCGCCAGCCTCGAGCAAGCGAGCAAGCCGTGACATCGATCAAGCAGGAAGACCTCATCCAGTCCATCGCCGACGCGCTGCAGTACATCTCGTACTACCACCCGGTCGACTACATCAAGAACCTCGCCGCCGCGTACGAGCGCGAGGAGTCGCCGGCCGCGAAGGAAGCGATGGCCCAGATCCTGATCAATTCGCGGATGTGCGCCGAAGGCCACCGTCCGATCTGCCAGGACACCGGCATCGTCACCGTGTTCCTGGAAATCGGCATGGACGTGCGTTGGGATGACGCCACCATGGGCGTGGAAGACATGGCCAATGAGGGCGTTCGCCGCGCCTACATGCATCCGGACAACAAGCTGCGCGCCTCGGTGCTGGCTGATCCGGCCGGCAAGCGGATCAATACCAAGGACAACACCCCGGGCGTGGTCAACGTCAAGGTGGTGCCGGGCAACAAGGTCGACGTCATCGTTGCCGCCAAGGGCGGTGGTTCGGAAGCGAAGACCAAGTTCGCCATGCTCAACCCGTCCGACTCCATCGTCGACTGGGTGCTGAAGACCGTGCCGACCATGGGCGCCGGCTGGTGCCCGCCGGGCATGCTCGGCATCGGCATCGGTGGCACCGCCGAGAAGGCGATGCTGCTGGCCAAGGAGGCGCTGATGGAACCGATCGACATCACCGAGCTGCAGGCCCGTGGTGCCTCCAACCGCATCGAGGAGCTGCGCCTGGAGCTGTATGAGAAGGTCAATGCGCTGGGCATCGGCGCGCAGGGCCTGGGCGGCCTGACCACTGTGCTGGACATCAAGATCAACGACTATCCGACCCATGCGGCCAACCTGCCGGTGGCGATGATCCCGAACTGCGCCGCCACCCGCCATGCGCACTTCACCCTGGATGGTAGTGGCCCGGTAATGCTGGACCCGCCGTCGCTGGAAGACTGGCCGAAGCTGACCTATGACGCGTCCAAGGGCACCCGGGTGGACCTGGACACGATCACCCCGGAAGATGTGGCCAGCTGGAAGCCGGGCCAGACCCTGCTGCTCAACGGCAAGCTGCTGACCGGCCGCGATGCCGCGCACAAGCGCATGGTCGACATGCTCAACAAGGGCGAGGAACTGCCGGTCGACCTGAAGGGCCGCTTCATCTATTACGTCGGCCCGGTCGATCCGGTGCGCGACGAAGTGGTGGGCCCGGCCGGCCCGACCACGGCGACCCGCATGGACAAGTTCACCGAGCAGGTACTGGCACAGACCGGCCTGCTGGGCATGGTCGGCAAGGCCGAGCGCGGCCCGGCCGCCATCGAGGCGATCAGGAAGCACAAGTCGGCCTACCTGATGGCCGTTGGTGGTTCGGCCTACCTCGTGTCCAAGGCCATCAAGGCGGCCAAGGTGGTTGGTTTCGCCGACCTGGGCATGGAGGCGATCTACGAGTTCACCGTGCAGGACATGCCCGTGACCGTGGCGGTGGATTCCACCGGCGAATCGGTGCACAAGACCGGCCCGCGCGAATGGCAGGCCCGCATCGGCAAGATTCCGGTGGTTGTGGAGTAAGCCTTCCATCCCGGACCAGACAACGGCGCTCCTGTGGCGCCGTTGTTGTATGGGCAAAAATATTGATGTTCCGGTAGCGGTTGTTCTGCTACGGTCGGAACACCCTCGCACAGGACGTGTCCATGGCCCTGCATCGATTCATCGTGGTAGGCGTGCTGCTGGCCCTGGCCGGTTGCAGCACCCCGGCGTCGTACGAAGGCGCGGATTTCCCCGCATCGGCGCAATGCCGCGTGCAGTGCCAGGCCGGCTATCGCAGCTGCATGGCGCAGAATGACTCCCTCGGCAGCCGCCAGAGCAACTGCGAGCAGCAGGTGGTGCCGGCGCCGGACAAGCGCTGCAAGGACGTGGACAATCCGGACCTGCGCCGAGCCTGCGAACTGAAGACGCACGACTGCGCGATGCGCGCGCCGATGATGTCCTGTGGCGAGCGCCGGGATTCCTGCATGAGCAGCTGCGGCTGAGCAACGATCGTGCGCGTGGGCGCATAATCGGCTGATCCACCTGCACAGGATCTTCCGCATGAGCACCACGCTGTATGGTTCGACCAGTACCGCCGCGCTGGTCGTGCACTGGCTGCTGATCGAGCTCGGCATCGAGCATGAACTGGTGCTGCTGGATTTCGACGCGCGCGAGCACAAGTCGGCGCAGTACCTGGCGCTCAATCCGGCCGGTGTGGTGCCGACACTGTTGATCGATGGCCTGGTACTGACCGAAGCGGCGGCCATCGCCCTGTACCTGGCCGATCGCCACCCGGAGGCCGGCCTGCTCCCGGTGCCGGGCACGCCGCAGCGAGGCGATGCCTACCGCTGGATGTTCTGGTGTGCCAATACGCTGCAGCCGGCCTATCGGGCCTGGTTCTATCCGCATGAAATGGCCGGCGAGGCGAACGTCGAGGCCAGCCGCGAGAGGGCGCGTCAGCGGCTCGAAGCGGCCTGGCAGCACGTTGCCGCTCACCTGCAGGCGCACGGCCCGTACCTGCTGGGCGCCACGCCCTGCGTGGTCGACTACATGCTGGTGATGCTGATGCGCTGGTCGCGCAACATGCCCAGGCCCAGCGACACCTGGCCAGTGCTGAAGGCGCATGCCACCTCGATGAAGGCGCGCCCGGCGTTCGCCGAGGTCTACCGCCGCGAAGGCATCACCGACTGGCGGTAACCAAAAAAGGGGACGGAGGGAATTAAGTCGTTTGTGCACATACGACTTAATTCCCTCCGTCCCCTTTTTCGGGTTACAGGATCTCCAGCACTGTTTCCGGTGGGCGGCACAGCCGCGTGCCCTTGGCCGTGCGCACCACGGGGCGATTGATCAAACGGGGGTGTTCGCTCATCGCCGCCAGCAGCGTGGCGTCGTCGGCGCCGTCCAGGCCCAGTTCGGCGAACAGCGCCTCCTTGCTGCGTACCAGTTCCTGTGCGTGCAGCCGGGATTCGGCCAGTACCTGGCGCAGCGTGGCTGCGTCCGGCGGGTTGCCCAGGTAGTCGATCACCACCGGCTCGAAGCCCGCATCGCGGATCAGCTTCAGTGCGCCGCGCGAGTTGCTGCAGGCCGGGTTGTGCCAGATCGTCACGTCCATCAGAACCACTCCAGCAGAGACACGCCCACACCCACATAGGTGGCCTTGTGGTTGTAGTCGATCAGGCTTTCGCCGTAGCCGTCGAAGACCTGCACATGGCCACGCAGCAGGTTGCTGATGGGGAAGCCGTAGTCCAGCTGCAGCGCACCGTGCGAACGGCTTCCGGTGCGCAGTGAATGGCGCGCCATCAGCGAGACCTCATGCCCATTGCGGTTCCAGGTCAGGGTGGCGTCGCCGCGACCCATGTAATCCTCGATGTCCGGATTGTTGTCTTCGCTGCGGCTTTCGGGAATGCGGTACCAGGGACGCAGCACCAGCGCCCAGTTCTCGCGGTCCAGGCCGATGTTGAGCATGACCCGGTTCCAGCTGCGTGACAGCGGGTCGGCGCGGCCATTGGACTGGTGGTTCAGCGCGATACCGGTCATGCGCCCGCGCCAGCCACCGATCGAGTAGCCGTTGCGGAACACCATCATCACTTCCGGCTCGTAATTGGTTTCGCGGAACGGGCGCGAATCCTCGCTGTTGTAGGCCTGCCAGCGCGAACTCTGGGTGTAGCCGGCCCAGATGTCGCCGTTGTCGCCGAACAGGTTCTCGACGATCTTGGTCTTGAAGCTGATCTGGAACTTCAGCTCGGCACTGTCGAGTACCTGCGGGGTGGTCACGCTGTTGGCCGGGTTCGGCGAGTGCGGCATGGTGTTGCGATCGCTGGTCCAGAAGGCGGGCAGCAGGTACACCGGCTTGTAGGCGCGCAGTTGGAACGGCCCCAGCTTGGAGTCCTCGGCCAGTTCCCAGCGGCTGTCCAGCAGCGAACCGCGGCCGGCGTTGGCCAGCGCGCTGTCCGGCGTTGCCGGGCGGAACAGGTCGCTCACCCGCTCGCGCAGCTTTTCCTCGCCCTGGCTCACGCGCGCGGTCTGCCGTTCTTCGCGGCGGGCCTGCGCAGCCGCTTCAGCGGCAGCATCAGCGGCGGCGGTAGCCTCCGGGGTATGCCCGAACAGGCGGTCATAGCAGGCCAGCCGGGCCGCGTCGGTGGTAATTGCCGCGCAGGCGGCCGGTGAGGCATCGGCGGTAGGCGCGAACTCCTGCGCAGCCAGCGGTGCACTGGCCAGGGCAAGCGCCAGCGGCGCCAGACGGGGAAACAGCGTGGGGAGGGTCATTGCAGCAGGCCCTTCGATGAATTCGGGAATCACACAGTGTGGCGGCTGTGCCGGATCGCGGCCAGCCCCACGGTTTATGCAGGGTCACAGCGTGCGCGTGGCGTGAAGGCCAGGTGGCTCAGAAGAACCAGGCGAACGCGAACAGGCCCAGCATCGCGATCACAACCGCCAGTTTCAGTGCCAGGCCAAGCAGGATGCCGAGCCAGGTGGCCAGGCCGACCTTGGTCGAGCGGCCGAGTTCGCGGGTGTGCCAGTACTCGCCGAGCAGGGCACCGACCAGCGGACCCGCGAACAGGCCGATGGGCATGAAGAACAGGCCGACGATGCTGCCGACGAAGGTTCCCCACAGCGCCTTGCGGCTGGCGCCGACACGCTGCGCGCCGACAACCGTGGCCAGCACGTCCACCAGCAGCGAAAGCAGGGTCAGTACCCCGAGCGCGACCAGGGTGGGCCAGCCGACGTGGGCGAAGCCGTCGGCCCAGGCGGCCAGCAGCAGTCCGATGAACACCAGCGGGATGCCCGGGAGGGCCGGCAGGATGATGCCGGCGATGCCTATCAGGACAAAAATGACCGCTAGCAGATACAAGATGAATGAGAGTCCCATGCTGTCCCGTATGGAGTCCGTTTTGGGGTTGACAGTGAAAGATTTTGCCAGTTGCTTTTTCGTTTTGGCCGGGTTAAGTTGCAGTCGCTGAGCTTGGCAAGGTCACCGTGGATCGTGGCCTGATGAAGCAAGATCTTCCCGATCCGCTGCATCGATGCACCTCGCTTCCCCCTTGCTTGTCAGCCGCCCACCAGGCGTTTCCAACAACAAGAGAGAGTCAAAGGGAGTTAGTGAGATGGCTGATCGCGAGACCGGTACCGTAAAGTGGTTCAATGATGCGAAGGGCTTCGGCTTCATCAGCCGCCAGAATGGCGAGGACGTGTTCGTGCACTTCCGCGCCATCGAGACCCAGGGCTTCAAGAGCCTCAAGGAAGGCCAGAGTGTGAGCTTTGAAGTCGTGCAGGGCCAGAAGGGCCTGCAGGCTGACAAGGTCCAGCCGATGTAACACCTGCCGTCCTCCGGCACGAAAAAGGCCCGCGCAAGCGGGCCTTTTTCTTGGCCTTTGGCCCGCTGCAGGTCAGCGCAGGATGACCTTGCCGTTGACCACGCGCACATAGGTGTTCTCACGGATGCCACCCAGGTCGCGCTGGTTGACCACGATGGTGCGGCCATCATCCATGCGCACGCTGATGTCGTAGGTATCGCTGGTCACATTCTTCTGGATCTGATTGCCGGCCAGGGCGCCACCGACCGCGCCTGCAGCGGCGGCAATGTTCTTGTTGCCACGGCTGCCACCGGTGTGGTCGGAGATTTCATGGCCGGCCACGGCGCCGACGATGCCGCCGAGGATCGCGCCGGTCGCACTGGGCGCGGTGCGGCCCGAGGGCACGGTGTTGATGCGGGTGACGATGCCACAGTCCGCGCAGCGGCCCTGGTTGTAGCCGCCGTTGTTGCCGTAGCCGCCGTTGTTGTAGCCGTTGTTGTAACCACCGCCACTGTAACCGGGCGAGGTGGCACAACCGGCCAGCGCGAGGGTAGCGATGGCGCTGGCGGCGATGAGCTGGATCTTCATGGGGCGTCTCCTGGCCGTGAAGGCGGGTATGTTGGGTGGTACTGCGTCATGCAGCAGGGTGGACGAATCCTCTCCCTTCGAACGTGAACAACGCGCCAACCAAGCACCTGATGCCCGGCTGCAGGATGAACGCGCCTCAGCGGAAATCCTGGTGGCAGGCCCGGCAATCGGCCTGCAGCGTTTCCACGAGCTGGGCCGAGGCCCTGCAGTCGCCTGGCGGTGCGGCCAGCGCCGTGTTGAGGTTGCCGCGAAGTCGGCTGGCGTGCTGCTGGAACTGCGTGCTGTCCTTCAGCCCGGGGAACGCCAGGTCCAGGTCATTGGACAACAGGCGTAGTGCCTGCAGCCGCGGCACGCTGTCGGCCAGGCTGCAGCGGTTCTGCTGCTGAGCCTGCTGCAGCAGCTGCGACTGCCGCTGCATCACCTGCATCAGGCTGTCCGGGAACGGGTCGCGACGCGCCTGCAGGGCGCGGCCCACCATTACCGTGGCGACCAAGCCGATCAGCAGGCCCAGGCACAGTACGAACAGGTAGCGATGGGCAGGGGACAGGCGGCGGGGCGGGCTGGCGTTCATGCGGGCTCTCCAGGCGTGCAACGGTGGGTTCGACGCCGACGTGCTTTGGGCGCTGGCACCTGCACGTTAAAATAGCCCGATGAACGAACAGGTCAAACAACGCTTCGCCGGCATCGAACGGCTGTATGGCGTGGGTGCGCTCGAGCGCCTGCAGGGCAGTCGCGTGGCGGTGGTCGGCATGGGCGGCGTCGGCTCGTGGGTGGTGGAGGCGCTGGCCCGTTCGGCGGTCGGTCATCTGACCCTGATCGATGCCGACGACATCTGCGTGTCCAACACCAACCGGCAGCTGCCGGCGATGGAAGGCAATTACGGGCGCAACAAGGCCGAGGCGATGGCCGAGCGCTGCCGTGCGATCAACCCGGGGATCGACGTCGACGCCGTGCAGGCATTCCTGACGATGTCCAACATGGCTGAGCTGCTGGACCGCGGGTTCGATCTGGTGATCGACGCCTGCGACAGCTTCCGGGTCAAGGTCGAGACGATCGCCTGGTGCCGTCGCCGCAAGCTGCCGCTGCTGACCGTCGGCGCTGCCGGTGGCCGCACCGACCCGACCCTGGTACGTATCCGCGATGTCTCGCGCACCGAGCACGACGCCATGCTGGCGCTGATCCGCAAGAAGCTGCGCAGCGAGTTCAACTTCCCGAAGAACGCCAAGCGCTATTTCGGCGTGCCGGCGGTGTATTCGCTGGAGAATGTGAAGTACCCGCAGGCCGATGGCAGCGTCTGCGGCATTCGTCCGAACCTGGGTGCCGATGCGGCGTTGAAGCTGGACTGCGGTGCCGGTCTGGGCGCGGCGACCCACATCACCGGCGCGTTCGCCTTTGCGGCGGTGGGCAAGGCGCTGGAGATGCTGCTGGAGCCGAAGAAGGCGAAAACCGAGGTGACCGAGGCCTACGCCGACGCGTGACGGTAGTGCCGGCCGCTGGCCGGCATCGGGTTCGTCGCGGTCGTTACAGCGTGCCGGCCAAGGTTGGCCCCCGCCTTTACGTTGCCGGCAGCGCGAACAGCCGCCGTGCATTCTCTGTCGTGGCCTGTGCCAGGGCCTCGAGCTCCATTCCGCGCAGCGCGGCCACGTGCCGGGCAATGGTTGCCAACCGTGCCGGTTCGTTGCGCTGGCCGCGGACCCCTGCGTCGGGCTGGTCGGGCGCGTCGGTTTCCAGCAGCAGCTGCTCCAGCGGCATCCCGCGTACCAGCCGTTGCAGGCGCTGCGCCCGCTCGTAGGTCAGCGGACCACCAAGACCCAGCAGGAAGCCGTGCCTGTGCAGTTGCGCGGCCTGTTCGGGGCTGCCGGAAAAACTGTGCACCACGCCGCGCAGGCCGCCGACGCGACGGATCGCGGCGATCACCGCATCCACCGCGCGTCGCGCGTGCACGATCACCGGCAGATTGAATTCTCGGGCCAGTTCCAGCTGGCCGATGAAATACGCCTGTTGAGCCTCGGCATCCAGTCCTTCGACGAAGAAGTCGAGGCCGCATTCGCCGATCGCGCAGGGGCGTTCGCGCTCGATCCACTGGCGCAGCAGTGGCAGGTGCCCAGGCTGGTGATCGGCCAGGAACATCGGGTGCAGGCCGAAGGCCGGGTACAGCCCGGGCGCCTGCTGGCAGACCTCGCGCAGTTTCGGCCAGCTGGCAGCGGTGACCGCTGGCACCACCTGTTGGCGCACACCCACGGCCTGCGCCCGCTCGATCACCGCGGCACGGTCAGGGTCGAACGCGCTCGCGTCGAGATGACAGTGGCTGTCGACCAGCACGCTCAACGCTGTTCCAGCGGCGGTGGCGTGGTGGCGTTGCGGCTCTTCCAGTTGGCCAGCAGCAGCGTGCCGAAGCCCAGCACCAGCTCATCGATGAACGGGATCGGGTCCGGGATGAACAGCGTCAGCACGAACAGGCCGGCGGTGAGCTTGAACAGGGTGGGGTAGCGCAGCCGGCGCGCCCACTGCAGTACTGGCAGCAGCATCGGGTTGGCCATGGCGGGGATCCTCGTGGGGAATATGCAAACGCTACCACGGGCCCTGCATTTCCTGATGCTGAATGGGTTACAGGAATGAGCAGGAAATGTGGAGATTCCGTTCAGGCAGCGCATGCTGCAATCTGTCCCGAGAACGTTGCGGATGGTCCGCAAGGAGCAGGTCATGAAAAGCACAACTACAACTGTCCTGGTCGCAGCGGGCGCGCTGCTGGTGGGTGGCATCGCCACCGCCGCCTTCATGAAGAGTGGCGACAAATCGCCCGACTCCATCAGCGCCGCAACCCCCAATGGCGAGTCGCGCCTGGTCGATGGCAACGCCACCGACGATGGCGTACGTGGTGACAAGCTCGACCCGTCGGCGCCGCGCGGGCTGGAATATGCCGATGTGCTGAAGGTCGACCCGATCACCGAGAAGCAGAAGGCCTATGCCACCGTGATCGGCACCGATCCGGTGCGCGAGACCTCCACCACCCAGACCCCGCACGAGGTCTGCCAGGACGTGACGGTGCAGGAGCGCCTGCCGGAGCGTGATGGCAACGTCGGCGGTACCGTGGTCGGCGCGGTGGTGGGTGGCCTGCTCGGCAACCAGGTCGGTGGCGGCAACGGCAAGAAGGCCGCGACCGCAGCCGGTGCGGTGGCCGGTGGCTTCATCGGCAACCAGATCGACAAGCGCCATGTGGGTGGTCGCGTGGTCAATCGTACCGAGCGCCAGTGCCACACCGAAACCGCAACGTCCGAGTCGAGCCGCGTCACCGGTTACAACGTGACCTATCGCAACGAAGACGGGACCACCGGCACCATGCGCATGGCCAGCAAGCCGGGCAGCCGCATCGCCATGGGTACCAATGATGTGGTGAAGGGCTACAACGTGACCTATCGCTATGATGGCGCCGAGAAGACCGTGCGCATGGACAACAAGCCGGCCAGCGATCGCCTGCCGGTGGTCGATGGCCAGCTGGTCACGCAGACCGCTGCTGCCGGCGCCACTGCGGCCACGCGCCAGTAATCCAGAACACCCTGCTGCACCCGACGGGCCGGCTCATGCCGGCCCGTTTCGTTGTGCGCACGGGCATTCATCCGTGGGGAAAGGGAATCGACCATGATGGATGCCCCCCTTCGACAAGGAGTCGGCATGAGCATCTTCGACCTGCGCCTGGAAACCGAGCGGCTGATCCTGCGCCCGCTGCTGCGCGAGGACTACGAACCGTACCTGGCATTCTGTGCCGACGAGGAAACGATGCGCACCCTGGGGGGTGTTCAACCGCCCTCGGTGGCATGGCGCGGCTTCTGCAGCCTGGCCGGCGCCTGGCAGCTGTTCGGCTTCTCGATGTTCAGCGTGATCGAGAAATCCAGCGGTGACTGGATCGGCCGGATGGGACCGTGGCAGCCGCAGGACTGGCCTGGGACCGAGGTCGGTTGGGGTATTCGGCATGCCAGCTGGGGCCGGGGCTATGCACCGGAAGCGGCGGTTGCCGCCATCGACTGGGCGTTCGACACGCTGGGCTGGGACGAGGTGATCCACACCATCGCCGAGAACAACGACAACTCGAGGGCGGTCGCGCGCAAGCTCGGCAGCACGCTGCTGCGCATGGGTGAATTGCCACCGCCGTACAACGACAAGCCGATGCAGATCTGGGGCCAGTCGCGCGAACAGTGGCGGCAGCGCCGTTCGCCGTTGTAGAGCCGAGCCCATGCTCGGCTGCATCTGGCGCACAGCAGCCGAGCATGGGCTCGGCTCTACAGATTGTCCGCATGCTGCATCCGCGCTTGGCATTCACCGGCGGGCTTGCCAGACTGCGTGCAGCTGGCCGCCGGCCGGATCCGAGGAATCAGGCAATGGTGGAAGAGCGCGTCCCGTTGACGGTGCATGGCATGTCGGTGTCCGGCAATTGCCACAAGGTCCGCCTGCTGCTGGAGCAGCTCGGCAGCCGCTACCGCTGGGTGGAAGTGGACAGTGCCCATGGCCAGACCCACACCGCCGAGTTCCTTGCGCTCAATCCCAACGCCAAGGTGCCGTTGATCGTCCGCGACGATGGCCGCGTGTTGACTGAATCCAATGCGATCCTGTTCTGGTTGGCCGAAGGGACGCCCTACCTGCCTACCGACGGTTGGGAACGCGCGCAGGCATTGAGCTGGATGTTCTTCGAGCAGTACACGCACGAGCCATGCGTGGCGGTAGCGCGCTTCATCCGCGGCTGGACACCGCCCGATTCACCGCGCCGTTCTGAACTGCCACGCCTGCACGAGCGTGCCGCCACCGCGCTGGCCGTGATGGAGCAGCACCTGCGCGAAGCGCAGTGGTTCACCGGCAGCGCATACGGCATCGCCGACATTGCGCTGTTCGCCTATACCGACGTGGCAGGCGAAGGCGGCATCAGCCTGGCGCCCTTCCCGGAAGTGCGCGCCTGGCTGCAGCGCGTGCGTGCGCAGCCGCGCTTCGTGGCGATGCCAGCGGTGACCGCCGAGGTGCGCGCGCGCTTCGAGGCCGCCTGATCCCACAGGATAGCGCCCGGCGCTGCCGGGTGGAACGCAACAACGACACGGAGGGTGTTCGATGTTTGCTGTGGTTCCAGATCCGATTCCTGCGCGCATGCGCGTGCTCAACCGCGCCGAAGTGTGCGACGCCAATTTCCTCGACGCGGTGCGTGGCTGGCGAGGCACACCGCGCGCACGTCCTGCGCCGGACGCGCCGATCCTGCCGGGCAGCACGCTCAGCGCTGCGGCCTTCGGTGAGCTGTTCGATTCGCAGCTGGCCAGCCGCCAGCTGGACCTGATGGCGCGCGTATTGCGCGTGCAGAACAAGGTCTTCTATACCATCGGGTCGTCCGGCCATGAAGGCAACGCGCTGCTGGCGCGGGCCTGCCGGCATACCGACCCCGCATTCCTGCACTATCGCTCCGGCGCCTTCATGCTCGAGCGCTCGCGCCAGGTGCCGGGCATCGACCCGTTGCGCGATGCGGCGCTTTCATTCGCGGCCAGCGCCGATGATCCGGCCAGTGGCGGCCGGCACAAGGTGTGGGGCAGCAAGCCATTGTGGGTATTGCCGCAGACCTCGACCATCGCCTCGCACCTGCCGAAAGCGCTGGGCACCGCGCTGGCCATCGAGAGCGGCAAGCGGCTGGGCCATGCGCTTCCCATTCCGGCCGACAGCATCGTGCTGTGCTCGTTTGGCGACGCCTCGGCCAATCATGCCACTGCGCAGACCGCATTCAACACCGCGATGTGGGCCGCCAACCAGAAACTGCCGGCGCCAATCCTGTTCGTCTGCGAGGACAACGGGCTGGGCATCTCGGTGAAGACGCCGGACGGCTGGATTGCCGAGCGTTTCAGCCACCAGCCGGGGCTGGACTATTTCCTTGCCGATGGCCTCGACCTGGCCACCGGGCACGCCCAGGTGCAGGCCGCAGTGGACCACTGCCGGCGGACGCGGCGACCGACCTTCCTGCATCTGCGCACCACGCGCCTGATGGGCCACGCCGGCACCGACTTCGAGGTGGAATGGCGTGCATTGCCGGAATTGTGCGCGGCCGAGGCGCAGGATCCGCTGTTGCGCTCGGCGCAGATCGCGCTGGAATCGGGCTGGATGGATGCAGCCGCCATCGAAGTGGCCTACGAGACGATGCGCGCGCGCTGCATGGCCGCCGCTGCCGATGCCGAAGGCCGCGCGAAGCTGCAGTCGCTGCAGGAGGTCATGGCGCCATTGGCACCCTATACGCCCGCGGCGGTGCAGGCCGAAGCCCGGCGCGAGGTCGCCGACGAAGCGCGCGAGGCACTCTATGGCGGTGCCGAGGCCTTGCCGGAACGACAGGCGCCACGGCATCTCGCGATCCAGATCAACCACGGCCTGCAGGAACTGCTTGCGAAGTATCCGCAGAGCCTGCTGTTCGGCGAGGACGTGGCTCAGAAGGGCGGTGTGTACACCGTCACCAAGGATCTGCTGCGCCGCTTCGGCCCACGCCGGGTGTTCAACACGCTGCTGGATGAAACCATGATCCTGGGCATGGCGCAGGGCCTGGCCAACCTGGGCATGCTGCCGGTTCCGGAGATCCAGTACCTGGCCTACCTGCACAACGCCATCGACCAGCTGCGTGGTGAAGCCTGTTCGCTGCAGTTCTTCTCCAACGACCAGTACCGCAACCCGATGCTGGTGCGGGTGGCCGGGCTGGGCTACCAGAAGGGTTTCGGCGGGCACTTCCACAACGACAACTCGATCACCGCGTTGCGCGACATCCCCGGGCTGGTGGTCGGCTGCCCCTCGCGCGGCGACGATGCGGTGATGATGCTGCGCACGCTGGCTGCACTGGCGCGGGTGGATGGGCGCGTGGCGGTGTTCCTGGAGCCGATCGCGCTGTACATGAGCAAGGACCTGCACGAAGCGGGGGATGGCCAGTGGCTGTTCGACTACCCGGCACAGGGCCGGGCGCTGGTGCTGGGCGAGGGCCGGGTCTATGCACCGGAGGCCGGAGACCTGGTGATCTACACCTATGGCAATGGCGTGCCGATGGCGTTGCGCGCGGCGCGGGCGATCGAGCAGCAGCTGGGCTGGCAGGTGCGGGTGGTCGACCTGCGCTGGCTGGTACCGTTGGATGCCGGCTTCATCGCGGCCCAGGCCGCGAGCGCGCGGCGGGTGCTGGTGCTGGACGAAGGCCGCCACAGCGGCGGAGTGGGTGAGGGCGTGGTCACGGCGCTGGTCGAGGCCGGCTTTGGTCACCTGCCGCTGCGCCGCGTCTGTGGCGCCGACACCTACACGCCACTGGCAGGGGCAGCAATGTTCGGGCTTCCAAGCGACAATGCGGTGATTGGCGCCGCCCTCGACCTGGCGCAGGAACCCTGATGCATGTGTGGATTGGCGGGAATGTTGTTGCCGGCGCCGCTGGCGTCGGCCGAGGCGCTGCAGGCGCAGGCGCTGGCCATGGGCCAGGCGCTGCACCATCGCGGGCCGGATGATGGCGGCAGCTGGGTCGATGCCGAGGCGGGCATCGCGCTGGCGCATCGGCGCCTGAGCATCCTTGATCTGTCCCCGCTGGGCCACCAGCCGATGGCCTCGGCGGACGGCCGCTACGTGATGGCCTACAACGGCGAGGTCTACAATTTCGCGGCTCTGCGTGAACAGCTGGAGCCGCTGGGGCACACCTTCCGCGGCCATTCCGACACCGAAGTACTGCTGGCGGCGATCCTGCAGTGGGGCGTGGAAGATACCCTGCAGCGCTGCAACGGCATGTTCGCCATCGCGCTGTGGGACCGCCAGGATCGTTGCCTGTGGCTGGCCCGCGACCGCGTCGGCAAGAAGCCGCTGTACTACGGCTGGGCCGGCGACACGCTGGTGTTCGGTTCGGAACTGAAGGCGCTCTGGCAACACCCGGCGTTCGACAACGACATCGACCGCGATGCGCTCACCTTGCTGCTGCGGCTGGATTACATCCCGGCGCCGCACAGCATCCACCAGCGCTGCTACAAGCTGATGCCGGGCCGGGTGCTGCGGCTGGATGCAGCGGCTGTGGCCGCAGGCGCCGCGGCACACCGCCCGGAGCAGGCACAGCGCCCGTACTGGGATGCGCGCGCACGCATGCAGGCGGCGTTGGCCGCCCCGTTCCAGGGCCGCATCGAAGAGGCCGAGGAACAGCTGGACACGCTGCTGCGTGATGCGGTGGCGCTGCGCATGGTGGCCGACGTGCCGGTCGGCGTATTCCTGTCCGGCGGCACGGACTCATCGCTGGTGGCGGCGCTGATGCAGGCGCAGAGCGGACAGCCGGTGCATAGTTTCAGTATCGGCTTCACCGACTCGGGACATGACGAAGCACCGCTGGCCAGGGAGCTGGCGGCTCACCTCGGCTGTGATCACACCGAGTTGTACGTCAGTGGCGCCGACGCGCTGGCCGTGGTGCCGCAGTTGCCGGCGATGTTCGATGAGCCTTTTGCCGATGCGTCGCAGGTGCCGACCGCGCTGGTCGCACGGCTGGCGCGGCAGGGCGTGACCGTCGCGCTGTCCGGCGACGGTGGCGACGAGCTGTTCTTCGGCTACACCCGGTATGTACGCGCGCTGCGCAACTGGCAGATGCTCGAACGCGTGCCGGGGCCGCTGCGGCGCTGGATGGGCGCACGCTCGCAGCAGCAGGGCGAGGCCTCGCGGACCGGTGGCCTGGCGGCGCTGCTGGCCGAGACCGGCGCACGTGGCATCGGCGACGTCTACCGCAACCGCATCTCGCGCTGGCGCGATCCTGCCGCGGCGGTGCCCGGCGCGCAGGCCGCCGGCAGCTTCTACGACCTGGCCGATCCGCTGCACGGCGCGGGGACACCGGCCGACGCGATGATGCTGGCCGATTTCGTGACCTACCTGCCCGATGACCTGTTGTGCAAGGTCGACCGGACCTCGATGGCGGTCAGCCTGGAGGCGCGCGCGCCATTGCTGGACTGGCGCGTGGCCGAGTTCGCCTGGTCGCTGCCGCTGGGCTTCAAGCGCAGTGAGACGACCAGCAAGGTGCTGCTCAAGCGCGTGCTGGGCCGTTACGTGCCGCATTCAATGGTGCACCGTCCCAAGCGCGGCTTCGGCGCACCGGTCAGTGACTGGTTGAAGGGCGACCTGCGACCCTGGGCAGAGGACTTGCTGCAGCCGGCGCGGCTGGAGCGTGAGGGCGTGCTGTCGGCGGCGGCGGTGCAGCCGCTGTGGCAGCAGTTCCTGGGGGGGCAGCGCAAGTGGCATACCCACCTGTGGAACGTGCTGATGTTCCAGGCCTGGCAGGCGCATTGGCGGCAGGCGCGGACCGGCGTGACCGGCGGCTGATCTTCACCGGATGGCACGGGCCTGGCGACTAGGCTGGGCCTCCCGCACCGTGAGGAGTATGTCCCGATGTCCGTCCCCACCATCGCCGTGTTCGTTGGCAGCCTGCGCAGGGATTCCTGCAACCGCAAGCTGGCCCATGCGCTGGAGAAGCTCGCCGGTGATCGCGCGCGCTTCCAGTACGTGCAGATCGGCGATCTGCCGTTGTACGACCAGGATTTCGACGCCGATTATCCGCCGCAGGGCACCCGGCTGAAGGACCAGGTGCGCGCCGCCGACGCGGTGCTGTTCGTGACACCCGAGTACAACCGGTCGGTGCCTGGCGTGCTCAAGAACGCCATCGATATCGGATCGCGCCCGTACGGTGACAGTGCGTTTGCCGGCAAGCCGGCGGCGGTGATCGGCGCCTCCATCGGCCAGATCGGTACCGCCGTGGCCCAGCAGCACCTGCGCAACTGCCTGGCCTTCCTGGACATGCATGTGCTGGGCCAGCCCGAGGCATTCATCCACTTCAAGGACGGCCTGATCGATGCCGACGGCACGATCCACAACGAAGGCACGCAGAAGTTCCTGCAGGGTTACGTGGACCGGTTCCTGGCGTTGATCGCAGTGCACGTCAAGGGCGATTGACGCCTGCGGGGTCAGAGTCCCCTGCGTCGAAGGGGATCCGACCCCGAGCGTTGATCTGCGATAATGTCCCGCTCGGGCGCCGCAACGGCGTCCGTCGCAGGCAGTGCGACGCTCTCACGCCAGTCTGGCCAGGTACCGGCGGATATCCCCCGTTTTCCCACGGCTTATCCACAGGTTTGTCCATGGCTGCCGGGGTCGGCACATGCCTACACTCATCTGGTCCACTTTTGCAGGAAACACCGCAGCATGTCCGCTCGTCCCGGCTTCCGTTCCAACCGCAGAGAGCGCGGTGATGGCTTCGATCGCGATCGCGACGAGTCGCGCATCGACCAGTTGCGGGTACCGCCCCATTCGGTGGAAGCCGAGCAGGCGGTGCTGGGTGGCCTGATGCTGGCGCCCGAGGCGTATGACCGTGTCAACGACCAGCTGACCGAAAGCGACTTCTATCGTCGCGATCACCAGATGATCTATCGTGCGATCCGCGAGCTGTCCGAGCGCGAACGGCCGTTCGATGCGGTAACGCTGGGCGAGTGGTTTGAATCGCAGGGCAAGATGGAACTGGTGGGGGACGGCGCCTACCTGATCGAACTGGCCAGTACCACGCCGTCAGCTGCCAACATCGTGGCCTACGCCGAGATCGTGCGCGACAAGGCGGTGCTGCGGCAGCTGATCCAGGTCGGCACCGACATCGTCAACGACGGTTTCCAGCCGGAGGGGCGTGACAGCAGCGAGCTGCTGGCCTCGGCGGAAAAGAGCGTGTTTGCAATCGCCGAACAGGGTGCGCGTGGCCGTACCGATTTCGTGGCCATGCCCGGTGCACTGAAGGATGCCTTCGAGGAGCTGCGCAACCGCTTCGAGAACGGCGGCAACATCACCGGCCTGCCGACCGGTTACAACGATTTCGATGCGATGACCGCTGGCCTGCAGCCGACCGACCTGATCATCCTCGCGGCGCGCCCGGCAATGGGCAAGACCACCTTCGCGCTGAACATCGCCGAGTACGCGGCCATCAAGTCGAAGAAGGGCGTGGCGGTGTTCTCGATGGAAATGTCGGCATCGCAGCTGGCGATGCGCCTGATTTCCTCCAACGGCCGCATCAACGCGCAGCGCCTGCGTACCGGCCAGCTGGAAGACGAGGACTGGAGCCGCGTCACCAGCGCGATCAAGATGCTGAAGGAAACCAAGATCTTCATCGACGATACGCCGGGCGTGTCGCCGGAAGTGCTGCGTTCCAAGTGCCGCCGCCTCAAGCGCGAGCATGACCTGGGCCTGGTGGTGATCGACTACCTGCAGCTGATGAGCGTGCCGGGCAACAGCGAGAACCGCGCGACCGAAATCTCGGAAATCTCGCGTTCGCTGAAGGGACTGGCCAAGGAACTGAACGTGCCGGTGATCGCGCTTTCCCAGCTCAACCGCTCGCTGGAAACGCGTACCGACAAGCGCCCGGTGATGGCCGACCTTCGCGAATCGGGCGCAATCGAGCAGGACGCGGACATGATCGTGTTCATCTACCGCGACGACTACTACAACAAGGAAAACTCGCCGGACAAGGGCCTGGCCGAAATCATCATCGGCAAGCACCGTGGTGGCCCGACTGGCTCGTGCAAGCTGAAGTTCTTCGGTGAGTACACCCGCTTCGACAACCTGGCCCACGATTCGGTCGGTTCGTTCGAATAACGGTCACGCCGGCCGCTGGCCGGCAACCGCCACCGGGCGCTGAGAGCCAAGGCACCGGCAGGAGCCACTGTCAGCGCGGGTTCCATGCGGTTGCCACGAAGCGCAGCCGGGCGTGGGCGTGGCGTTGCACTGCGCTGGATCGGTTTCATCGCCCCCAGCCCGGTTTCGTCGCAAACCGTTTGCCGGCGCCAGGGCAGGGCGCCAAGGTGTTCGCAGGCGGCAGGGTGCCGCCCCAAGGAGACCGTGATGAAGACCCTGTTCGCGCTCGGCGTGTGGTGCCTGCTGTTCGTACTGTGCTGGCCGCTGGCGATCCTCGCCCTGATCGCCTGGCCGTTCGTGTGGCTGCTGAGCCTGCCGTTCCGACTGGTCGGCATCACCTTCTCGGCGCTGTTCGCGTTCCTGCGCGCGCTGTTCATGCTGCCGGCGCGCATGCTCGGTGGCCGGGCGGTGCCCGCATGAGGGCGGTGGTGCTGGTCGGTCTGGCCCTGTTGGCCGGCCCGGTACTGGCCGCACCTCCAGCACCGCCTTCGGTGTGGCTGGAGCGCCAGCAGGCAGCCGGTGCCGACGAAGCGAATGCTGCGGGGGCGAAGCCTCTGGCGGTACCCGAGGCCAGGGAGCGCTGCCGGGTCACCAAGGAATGGAAGGTCGGCGAGACGGTGGTGCAGCATCGGGTCTGTGAGGATCCACCGAAGAAGCCGGCTGGAAAGGCGTAGCGCCGAGCCCATGCTCGGCTAGGCTTTCACGGACCACCAAATGCGCAGCCGAGCGTGGGCTCGGCTCTACACCAGGGCAGCCAACAAAAAACCCCGCCGAGGCGGGGTTTTTCTTCTGCAGGTGAGTGCCGACCAACGGTCGGCACCTACCATGATGCAGATCAGTTCGCTTTGTGGATGGCGCGCTTGCTGACCGCCATCGCGGCGTCGTGGATCACTTCCGAGAGCGACGGGTGGGCGTGGCAGATGCGGGCCAGGTCATCGGCCGAGCCGCTGAACTCCATGGTCAGCACGCCTTCGTGCACCAGTTCGGAGACGTTGGCGCCAACCAGGTGCATGCCGAGGATGCGATCGGTTTCGGCATGGGCCAGGATCTTCACGAAGCCGGCCGGCTCGATCATCGCCACTGCACGGCCGTTGGCGGCGAACGGGAAGCTGCCGGCCTTGTACGGAATGCCTTCGGCCTTCAGCTGGGCTTCGGTCTTGCCGACCCAGGCCAGTTCCGGCTCGGTGTAGATGACCCACGGGATGGTGTCGAAGTTGACGTGGCCCGGCAGGCCGGCGATCAGCTCAGCCACCGCGATGCCTTCCTCGAAGCCCTTGTGCGCCAGCATCGGGCCGCGCACGCAGTCGCCGACCGCCCACACGCCGTTGACGCCGGTGTGGCAGTGCGCATCGACTTCGATCTGACCACGCTCGTTGATCTTCACGCCGGTGCCTTCGGCCAGCAGGCCCTTGGTGGCGGCGCGACGGCCGACGGCCACCAGCAGCTTGTCCACGGTCAGGGTCTTTTCGCCTTCCGCGTCGGTGTAGGTGACGATGACTTCCTTCTTCTTGCCCTTGCCGGTGATCTCGGTCTTGGAAACCTTGGCGTTGAGCTTGATGTCCAGGCCCTGCTTCTTGAATTCCTTGGCAGCGGCCTTGGCCACTTCAGCGTCGGCAGCCGCCAGGAACTCCGGCATGGCTTCCAGGATGGTCACTTCAGCGCCCAGGCGCTTCCACACGCTACCCAGTTCCAGGCCGATCACGCCGGCGCCGATCACCGCCAGGCGGTTCGGCACTTCGGTGAAGTCCAGGCCGCCGACGTTGTCGACGATGGTCTCGCCGTCGAACTTGGCGAACGGCAGCTCGATCGAATCCGAACCGGCCGCGATGATGACGTTGGTGCCCTTCAGCTCGACTTCCGAACCGTCGTGCTGCTTCACCTTGACCACGTTGCCTGGCTGCAGCTGGCCGAAGCCGTAATAGGCGGCGACCTTGTTGGCCTTGAACAGCATGCCGATGCCGCCGGTGAACTGCTTGACGATCTTGTCCTTGCGGCCAATCATCGCCTCGACGTCGATCTTGGCATCCTTGAAGCTGATGCCGTGGTCGCCAAAGATGTGGCCCATGTTCCAGAACTGGCGCGAGGAATCCAGCAGCGCCTTGGACGGGATGCAGCCCACGCGCAGGCAGGTGCCGCCGAGGGCCGGCTTGCCGTCCTTGCCCAGCGCTGCGTCGATGCAGGCGGTCTTCAGGCCCAGCTGGGCCGCGCGGATGGCAGCGTGGTAACCGGCCGGGCCGGCACCGATGACGACGACGTCGAATTGTTCAGCCATTGAATTATTCCTTGATGCATTACCAGAACCCCTCCGCGCAGGCGCGGAGGGGCGGGAGGTTTCTTACAGGCCGAACAGCATGCGGCCCGGGTTTTCCAGCTGGTTCTTGATGTCCACCAGGAACTGCACCGAGTCCTTGCCGTCGATGATGCGGTGGTCGTAGGACAGCGCCAGGTACATCATCGGCGCGATCACGACCTGGCCGTTCTGGGCGATCGGACGCTCCTTGATGGCGTGCATGCCCAGGATGGCGCTCTGCGGCGGGTTGATGATCGGGGTCGACAGCAGCGAACCGAAGGTGCCGCCGTTGGTCACGGTGAAGGTGCCGCCCTGCAGTTCTTCCAGGCCCAGCTTGCCGTCACGTGCCTTCTTGGCGTAGTCGGCGATGGTCTTCTCGATGTCGGCGAACGACATGCGCTCGACGTTGCGCAGGACCGGCGTGACCAGGCCCTTCTCGGTCGACACGGCGATCGAGATGTCCGAGTAGCCGTGGTAGATGATGTCGTCGCCGTCGATCGAGGCGTTGACCAGCGGGAAGCGCTGCAGCGCGTTGGCAGCGGCCTTCACGAAGAAGCTCATGAAGCCCAGCTTGATGCCGTGGGCCTTGACGAACTCGTCCTGCAGCTCCTTGCGCGCCGCCGACACCTTGGACAGGTCGACTTCGTTGAAGGTGGTCAGCATGGCGGTGGAGTTCTTCGACTCCATCAGGCGCTCGGCGATGCGCTTGCGGATGCGGGTCATCGGCACGCGTTCTTCCGGACGTGCGCCACCGGCCTTGCCGGCGCCGCCGTTGCGGGCGAAGTTGACGATGTCTTCCTTGGTCACTGCACCACGACGGCCGGTGCCGTCGACGTCGGCCGGGTTCACGCCTTCGGTGATGGCGGTGAAGCGGGCGCCCGGCGGCAGGGTGTCGGCGGCCGACTTGGCAGCCGGAGCCGGAGCGGCGGCAGCGGCCGGAGCAGCGGCGGCCGGTGCGGCTTCAGCCTTCTTCTCTTCAGCGGCCGGAGCCGGAGCCGCAGCCACGGCGCCTTCTTCGATGATCGCCACGACCTGGCTGGAGGTCACGGTATCGCCTTCCTTGAACTTGATTTCCTTCAGCACGCCGTCAACCGGCGACGGCACTTCCAGCACGACCTTGTCGGTTTCCAGGTCAAGCAGGTTTTCGTCGCGCTTGACGGCGTCGCCCACCTTCTTGTGCCAGGTGGCGATGGTGCCGTCGGCGACGGATTCGGGCAGTACCGGGGCTTTGACTTCGGTGGCCATTGCGGGAGCTTCCTGGTTTGTCTTCTAAATAGGGGGAGGATTATTCAGCGAACGTGTCGTTGAACGGGTTGACCAGTGCGTCGGCAATCAGCTGCTGCTGCTCGCGGACGTGGTCAGCCATGTGACCGGCAGCCGGCGACGCCGAACGTGCGCGACCGGCGTAGTGCAGGTTCTGGCCATCGGCCAGGCAGAACTGCAGGTGGTGGCGGATCTGGTACCACGCGCCCTGGTTCTGCGGTTCTTCCTGCGTCCACACCACGTCGGTGGCCTTGCCGTACTTCTTCAGCTCGGCAGCCAGCAGCGCACGCGGGAACGGATACAGCTGCTCCACGCGGATGATCGCCACGTCGTCCTGGCCACGCTTGGTCTGGTCTTCCAGCAGGTCGTAGTAGACCTTGCCCGAGCACAGCACCACGCGCTTGACCTTCTTGGCATCGGCATTGGCGTCGCCGATCAGGTGCTGGAACTCGCCATTGGCCAGTTCGTCCAGGGTCGACACGGCCAGCTTGTGGCGCAGCAGCGACTTCGGCGACATCACCACCAGCGGCTTGCGGGTGGTCATGTGCAGCTGGCGACGCAGCATGTGGAAGGCCTGCGCCGGGGTCGACGGCACGACAACCAGCATGTTCTCCAGGGCGCACAGCTGCAGGAAGCGCTCCAGGCGCGCCGAGCTGTGTTCCGGGCCTTGTCCTTCATAGCCATGCGGCAGCAGCAGGGTCAGGCCGGAAATGCGGCCCCACTTGGCTTCACCGGCGGCGATGAACTGGTCGATCACCACCTGGGCACCGTTGGCGAAGTCGCCGAACTGGCCTTCCCAGATGCACAGCGTGTTCGGATCGGTGGTGGAGAAACCGTACTCGTAGGCCATCACCGCTTCTTCGCTCAGCAGCGAGTCGATGACGGTGGCCTTCTCCGGCGAATCCACCAGCTGCCGCAGCGGCATGTAGTAGTTGTCGGTCTTCTGGTCGTGCAGGATCGCGTGGCGGTGCGTGAACGTACCGCGGCCGACGTCCTGGCCGACCAGGCGCAGCGCATGGCCTTCGTCGAGCAGGGTGGCGTAGGCCAGGTTCTCGGCAAAGCCCCAGTCGCCCGGAATCTCGCCGGCGGCCATCTTGCGGCGGTCGTCGTAGACCTTGGCCACGCGCGAGTGCAGCTGCACTTCGTCCGGGATGGTGTTGATCAGCTTGGCCAGCTCGACCAGCTTGTTCTTCTCGACCTTGGTCGAGACCGGATCGGACAGCTTGCCTTCCAGCAGCTTCGGCCAATCGACGAACAGCGGGCTGCTCGGCGGGGTCTTCTCGACCTTGGCCAGCTCGGTGGTCACTTCACCCGCGTCCAGCTTCTCGCGGTAGGCATCGACCATGGCCTTGCCGGCACCGGCGGCGATCACGCCCGCCTTTTCCAGCTGCTCGGCATACATCTCGCGGGTGGTCGGGTGCTTGCGGATCACCTGGTACATCAGCGGCTGGGTGATCGCCGGCTCGTCGGCCTCGTTGTGGCCCCAACGGCGGTAGCACATCAGGTCGATGACCACGTCCTTGGCGAACTTCTGGCGGAACTCGAAGGCCAGCTGCGCGGCGAACACGACGGCTTCCGGATCATCGCCGTTCACGTGCAGCACCGGGGCGGCGATCATCTTCGCCACGTCGGTGGCATAGCGCGTGGAGCGCGTATCCAGCGGGTTGGAAGTGGTGAAGCCGACCTGGTTGTTGACCACGATGTGCACGGTGCCGCCGACGGCGAAGCCGCGGGCCTGCGACATCTGGAACAGCTCCATGACCACGCCCTGGCCGGAGAAGGCCGCGTCGCCGTGGATCAGGATCGGCATGACCTGCTTGCGTGCGGTGTCCTTGCGGCGCTCCTGGCGCGAACGCACGGAACCGGCCACGACCGGGTCGGCGATTTCCAGGTGCGACGGGTTGAACGCCAGTGCCAGGTGCACCGGGCCACCGTCGGTGGCCACGTCGGCGGAGAAGCCCATGTGGTACTTCACGTCGCCGGCCGAAGCGTGCTCGTCGTGTTCGAACTTGCCTTCGAATTCGTCGAACAGCTTGCGGGGATTTTTGCCCAGAGTGTTGACCAGCACGTTCAGGCGGCCGCGGTGGGCCATGCCGATCACCACGTCCTTGACGCCATCCTTGCCGGCGCTGCGGATGATGGTGTCCATCATCGGGATCAGCGAGTCGCCGCCTTCCAGCGAGAAGCGCTTCTGGCCGACGTACTTGGTGTGCAGGTAGCGCTCCAGGCCTTCGGCCGCGGTCAGGCGCTCCAGGGTGCGGCGCTGGGTGTCAGCGTCCAGCTGGTAGTTGCCACCGGCCGCTTCCAGCTTCTTGTAGATCCACTGGCGCTGCTCGACCTCGGAGATGTGCATGAACTCCGCGCCGATCGAGCCGGTGTAGGTCGCCTTCAGGCGTGCGAGCAGGTCGCGCAGCTTCATGCGCGGCTGGCCGCCGACGCCGCCGGTGCTGAACTCACTGTTGAGATCGGCATCGGACAGGCTGTGGAACGGCAGGCCCAGGTCCGGCGTGTTGACCGGCGCGGCCAGGCCCAGCGGATCGAGGCGGGCGTCCAGGTGGCCGCGCGAGCGGTAGGCGGTGATCAGACGACCGACATTGCGCTCGCGCTCGTCGCCCGCACCGCTGCCGGTGCCAGCTTTCAGCGCATCCTTGGCCGCGTCCGCGATGTGGGAGATGACGGCCGAGTGCGGAATGTCACCTGCTTCACGGCCCTTGAAGCCATCGAAGTAGGTTTTCCATTTGGGATCGACACTATCCGGGGAGACCAGGTACTGCTCGTACAGGTCCTCGACATAGGAGGCGTTGCCGCCGGCGAGTTGCGAAGATTGCGCAAACTGCTTCAGTTGATTGTCCACGATGGAGGGTGTTGATTCGCTTTGTGGGGTATGGCTTCAGAAGGACCCGGCAGGAAGATGAATAGCCCTGCGCGGGCGCGTTCAAACAGCCAAATTGTACCCCCAACGGGACACGAAGGGGCACCACCACAGGTATCCCGCGTCCGCTGGTGCCGGTTCCAGACAGGTTGGGTCAGCGGTGCCGGCTCAGATGCCGAGCGCGCGCAGTTCGCTGCAATCGCGCGAACGGTCCCAGACGCGCTGCAATTGCTGCTCGAACGGCTGCGAACGTGCCGGCAGCGCGATGCCGGCCTCGCCGTCGAGGCGATGGCCGATCAGACGAAAGTAGAAGTCGCCCGCATCGTTGAGCAGGCAGGCCGAGGCCAGCGCGCGGTCGACCGGATCGCTGACCTCGCGGAACTGGATCACGCTTGGCAGGCGCTGGGCCAGCGCCAGCAGCGGTGCCCCGGCAGAGGCGATCGCAGCGGCATCGTGCACGATCACCCGCAGCTGCTTGTCATGGCGGGCGGTGACGAAGCGGCGCAGGGCGGCCTGTACCGGGGGCGCGTCGAGCAGCCCCGGGTCCAGCTGGCGGCTGTGCAGCCACAGCTGGCGACGGGCGCGGTGGATGATGGCTGTGGTGATGGCCACCGCCTCGGCGCGGCGGTCGATCGCGCTGGCCGCGCCCAGCCGGCGGCGCATCTGCTGGTGGCCGATGCCGGCCTCCTCGAACACCTCGCCTTCAGGCAGGAAGCCCTGGCGGGCATAGAATTCGCGGGCGGGCAGCTGGGCGTGCAGGTGCAGCTCGGCCAGGCCGAGCCTGCGCCCGGCCTCGACCAGTGCCTCCAGCAGGGCCTCACCGACCCCGTGGCTGCGATGGCTGGCCAGCACGGCCATGCGGCCGATGCGGCCGTCCGGGGCCAGCCGACCGGTGCCGACCGGCTGGTTGTCACTGTCCAGTGCCAACACATGGACGCTGACCGGGTCCAGCGCATCGCGTTCCAGTTCCGCGGCGATGCCCTGTTCCTGCACGAACACGCGTTGGCGCACGTCGTGGATGGCAACGTGGGCGTCGGCGTGGCTGACCTGCTGGACCCGGATCATGGCGGCGGCTCAGACGCGGCCGGCGTCGCTGTCGTCTTCCTCGTCGTCCTCGAAGTTGACGATGACCTCGATGCCATCGTCGTGCACGGTCACGGAGTGGACATCGTCGGACACCGCATCGGCGTCGATCGCGTCGACGCGGTCACGGCCTTCGACCACTTCGCCGAGCACCACGGCGTCTTCGCCGTCGTCCTCGTCTTCAGCGTCATACACCTCGTTCGGATCGATCAACTGGAACACGCCACTGACCAGCAGTTGCTGGAGCACAGCACGGCCCTTGTCGGACAGGCCGCGATAGGCGGCGGCGTCGAGCTGCTCGGCACCGGCCAGGCGCTGGGCGTCCTTCACCGGCAGCGCGAAGTCCTGACCGCTGACGTACAGGCTGGCACCGCGTTTGGCCCGGCGCCAGGCCAGGCGTGCCCAGGGGTGGCGCTGCAGCAGCAGGCCGGAGGCCAGCGCCTGGACCACTTCCTCCGGTGCCGGTGCAGCCTGGTGGGCCATCACCTCGCCGGCGGCGCGGTAGGTGGTGATGAAGCGACCGAACCAGTCACCCAGCTTGTCCGGGTCGTTCATGCGGATGGCGTTGAGCGCGGTGATCACCCGCGCCATCGCCACCGTGTCGATTTCGTTCGGGTCGGCTGGCACCTTGAGGTCGGCATCCTGGTAACGGATGTTCTCGTCGGCATCGGCGATCAGGGTGTCCAGGTAGTCGCTGATCAGTTCGGCCGAGGACGGCGCGCGCATGCCGAACGAGAAGGTCAGGCAGGGGTCTTCGGCGACGCCGTGGTGCGGCACGTTCGGCGGCAGGTACAGCATGTCGCCCGGCGCCAGCACCCAGTCGTGGGTGGGCTTGAACACCTTCAGCAGCTTCAGTTCCACGTCCGGGCGGAAGCCCAGCGGTGGCTGCCTGCCCTTGATCGATTCGCTGGCGTCGATCTGCCAGCGGCGGTGGCCGTGGGCCTGCAGCAGGAACACGTCGTACTGGTCGACATGGGCGCCGACCGAGCCGCCGGTGGCGGCGAAGCTGATCATCACGTCATCCATGCGCCAACGCGGCAGGAAGCTGAAGTGCTCGATCAGGGCGCGCACGTCCGGATCCCACTTGTCCACGTCCTGCACCAGCAGGGTCCAGTCGTGGTCGGGCAGGGCGGGGAACACGTCTTCCTGGAACGGGCCGGTGCGCACGCGCCAGCCGTCCCGGGTCTTGTCGTGCTCGATCAGGCGCGCCAGCACGCCTTCCTCGCAGGCCAGCCCGGCCAGGTCTTCCGGCTGCACCGGGGTCTGGAAGTTGGGGAAGGCGTTGCGGATCAGCAGCGGGCGTTTCTGCCAGAAGTCGCGCAGGAAGGTGGCCGGCGCCATGCCCAGCGGCTGGCCGGGGCGGGCGGTGACTTCGATGAGGGGGGCGGAGGACTTGCGGGCGGCCATGGGGAATCCTTGCAGCGGAAAGCGGGAGGGGCGGCGTGGCGGGCCGCCAAGGAGTCCATTGTCCGCCGTTCGTGGGGATTGCGCACGTGCGGTGGTTTGTCGCGGGGTGTCCGGCCAACGGCGGAGCCCCTCGTGGCGACATCTTGGTAGGGTCGACTGTTAGTCGACCGGCTTCATGGGCTTGGCCGGGCGGGTGGGCCGCGCGGGGGACGCTGCAAGTACGTCCATGTAAGCTCGATCGCCGCATCCATGCGGCTCACGCCCCCGCACAGCCCACCCGCCCGGCCCCTGACAGTTTCCTGCGCGGCCCGCCACGGAATGGAAGAAGAAGATCAAAGGCAACAGCGGGTCGCGCGCTGCGCTTGCTCATGTAGAGCAGAGCCAACGCTCGGCTTGCTGTTACCATTGCGAAAGGCAGCCCGGCGTAGGCTTAGGGCTACAGGATCAGACACAGGTCGCAGAAACTACCAGGAAGTATCAAGACCGGGAGGAGATCTGTAGTTGTCGATCTAAAGATCGCCGTGTGATTTCAACTGAATGATCTGACAAGCGCCCGGGTTCCATACGATGAATACTCGTATAAGGAGAAGTCCTGTGTCTGGCACAGGATCCCTAAATGCTCAATGGCCTCGACCTTCTTCAGATTCTCGATGGTGTTCTCCCCACCCAGTGAAAGCAGTGGCTGGAATCCATAGCATTCACCGATCTCTAAGGGCCCAAGCTTCTTCCGTGCTCTGGAGAATAGCCGTCTGTCATCTTTGTCGTAAGCATCGATATCCTCTGCGTCGAGCATAAATGGGATCTCGATGGCATGTTCAAGATGCATTCCGGCATCTGTATCTCGTGCAGATGTCTCACACATCACTGAGCCATGCATAAGTTCTATCTCTCCGATGCCGAAGACTTCGTGATAGAAGAAAATATTGCCGAACGCACTATGGCAAAACGCATGGCAATTCGTACTGTTGAATTGCTCGTCGCGGTCGAACACTGCATCCAGAATGCCTTTGAAACTCCTGGGGTGGCATGTCTGGAGCTGGCCTTGCAGTGTGAAGAAAAAGCCCAGCTTAGCGAAGAGTTCGCGGAGTTGATCAGGAAGGGATGTTGGAAGTGAATTCCACTCGTCGCGGGTGAGCGAGCGACACAGCTTTGGGTGTCCATGCTCGTTGACGATGTAGTCAATTAGTTTACTCATTTCTGATCTGCAGTTTGGCCTTCGAATCTGCGGCGCGAATACGTCATCTGCCGGACTTGTTGATGGTCGAACGTATCAGGCAATACCGACGTTGGCCCGTTTTCAGAAACGGTCCCTCCGGCCTGCCTTGCCCCGGTGTGCGGCATGAAATGAGGATGGGAGCCAGAAACGACAAAAGGGACGCGGCGAAGCCGCGTCCCTCTTTCAAATTCCGTCCCGACAACCCAATGCTCTTCGATCCGTCACCGGGAATCTGTCAGAGGTGGGGCGGGTTGGGTTCGCGGGGGTGTCTGATCTGGCCCCCTGAAAACGGACGCCATGAAGCCGTTTCAGGCGGCAGCCCGGAGCTGCCGGGCGTAGTTGTTAGGCGAGTGGTAGCCCAGCGCCGAGTGTAGCCGGGCTGGATTGTAGAAGCCGTGGATGTAAGCAG
>NZ_JCAFSH010000007.1:0-150293 GCF_059369035.1 Stenotrophomonas sp. YJH_SMC_130
CCGTAGCGACGAGCAACGGCTTTGACCGATGTGGAGGTCTTGCAGGCCTCTTTGGCGACCTGCAGTTTGAAACGCGCGTCGTATCTGTTCATGTATCCCTCGGGGTTGGATCTGATGTCCAACTCCCGGGGGTCACTTCATGGACGGGTTTACGGCGTCTCCCGCCATCGGATCCACCCCGCCATCCCACAGGAAACCAGCTTCTGCCGTTGCCGTTGCTTGAAGCTTCCGCAGGTGCAGGGCGCAGCCCTGCCGACACCCCCAACAGGCAGCCGGCGCCCGGAACAGGTACCCTATGCCGCCATCAGATAGCCAATGTGACATGACCGACGCCATCGTCGTTCCGCAGTGGGCCTCCCGCCTGCGCGACATCGCCGACTTCCCCAAGCCCGGCATCCTCTTCAAGGACATCATGCCGCTGCTCGCCCATAGCGAGGACTTCCGCGGTGCCATCACCGCGATGGCCGACCGCTGGCGCGACCAGAAGCTGGACGCGGTGATCGGTATCGAATCGCGTGGCTTCATCCTTGGCGCCGCGATGGCACTGGAGCTGGGCGTGGGCTTCGTGCCGGTGCGCAAGCCGGGCAAGCTGCCGGGCCAGGTGCTGCGCGAGGAATACACGCTGGAGTACCGCAGCGACTGCATCGAAGTGCACGCCGACGCGTTGCCGTCCGGTGCCCGCGTCGCGATCATCGATGACGTGCTGGCCACCGGCGGCACGCTGGTCGCTGCGTTGTCGCTGGTTCGCCGCCTGGGTGTTGAAGTGGTCGGTGCAGGCGTGCTGGTCGAGCTCGACGGCCTGGGCGGCCGGGCCCGCTGGGAGGCGGGCTTGCCACTGCACACCGAACTGGTGTTCTGATCGAAGGGTGAATGCCAACCGGGGTTGGCATCTACCAGAGCGAAGAACCGGGAGCCGGTCGTTGCCAACCATGGTTGGCAACGCGGCTTCAATCACATCATCCGCACGCGGAAGCGACGGCCCTTGATCTTGCCGGCTTCCAGCCTGGCGACGGCCTTGTTGGCCTGTTCACGCGCGATCGCCACATAGGAGCGGGTCGGGAAGATCGCGATCTTCCCGATGAACTTGCTCGACAGGCCGGCATCGCCGGTCAGTGCGCCGAGGATGTCGCCCGGGCGCAGCTTGTCGGTCTTGCCGCCGTCGATGCGCAGGGTGCGCATCGCCGCCTGCGGCAACTCGGCCGGGCGCGAGGTCGCCAGTGGCGTCTTCTGCCAATCCAGCGGTTGCCCCATCTGCGCTTCGATGGCTTCGGCGCGGGTCTTTTCGCGGCCAGCCACCAGGCTGATCGCCAGGCCGCTGGCACCGGCACGGCCGGTACGGCCCACGCGGTGCTGGTAGCTCTCCACGTCGGTCGGCAGCTCGTAATTGATCACCGCCGCCAGCTCTTCCACATCGAGGCCGCGTGCAGCCACGTCGCTGGCCACCAGCACGTTGCAGCTGCGGTTGGCCAGCCGCAACAGCACTTCCTCACGGTCGCGCTGCTCCATGTCGCCGTGCAGGGCGAGTGCGGAGAAGCCGAACTGCTGCAGCGAGTTGGCCACTTCGTCCACGTCCTTGCGGGTATTGCAGAACACCACCGCCGATTCCGGCGTGTACTTCAACAGCAGGCCGGCCAGCGCCTTCTGGCGATGCGCCGGTTCCACCTCGCAGAACAGGTGGCGGATGGCCGGTGCCTGGTCGGCACCTTCCACGGTCACCTCCACCGTGTCGCGCAGCAGGTCACGCGCCATGGCGCGGATGCTGTCGGGGAAGGTGGCGGAGAACAGCAGGCTCTGGCGATCCCTGTGGGTGCGGCCGGCGATCTCGCGGATGGGCTCCTCGAAGCCCATGTCGAGCATGCGGTCGGCCTCGTCCAGCACCAGCGTGCGCACCGCGCCAAGATTCAGCGCGCGCTTGCGTGCCAGCTCCTGCACGCGGCCGGGCGTACCGACCACCACGTGCGGATCGTGGCCTTCCAGCGAGGCCAGCTGCGGGCCCAGCGGCACGCCACCCACCAGCAGCAACAGCTTCAGGTTGGGAATGCCGGTGGCCAGCTTGCGGATCTGCTTGCCGACCTGGTCGGCCAGTTCGCGGGTCGGGCACAGGACCAGCGCCTGCACGCGGATCAGGCTGGGGTCGATGGCCTGCAGCAGGCCCAGGCCGAAGGCGGCGGTCTTGCCGCTGCCGGTCGGCGCCTGTGCGATCACATCGCGGCCATCCAGGATGGCCGGCAGGCTCTGCGCCTGCACGGGGGTGAGGGTGGTGTAGCCGAGGGCGTCCAGGCCGGGCTGCAGGGCCGGGCTCAGCGGCAGGGTCGAGAAATCAGTCATGGCGCATTGTACCCGCCCGCGTGGCCGGTCCCGTCTAATAGGGCGGGGTCGGATCCCTTTCCGCAGGAAAGGGCTCTGATCCCCAATTGGAGCCGCCATCCATGCATGACGTGGATCTACGGGTGGGCGCCGACCCTGGTCGGTACGCTCCTGCTCAGCCCAGCACCGCCAACACACCCTGGTGGATCACCAGGCCACCGAACAGCAGCCAGGCGAACAGGATCAGCGCCAGCAGCAGTGGCTTCAGGCCGGCCTGGCGCAGCGCCGAGACATGGGTGGTCAGGCCCAGTGCGGCCATCGCCATCGCCAGCAGCACAGTATCCAGCTGCACCAGCCCGGCCTGCAGGCCAGCCGGCAGCAGGTGCAGCGAGTTGAAACCGGCCACCGCCACGAAACCGAACGCGAACCACGGCACTACGATGCGCGCCTTGCTGCCGTCGGCGCTGGCCTTCCCGCCACGCGCCAGCCACAACGACAACGCGACCAGGAACGGCGCCAGCAGCATCACCCGCACCATCTTGGTGATCACCGCGGTATCGGCGGCGGCCTCGCTGACCGTGCGGCCTGCGGCCACCACCTGCGCCACTTCGTGCACCGTCGCACCAGTGAACAGGCCGTACTGCCGTGCGTCCATCGCCAGCCAGCCGTGCGATTGCACCAGCGCATACAGGGCGGGGTACAGGAACATCGCCAGCGTGCCGAACACCACTACCGTCGACACCGCCACCGTGACCTGTGCCGCGCGGCCGCGCACCACCGGTTCGGCGGCCATCACCGCTGCCGCACCGCAGATCGCGCTGCCGGCGCCGATCAGCATTGCCGCCTCGCGTTCCATCTTGAACACACGTACGCCCAGCCAACAGGCCAGGCCGAAGGTGCTGGCGACCACCAGCACGTCCATCAGCACGCCGCTGACGCCGACATGACCGATGTCCTGGAAGGTCAGGCGCAGGCCGTACAGCACAATGCCGGCACGCAGCAGCCAGTGCTTGGAGAAACCGACGCCGGCCGCGCTGCTCGGTGCCAGCCGCGGGTAGAGCGTGTTGCCGACCACGATGCCGCCCACGATGGCGACGGTCAGTGCACTCAGGCCATGCGCCTGCAGCCAGGGAAGCTCGGCCAGGTACAGCGATGCCGCCGCGATCAGGCCCACCAGCAGAAGGCCGGGCAGGCGCGGCTGCCAGCGCTGGCGCAGGGCGGGCAGGGACCAGGGGGAGAGGGCGGGGGCGTTCATGGCAGGGGTAGGGCTGTAGTGACGAGGCAAGCGTGCGCCTTCGTCCATGACCTGTAAAACGAATAATATGGGTGAAATCTACCTATAGTATGGGTAATCTGCATGCGCCTGACCCTGCGCCAGCTTGAGGTTTTCGTTGCCATCGCCGACCACGGCAGCACCACCGCCGCCGGCCAGGCCATCGCGCTCTCGCAGTCGGCCAGCAGCGCCGCGCTGCAGGAACTGGAGGCGCACTTCGGTACGCCGCTGTTCGACCGCATCGGCCGTCGCCTGGCGCTGAACGGGCACGGCCGCGCACTGCTGGAGCCGGCGCGCACCCTGCTGGTCAATGCCGCCGATCTGGAGCGGCAGCTGGCCGCCGGCGGCGACCCATCGCAGGGAGCACCGCTGCGATTGGTGCTGGCCGCCAGTACCACCATCGGCAACTACCTGCTGCCGCCGCGCATTGCGGAACTGCTGCGGCAGGCGCCACAGGCCGAGGTCGACCTGCGCATCGACAACAGTGCCGGCGTAGTCGCCGCCGTGCAGCGCCTGGATGTGGACGCGGGCCTGATCGAAGGCCCGTGCCATGAACGCGGTTTGCAGGTCACGGCCTGGCAGCAGGATCCGCTGGTGATCGTCGCCGCCGCCGACGCGCCGCCGCGCTGGACGCTGGACGAACTGCGCCGCGCACGCTGGCTGCTGCGTGAGCCGGGCTCCGGCACCCGCGAAGCGGTGGAGCAGGCCCTGTTGCCGCATCTGCGAGGTTTCGCCCAGACCCTGCAGCTGGGCAATACCGAAGCGATCAAGCAGGCTGCGATCGCCGGCCTCGGATTGGCCTGCCTTTCGCGTCACGCGCTGGAAGAGCCGCTGGCGCTGGGTCGTCTGCGCGTGCTCGAGACGCCGCTGCCCGCCCTTCAGCGCACCCTGTGGCTGGTGCGCCACCCCGGCAAGCAATGGCTGCCCGGGTTGCAGGCGTTGCTGGGGGAGGTGGGGTAGCCGGGATCCATCCGCACAGCGCGAATTCCACGACGGGATCCGCGCCCCGCCGTCCCACAGGAAACCAGCTTTTGACGTTGCCGTTGAGGTTGCCGGCCAGCGGCCGGCACTACCGCGGGTGCCGGGTGCAACCCGGCCGACGCCCCCAACCCGTACAATATCCGGATGCCTCTGATTACTCTGCAGAACGTCGACTTCAGCGTCGGCGGCCCGTTGTTGCTGGAAAAGGCCGAACTGTCGATCGAGCCGGGCGAACGCATCGCCCTGATCGGCCGCAACGGCGCCGGCAAATCCACCCTGCTCAAGCTGCTGTCCGGCGACCACAAGCCCGATGACGGCGAAGTCCGTGTGCAGCAGGGCGTGCGCGTCACCCGCCTGGAGCAGGAAGTGCCACATGGCGCCGCCGGCTCGGTGTTCGACGTCGTCGCCGATGGCCTCGGTGAACTGGGCCAGTGGCTGGCCGAGTTCCACCATCTCAGCCATGCCGAGGTCTTCGATGGCGAAGCCCTGGGCAACGTGCAGGCCAAGATCGACGCCGCCAACGGCTGGGGCCTGGACCAGCGCGTCAGCGAAACCCTGACCAAGCTCGACCTGGACGGCGAGGCCGAGTTCGGCCGCCTGTCCGGCGGCATGAAGCGCCGCGTGCTGCTCGCCCGCGCGCTGGTGTCCAGCCCCGACGTGCTGTTGCTGGACGAACCGACCAACCACCTCGATATCGAAGCCATCGACTGGCTCGAAGCGTTCCTGAAGGGTTGGAGCGGCAGCGTAGTGTTCGTTACCCATGACCGCCGCTTCCTGCGTGCACTGGCCACCCGCATCGTCGAGATCGACCGTGGCCAGGTCACAAGCTGGCCGGGCGACTGGGCCAACTACGAGCGTCGCCGGGAGGAACGCCTCAACGCGCAGGCGCAGGAGAACGCGCGCTTCGACAAGCTGCTGGCGCAGGAAGAAGTCTGGATCCGCCAAGGCATCAAGGCGCGCCGCACCCGCGATGAGGGCCGCGTGCGCCGCCTGAAGGCGATGCGCGTGGAGCGTTCGCAGCGCCGTGATCTCAGCGGCAACGTCAAGATGGAAGCCGCGCAGGGCATCAGCTCCGGCAAGAAGGTCATCGACGTCAAGGATATTTCGTTCGCCTTCGGTGAGCGCACCATGGTCCGCGACTTCACCACCACCATCATGCGCGGCGACCGCATCGGCCTGATCGGCCCCAACGGCAGCGGCAAGACGACGCTGCTGAAGCTGCTGCTGGGCGAGCTGCAGCCGGCCAAGGGCGAAGTCAACGCCGGCACCAACCTGCAGATCGCCTATTTCGACCAGTACCGCGCGGTGCTGCGCGAAGACTGGAGCGCGATCGAGAACGTGGCCGAAGGCCGCGATTTCCTCGAGTTCAACGGCAAGCGCAAGCACGTGCATGCCTACCTGCAGGACTTCATGTTCACCCCCGAGCGCGCGCGCGCGCCGATCACCCGCCTGTCCGGTGGCGAACGCAACCGCCTGCTGCTGGCCAAGCTGTTCGCGCAGCCGTCCAATCTGCTGGTGATGGACGAACCGACCAACGACCTGGACGTGGAAACCCTGGAGCTGCTGGAAGAGCTGCTGGGCGAGTACACCGGCACCCTGCTGCTGGTCAGCCACGACCGTGACTTCATCGACAACGTGGTGACCTCCACGCTGGTGATGGAAGGCGACGGCGTGATCGGCGAGTACGTCGGTGGCTACAGCGACTGGCAGCGTTATGCGGCCAGCGTGGCAGCACCTGCCGCGACCCCCGCCGCCAAGCCGGCAGCCGCAGCACCTGCCGCACCGGCTGCTGCCACCCCGGCTGCGCCCAAGCGCAAGCTGGCCTACAAGGAAGCGCGCGAGCTGGAGCAGCTGCCGAAGACCATCGAGAAGCTGGAAAGCGATGTCGAAGGGCTGACCTCGGCGATGAACGATCCGTCGTTCTACACCCGCAGCAGTGCCGAAGTGACCGCGCACACCCAGCAGCTGGCCAAGGTGCAGGCCGAGCTGGATGCCGCGTACGCGCGCTGGGAAGAGCTGGAAGGCTGAGCGTTGACCGGCGCCAGCGGTTGCGCCGATTGATGTAGAGCCGAGCCCACGCTCGGCTCAGCAGATCCACGCCATGCGTGGATATCCGGAATCTGTGCGGACCAACGGTCCGCGCCTACCAACCGACGGTCCGCACCGGCCGGGGGGGCCGACCGTCATTTGACCCCGTGCAGATCCCGCAACTGGCTCGGCCGGCTGCCGAAATACGCGGCCAGATCGGCGATGTCCTGATCGCTCAGGTCCTTCGCCTGCGGCGTCATCAGCGCATGCTGGCGGTCGCCGGCGCGGTAGGCCTGCAGCGCATGCGCCAGATAGTCGCCGTACTGGCCACCCAGTTTCGGATAGGTCGGATCGATCGGCGCATTGCCGTCGGCCCCATGGCAGTCGATGCAGCTCTGGTTGGTGGCCTTGCCCTTCACCTTGGCGCGGGCTTCACCGGCGGCCTCGCGGCCTGCCGGCAGGCCGGCGGAGGACGAAGAGCCGTGTTCGCCGCTGGCATGGCCCGGGTCGGCGGCGGATTTCTCGCTGTTTTCCACCTGCGACTGCGAACAGGCCGCCAGCAGCAGGGCAACGGACAGGGCGATGGCGTGACGCATCGGATGCGCGGCTTTCGACATGGGCGGGCCTTACTTGACGGTGGACAGGTAAACAGAGAGATCGGCGATCTCCTGTTCGCTGAAACTCATCGACTGCGCCTGCATCGTCGGATGCCGGCGCTTGCCCTGGCGGTACTCGGTCAGGGCCTGGGCCAGGTACTGCTGGGTCTGGCCGCCGATCTTCGGCACCCGGTAGCTGGGGTAGGCGTTCTTGTAGCCGGTGATGCCGTGGCACCCCTGGCAGGTGTAGGCCAGGACACGGCCATTGTCGAAGTTGCCGGTGGGCGTGGCAGGCGCCGGCGCGGCGGCAGGCGCCGGGGCGGGTGTGGCAGGAGCGGGAGCGGGCTGTGCGGCGGCCCCAAGGGGCAGGAGGACGGCCAGAGCGAGACAAGCGGCGAGCGGCTGCGGGCGCATGGTGTCGTTTCCGGGGATTCGGGTCTGGTCGTTCCGGCGTGGGGTACGGAACGACCCGAGTATAGCCTCAGGTTTCATCTAGCTGAAATGGGGGCGGGCCGACCAGCGGCGTGAAGACACCATGACCTTTGGGATATGGTGTTGCCGTGAAGTGGTGCATTACTTTGCTACCACACCTGCCCACGCATCCTCCAGGGAACTGACGATGTCGCACCCAACCTTCCTGTCCGGCCGTCGCAGCGGAATCTGCGCTGCCGCACTGCTGATCTCCACCTCCCTGCTGCTGGGCGGTTGCGCCGCAGGGCCCAATTCCGAAGCCAAGGCTGCCGAGACCAAGGAGGAGAAGAAGGTCGACGCAGTCCCGGTCGAAGTGGCGGTGGCCAGCCATCGTGCCGTCGCAGCCAGCTACACCGGCACCGCGGCGCTGGAGCCACGTGCCGAGTCGCAGGTGGTCGCCAAGACCTCCGGCGTAGCCCTGGCGGTGCTGGTCGAGGAAGGGCAGCGGGTCACCGCCGGCCAGCCGCTGGTGCGGCTGGACCCGGACCGCGCGCGCCTGGCCGTGGCGCAGAGCGAAGCGCAGATGCGCAAGCTGGAAAACAACTACCAGCGCGCACAGAAGCTGGTCGGCCAGCAGATGGTCAGCGCCGCCGATGTCGACCAGCTGCGCTACGATCTGGAGAACGTCCGTGCGCAGTACCGCCTGGCCACGCTGGAGCTGTCCTACACCACGGTCGTGGCACCGATCTCCGGTGTGATCGCCTCACGCTCGATCAAGACCGGCAACTTCGTGCAGATCAATACACCGATCTTCCGCATCGTCGACAACTCGCGGCTGGAGGCCACCCTCAACGTACCCGAACGTGAGCTGGCCACCCTGCGCGCCGGCCAGCCGGTGACGCTGGCGGCCGACGCACTGCCGGGCCAGAGCTTCACCGGCACCGTTGACCGCATCGCGCCGGTGGTGGACTCGGGCAGCGGCACGTTTCGCGTGGTCAGTGCCTTCGATGGCGCCGCCCACGCGCTGCAGCCCGGCATGTTCGGCCGCATCCGCATCGATTACGACCAGCGTGCCGATGCGCTGGTGGTGCCGCGCCTGGCGTTGCTCGATGACGGTGAACCTGCGGTGTTCCGCGTGCGCGAAGGCAAGGTCGCACGCGTTCCGGTCAAGCTGGGTTACGCCGAGGGCCCGTGGGTGGAGATCCGTGATGGCCTGGCGGCCGGTGATCAGGTGGTCACCGCCGGCAAGGTCGCGCTGCGCGACGGCACCGCAGTGCAGGTGATCGCCGATCCGAAGGCGAAGGCGGTCGCGGCGGCCGCCAAGCCCGCAGACAAGGCCGGGAGCAAGCAATGACCGCCCCGGGCCACGACCACGGTGCCTCGCCGGCGAGCGACGGCGCCGCCGCCGGCATGCGCGGCGGCCTGGTGGAATTCGCCACGCGCCGCCGCGTGACCATCGCCATGTGCACGGTCACCCTGCTGCTGTTCGGCCTGATCGCGCTCGGCAACCTCAAGGTCAACCTGCTGCCCGACCTGAGCTACCCGACGCTGACCGTGCGCACCGAATACACCGGTGCGGCGCCGACCGAAATCGAAACCCTGATCACCCAGCCGGTTGAAGAAGCGGTGGGCGTGGTCAAGAACCTGCGCAAGCTGAAGTCGGTCTCGCGCACCGGCCAGAGCGATGTGGTGCTGGAGTTCGCCTGGGGCACCAACATGGACCAGGCCAGCCTGGAGGTGCGTGACAAGATGGAAGCGCTGAACCTGCCGCTGGAGGCCAAGGCCCCGGTGCTGCTGCGCTTCAATCCGTCCACCGAGCCGATCATGCGCCTGGTGCTGTCCAACAAGGTCGCGCCGGCCAGCGATGCCGACGCGGTCCGCGAGCTGACCGGCCTGCGCCGCTATGCCGATGAAGACCTGAAGAAGAAGCTCGAGCCGGTCACCGGCGTGGCAGCAGTGAAGGTGGGCGGTGGACTGGAGGACGAGATCCAGGTCGACATCGACCAGCAGAAGCTGGCGCAGCTGAACCTGCCGATCGACACCGTCATCAAGCGTCTCAAGGACGAGAACATCAACATCTCCGGCGGTCGCCTGGAAGAGGGCTCCCAGCGCTTCCTGGTGCGTACCGTCAACCAGTTCGCCGACCTCGAGGAAATCCGCAACCTGCTGGTCACCACCCAGGGTTCGAACGGCAGTGCAGCCGACTCGGCGCTGCAGCAGATGTTCAACATCGCCGCGTCGACCGGTTCGGCTGCAGCCATCGCGGCGGCGTCGGCGGCACAGAGCGCATCATCCGGCGGCGGCTCCAGCGTGGTCGCCAACGGCGTGCCGGTGCGCCTGAAGGACGTGGCCACCGTGCGCCAGGGCTACAAGGAGCGCGAAGCGATCATCCGCCTGGGCGGCAAGGAGGCGGTCGAGCTGGCCATCTACAAGGAAGGTGATGCCAACACCGTGTCGACCGCCGAAGCGCTGCGCAAGCGCCTGGAGCAGATCAAGGGCACGTTCCCGTCCGATGTCGAGCTGACCACCATCGAGGACCAGTCGCGCTTCATCGAGCACGCCATCGCCGACGTCAAGAAGGATGCCGTGATCGGTGGCCTGCTGGCGATCCTGATCATCTTCCTGTTCCTGCGCGATGGCTGGAGCACGTTCGTGATCAGCCTGTCGTTGCCGGTCTCGATCATCGCCACGTTCTTCTTCATGGGCCAGCTCGGGCTGAGCCTGAACGTGATGTCGCTGGGCGGTCTGGCATTGGCCACCGGCCTGGTGGTGGATGACTCGATCGTGGTGCTGGAGAGCATCGCCAAGGCCCGTGAGCGTGGCCTGGGCATCCTGCAGGCGGCGATCGCCGGCACCCGTGAAGTGAGCATGGCGGTGGTCGCCTCGACCCTGACCACCATCGCGGTGTTCCTGCCGCTGGTGTTCGTCGACGGCATCGCCGGGCAGCTGTTCCGCGACCAGGCGCTGACCGTGGCGATCGCCATCGCGATCTCGCTGCTGGTGTCGATGACCCTGATCCCGATGCTGAGCTCGCTGAAGGGGCGGCCACCGCTGGCGTTCCCGGAAGAGGCGCCGAACTCAGTATGGCAGCCGCAAAAGCGCTGGCAGAAGCCGGTCGCGCTGGGCCGCCGTGGCGTGGTTGCCAGCGTGCGCTGGAGCTTCTATGCGCTGGCCTGGCTTGTCGTGCGCGTGTGGCGTGGCGTGGTGGCAGTGGTCGGCCCGGTAATGCGCAAGGCCAGCGACCTGGCGATGAAACCCTATGCAGGCGCCGAGCGAGGCTACCTGCGCCTGCTGCCGAGTGCGCTGGCGCATCCCGGCAAGGTGCTGGGCGTGGCAGCCATCATCTTCGTGGCGACCATGGCGCTGGTACCAATGCTTGGCGCGGACCTGATTCCGCAGCTGGCGCAGGACCGGTTCGAAATGACGGTGAAGCTGCCGGCCGGCACGCCGCTGAAGCAGACCGATGCGCTGGTGCGCGAGCTGCAGCTGGCGCACGGCAAGGGGGAGGGCGTGGCCTCGCTGTATGGCGTCAGTGGCAGCGGCACCCGGCTGGATGCCAGTCCGACCGAAAGCGGTGAGAACATCGGCAAGCTGACTGTGGTGATGGAAGGTGGTGGCAACGCGCGCACCGAAGCAGCAATCACCGAGCGCCTGCGCGGCACCATGAGCCAGCACCCGGGCGCCCAGGTCGACTTCGCGCGGCCGGCATTGTTCAGCTTCTCCACGCCGTTGGAAATCGAACTGCGCGGGCAGGACATGGCCACCCTGGAAGTGGCCGGGCAACGCCTGGCGGCGATGCTGCGCGGCAATGCGCACTACGCCGACGTGAAATCGACGGTGGAAGAGGGGTTCCCGGAAATCCAGATCCGCTTCGACCAGGAACGCGCGGGTGCGCTGGGCCTGACCACCCGCCAGATCGCCGACGTGGTGGTGAAGAAGGTGCGCGGCGACGTCGCCACCCGCTACAGCTTCCGTGATCGCAAGATCGACGTGCTGGTGCGTGCCCAGGAAGGTGACCGCGCCAGCGTCGAGAGCATCCGCCGGCTGATCGTCAACCCGGGCAGCACCCGCCCGGTGACCCTGGACGCGGTGGCCGACGTGGTCGCCACCACCGGCCCCAGCGAGATCCATCGTGCCGACCAGACCCGGGTGGCGGTGGTATCGGCCAACCTGCGCGACATCGACCTTGGCGCAGCCATGCGCGAAGTGCAGCAGATGGTGGCCGAGCAGCCGCTGGGCGCGGGCGTTGGCCTGCACATCGGTGGCCAGGGCGAGGAGTTGGCGCAGGCGGCGAAGTCGCTGATCTTCGCCTTTGGACTGGCGATCTTCCTGGTCTATCTGGTGATGGCCTCGCAGTTCGAGTCGCTGCTGCACCCGTTCGTGATCCTGTTCACCATCCCGCTGGCGCTGGTCGGCGCGATCCTGGCGCTGATGCTGACCGGCAAGCCCATCTCGGTGGTGGTGTTCATCGGCCTGATCCTGCTGGTCGGCCTGGTCACCAAGAACGCGATCATCCTGATCGACAAGGTCAACCAGCTGCGCGAAGCCGGCGTGGCCAAGCATGAGGCGCTGGTGGAAGGCGCGCGTTCGCGCCTGCGCCCGATCATTATGACCACGCTGTGCACGCTGTTCGGCTTCCTGCCGCTGGCGGTGGCGATGGGCGAGGGCGCCGAAGTGCGTGCACCGATGGCGATCACCGTGATCGGTGGCCTGCTGGTGTCGACGCTGCTGACGCTGCTGGTGATCCCGGTGGTGTACGACCTGATGGATCGTCGCGGCGACGCCTACTACCGTGAGCGCGGCCGCAAGCATGCCGGTGAAGGCCTGCATGGCGACGAGGGCGGCACGGCAGGTGTGGAGGAGCCGGCATGAGCGTTGCCGAGTTCTCCATCCGCCGCCCGGTCACCACCATCATGTGCTTCGTGTCGCTGGTGGTGATCGGCCTGATCGCTTCGTTCCGGCTGCCGTTGGAGGCGCTGCCGGACATCTCCGCGCCGTTCCTGTTCGTGCAGATCCCATACACCGGTTCGACGCCCGAGGAAGTGGAGCGGACCATCATCCGCCCGGTCGAGGAGTCGCTGGCGACGATGACCGGCATCAAGCGCATGCGCTCATCGGCCACCTCCGAGGCGGCGCTGATCTACATCGAGTTCAGCGACTGGGACCGCGACATCGCCATTGCGGCGTCCGACGCGCGCGAGCGTATCGATGCGATCCGCAGCGACCTGCCCGACGACCTGCAGCGCTACAACGTGTTCAAGTGGTCCAGCAGTGACCAGCCGGTACTGAAGGTGCGGCTGGCCAGCACCACCGACCTGACCACTGCCTATGACATGCTCGACCGTGAGTTCAAGCGGCGCATCGAGCGTATTCCCGGTGTGGCCCGCGTCGATATCACCGGTGCACCGCCGAACGAGGTGGAGATCGCCATCGATCCGAACCGGCTCAACGCGCATGGGTTGAGCATCAACGAGCTGAGCGAGCGCCTGCGCACGCTGAACTTCTCGATCTCGGCCGGTCAGATCGACGACAACGGCCAGCGCGTGCGCGTGCAGCCGGTGGGCGAGATCACCGACCTGCAGGAAATGCGCGAGCTGGTGATCAACGCCAAGGGTCTGCGCCTGGGCGATATCGCCGACGTGCGCCTGAAGCCGGCGCGGATGAACTACGGGCGCCGTCTGGACGGCAACCCGGCGGTGGGCCTGGATATCTTCAAGGAGCGCAGTGCCAACCTGGTGGACGTCTCGCGTGCGGCGCTGGCCGAAGTCGAGGCGATCCGCGCGCAGCCGTCGATGCGCGACGTGCAGATCAAGGTGATCGACAACCAGGGCAAGGCGGTGACCTTGTCGCTGCTGGAACTGGCCGAAGCCGGTGCGGTCGGCCTGATCCTGTCGGTGACGGTGCTGTTCTTCTTCCTGCGCCATTGGCCGTCGACGCTGATGGTGACCCTGGCCATTCCGATCTGCTTCACCATCACCCTGGGCTTCATGTACTTCGTCGGGGTGACGCTGAACATCCTGACCATGATGGGCCTGCTGCTGGCCGTGGGCATGCTGGTCGACAACGCCGTGGTGGTGGTGGAGAGCATCTACCAGGAGCGCGAGCGCATGCCGGGGCAGCCACGGCTGGCATCGATCATCGGTACCCGCAACGTGGCCATCGCGCTCAGCGCCGGTACGCTGTGCCACTGCATCGTGTTCGTGCCGAACCTGTTCGGCGAGACCAACAACATCAGCATCTTCATGGCGCAGATCGCGATCACCATCTCGGTCTCGCTGCTGGCCTCGTGGCTGGTCGCGGTCAGCCTGATTCCGATGCTGTCCGCACGCATGGCCACACCCAAGCTGGTGCACTCGCAGACCGGCCTGATCGCGCGTCTGCAACGGCGCTATGCACAGCTGCTGGACTGGTCACTGCATCACCGCGGCTGGAGCCTGCTCGGCATCCTGCTGGTGGTGCTGGTCAGCCTGGTGCCGATGAAACTGACCAAGGTCGACATGTTCGGTGGCGAGGGCGGCAAGGACATCTTCATCGGCTACATGTGGAAGGGCGCCTACACCTACCGGCAGATGTCCGAGGAAGTGGCGCGCGTGGAGAGCTGGATCGACCAGAACCGCGAGCGCCTGCACGTCAAGCAGGTGTACTCCTGGTACAGCGAGCAGGAAGGCAGCTCCACGGTGGTCACCCTGGACGAGAAGTACGCCAAGGACATCAAGGCGCTGCAGGAAGAGTTGCGCAAGGGCCTGCCGAAGTCCGCCCGCACCGACTATTTCGTCGGCAACCAGGGCGGCGATGGCGGGGGTGGCGGCAACCAGGGCGTGCAGGTGCAGCTGGTCGGCGATTCCAGCTCGATGCTGCATGAGATCGGCCAGGAAGTGGTGCCGTTGCTGGCGCAGCGTGCCGAACTGCGGGACGTGCGCATCGACAATGGCGAGAAGGGCGGCGAGCTGAAGGTGCGCGTCGACCGTGAGCGTGCCGCAGCGTTCGGCTTCAACGCCGAACAGGTGGCCAGCTTCGTCGGCCTGGCGCTGCGCGGTGCCCCAATGCGCGAGTTCCGCCGCGGTGACAATGAAGTGCCGGTGTGGGTGCGCTTTGCCGGCGCCGAGCAGAGCAGCCCGGAAGACCTGGCCGGTTTCAGCGTGCGTACCGGCGATGGCCGCAGCGTGCCGCTGCTGAGTCTGGTCACCGTGGACGTTGGTTCGTCGGCCACCCAGATCGGCCGTACCAACCGTCAGACGACATTGACCATCAAGGCCAACCTGGCCGGGAAGGTCACCGCACCGGACGGGCGCAAGGCGATAGAGGCCGTGCTCAAGCCGATGAACTTCCCGGCGGGCTACGGCTTCACCTTCGATGGCGGCGACTACGGCAACGACGACGAGGCGATGCAGCAGATGGTGTTCAACCTGCTGATCGCACTGGTGATGATCTATGTGGTGATGGCGGCGGTGTTCGAGTCGCTGCTGTTCCCGGCAGCGATCATGAGTGGCGTGCTGTTCTCGATCTTCGGCGTGTTCTGGCTGTTCTGGATCACCGGCACCTCGTTCGGGATCATGTCCTTCATCGGCATCCTGGTGCTGATGGGCGTGGTGGTGAACAACGGCATCGTGATGATCGAGCACATCAACAACCTGCGGCGCAGCGGCATGGGCCGTACCCAGGCGCTGGTGGAAGGCTCACGCGAACGCCTGCGCCCGATCATGATGACCATGGGCACGGCGATCCTGGCGATGGTGCCGATCTCGCTGACCGACACGCAGATGTTCGGCAATGGCCCGGAGTACTCGCCGATGGCGCGCGCGATTGCCGGCGGCCTGGCGTTCTCGACCGTGGTCAGCCTGCTGTTCCTGCCGACGATCTACGCGGTGCTCGATGACCTGCGCAATGCCGTGACGCGGCTGATCCGCCGCGCGCGTGGAGTGGAAATGGTAGAGCCGGGCGCTGCCCGGCTGTAACGCACGTCAACGTGTTGTGGTGTGGGGGAGGCCGGTCGTAGTGGGGCGGCCTCCCCCTTTTTTTCTGCTCGCCGCGTCTGTTTGTCTCTGTAGAGCCGAAGGCAACGGCAGGAGCCGCTGCCAACGTCGCTTGCGACGGTCCGGAGGGTGTCGGCCAGGACGGCCGGCATAGCCATGCTCGGCTGCTGTTCGCCGCGTTGCGGCATCGCCCGGGCATGGGCTCGGGCGCTACAGATTCCGTGGCCGGTTGAAAGGCTTACCCGGCGACCTTGCCCCACACCTTGAACGTGGTCAGCCACAGGCCGAGCATGCTGCCGATGTTGGTCAGCATGAAGGTCAGCACCACGCGGGTAACGCGATTGCGGTACCAGCCCTTCAGGCTCTGCGCATCGTCGCGCAGCTTCAGGAAGTCCTCGTAGGCTGGCTTGCGCACACGCGCTTCCACCAGTGCCGAGAAGGCGCCGGTCGGGATGCTCAGGCGGAACGGCTTGAACGGGGCCACCGCGATCGCGGTGAGGATGCTCAACGGGTGACCGCCGGCCAGAAGGCAGCCCAGGCCGGCCAGGCCGCCGGTATACATCGCCCAGGTTGCCAGCAGCTCGGTGCCTACGCCCAGGCCGCCGCGGTAGAAGCCTACGCCGATGCCGGTCGCCACGATCGCCAGGATGCCCAGCGTGAACCACGGGATGTTGCGCTTCTTCGGCACCGCCTCCAGCTCGGCGCGCAGCGGCGCCGGTGCCTCGGTGTCGGTTTCCAGGTGGCGTGCCAGACCCGCCAGGTGGCCGGCTCCGACCACTGCCAGCACTTCGCGCTGGTGCGGGTCGCGTTCTTCGCGCAGACGGGTGGCCATGTAGCGGTCGCGCTCGCCGATGATGGTTTCGTACAGCGCCGGACTCTCGCTGGCGAACTCACCGAAGCTCGATTCCAGCATGTCGCCCTGCTTGAGCTTCTCGATCTCGTTCTCGCCCACTTCCTCGGACGAGAACAGGCCGGCGCCGAGGCCGGCAACCAGCTTCAGCTTGCCGAAGAAGCCCAGCCGTTGCGACGCACGACGGAAGGTCAGGCCGACCTCGCGGTCGATCAGGTGCACCGGCAGGTTGCGCTCGCGCGCCAGCTCCACCGCGCGCTTCAGCTCGGCACCGGGCTCGATGTCGAGTTGCTCGGCCAAGCGACGCTGATAGGCGGACAGAGCCAGGTTGGCGGCGAACAGGGCGACGCGGCCCTTGCGGATCACCTCGACCAGGTCGAGCTTGGCGAGCGTGTCGGGGTCGCTCAGCGCCTGCAGGCGCTGCGGGTCCAGCTCGACGGCAACGGCATCGAAGCGGCCGCTGTCGATGGCTTTTTCAACGGCCTCGACGCTGGCGCGGGAGACGTGGGCGGTGCCCAGCAGGGTGTAGCGCACGCCGTCGCGTTCGACGACGCGCACCGGCTGGCCGGCGAACAGGTCGTCGCCGGTCTCGGGAAGGGTTTCGGTCATGGGTTCATTCATTGGAAGGTGCGGTGTCGGCGCCATCGCCGAGCGCGCGCTGCATCTGCACGGTGTCGAGCCAGCGGCCATGCTTGCGGCCGAGGCCGCGGAACACGCCCACCAGCTCGAAGCCGAAGCGTTCGTGCAGCTTGATCGAGGCGGTGTTGGTCGGTTCGCCGATCACCGCCACCATCTGCCGGTAGCCACGTGCCACGCAGGCGTCGATCAAGGCCTGCAGCAGGCCGGTGCCGACACCCTTGCCCTGGAACGCGGCATCGACGTAGACCGAGTTCTCCACGGTCCACTGGTAGGCAATGCGGGTGCGATAGGTGTTGGCATAGGCATAGCCAGCCACCTGGCCGTCGATCTCGGCGACCAGGTAGGGGAAGCCACGATCAATGATGTCGCGCATGCGGCGCAGCATCTCGGTCGCGTCCGGAATGTCGTACTCGTAGGTGTTGACGAAGTCGGTCACTTCCACCGCATAGATCGCGGTGATCGCGTCGATGTCGGCCGGGCCGGCATCACGGATGAGGACGGCCATGCGCGGCTCCGGCTCAGTCGATGTAGCGCTTGAGCAGGTCACCGTACGCGTCGATGCGACGGTCGCGCAGGAACGGCCAGATGCGGCGCACGTGCTCGCTGCGCTGCAGGTCGACATCGCACAGCAGCACGGTGGCCTCGGTGCCGGCCTCGGCCAGGAACTCGCCCTGCGGGCCGAGCACGTGGCTGTTGCCCCAGAACTGGATGCCCGACGCGCCCAGCGGCGACGCCTCGTGGCCGACGCGGTTGCAGCTCAGCACCGGCAGGCCATTGGCCACGGCATGGCCGCGGTGGCTCAGTACCCAGGCGTCGCGTTGGCGGGTCTTCTCGTCCTGCACGTCGTCCGGGTCCCAGCCGATCGCGGTCGGGTACAGCAGCAGTTCTGCACCGGCCAGCGCCATCAGGCGCGCCGCTTCCGGGTACCACTGGTCCCAGCACACCAGCACACCCAGGCGGCCCACCGAGGTATCGATGGGCTTGAAGCCGATGTCGCCCGGGGTGAAGTAGAACTTCTCGTAGAAGCCCGGGTCGTCCGGGATATGCATCTTGCGGTACTTGCCGAGCAGCGTACCGTCCTTCTCGAACACCACGGCGGTGTTGTGGTACAGGCCGGCAGCGCGGCGCTCGAACAGCGAGCCGACCAGCACCACGCCATGCTTCTTCGCCAGTGCGCCCAGGCGCTCGGTGCTTGGGCCCGGAATGGATTCGGCCAGGTCGAATTCGTCCACCGACTCGTGCTGGCAGAAGTACGGACCGTTGTGCAGTTCCTGCAGCAGCACCAGCTTGGCACCCTGCGCAGCCGCCTCGGCCACGCGTGCTTCGATCACCGCCAGGTTGGCGGCGGCGTCACCGTGGTTGCGCTCCTGGATCAGGGCGACGGTAAGGGGGCTGCGCGAGTTCATGCGGGGCGTTCCTGCGGGAGAAAACCTGCATGTTAGCGCGGATGGGCGGCCGCAGCGTGTTGCGCGCTGAATGGCGTCCGCACACGGTAGCGCCGGGCCATGCCCGGCGGATTTTCAGGTCGTCGCTGTGCTCGCCGGGCTTGGCCCGGCGCTACCGGTCCGGCTTATGCCTTCAACAGCCCTTCCGGCAGCTGCATGGTGATGCAGTGCAGGCTGCCGTTCTGCCAGATCAGCGAGCGGCAGGGCACCTGCACGATCTCGCGGCCCGGATGGGCCTGGGCCAGCACGTCGCGGGCCAGGTCATCAGCCGGATCGCCGTAGGCCGGCATCAGCACCGCGCCGTTGATGATCAGGTAATTGGCGTACGACGCCGCCAGGCGGCGGCCTTCGTCGATCACCGGCTGTGCCCACGGCAGCGGGAACAGGCGGTACGGCTTCCCATCCTTGGTACGCAGCGCGGCCAGTTCGTTGCCCATCGCCTGCAGTTCGGCGTAGTGCGAGTCGCTCGCGTCGTCGCAGGCCTGGTAGACGATGCTGTCAGGCGAGGCGAAACGGGCCAGGGTGTCGATGTGGGCGTCGGTGTCGTCGCCTTCCAGGTAGCCGTGGTCCAGCCACAGCACGCGGTCCTGCTGCAGCCAGTTGGCCAGGTCGGCGCTCAGGCTTGCACGGTCGCGGTCCGGGTGGCGCTCGTGCAGGCACTTCCAGGTGGTCAGCAGGGTGCCTTCGCCATCGGTCTCGATGCCGCCGCCTTCCAGCGCGAACGGGATGCTGCGCACCGGGGCGTCGTTGAACACGCCAGCCTGGTCGAGCACGCCCACCAGCTGGTCATCCAGGGTGGCGTCGAACTTGCCGCCCCAGCCAGTGAAGCGGAAGTCCAGCAGCTGGAAACCGCCGTCGGCGCGGCGCAGGGTGATCGGGCCGGAGTCGCGCAGCCAGGTATCGTCGTAGGCGGCCGTGGTGAAGTGGACCTTGTCCATGTCGATGCGGTTGGAGCGCAGCCGCATTTCGGCATAGGTCTCCACATCGTCGTCGGCCACGCAGATCAGCACCGGCTGGAAGCGGGTGATGGCCGCGACCAGGGCGATGTAGGTCTCTTCCACCTGGCCCAGGCGGTCGGCCCAGTCGGTGTCGGCGGTGGGCCAGGCAATCAGGACGCCGCTCTGGGCTTCCCACTCGGCAGGAAAACGAAGGGTCTGGTTCATGGTCTCGCTACACAGGCCCGCCCACGGCGGGTAAAGGGATCAACGGATCGGTGGTTTCGGGCCGATTTCGTTCGGGTCCGCCTGGTTGGCCACCACGTCGATCACCTTCTGCTTCTCGAAGTAGACGGTGAACTGCGGGTACACCCAGCGGTTGATGGTCGGCCACTGCCGCTTCTGCCCGCCGCGCGGCTGCAGTTGTTCGCTGGGCGCGCCGAACTGCGCCTGCACCTGCTGCATGCTCTGGCCGCGCACGGGCAGGGCACCGGCCGGCTTCTCGCGGGCACGGTCGACAAGCAGGGTATCGGCCAGTGCCGGTGTGGCGGCGGCCAGGGTGGCCATTACGGCCAGGGCGGACAGGTAACGCTTCATCTCGATCTACTCCCCAGTGGTCAAGAAAGGCGATTACAGCAAAAACGGCAGGAAAAAGCCGCATAAACAAAAAACCGCCCGAAGGCGGTTTCTTGCATCGGGTCGGCCCCGCGTAGGGCCAGCCGCAGCCGGAAGGCTGTGAGGCTTAGCGCTGACGCGCCTTGAAACGCGGGTTCGACTTGCAGATGACGAAGATCTTGCCACGACGACGCACGACCTTGCAGTCACGGTGACGGGCCTTCGCCGACTTCAGGGAGGACAGGACTTTCATGGCATACCTCGGCGTAAACAGTAGTTGTTCGGGTGGAGCGTGGCCGCGATATGCGAAAGACAATCGGCAGTTGACGCTCGTTCAAGCCCGCCATTCTACCGGGCTTTTCCTCATGGTTTCAAGTGGTTGCACAAAAGATCCCGCTGGGGGCGTCTGGCAGGGGCTAGAATGGCCTCTTCACACGCTCTGGGACCCCCATGAATCCACTCGCTCCCGTCCTGACCATCGACGGCCCATCCGGGGCCGGCAAGGGTACCATCAGCCGCATCATCGCGCGCAGGCTGGGCTGGCATTACCTGGATTCGGGCGCGCTGTACCGGGCGGTGGGCGTGGCCGCAAGCTGGGCCGACATCGACACCTCCGACGCCTCCGCGCTGGTCCGCTGCACCTTTGACACCCACGTTCAGTTTGTCGAGCAGGGCGATGCCATGCGGGTCATGGTCAACGGCACCGATGCCACCGACGAGCTGCGCCTGGAGACCACCGGGGCGCTGGCCTCGGCCATTGCCGCCATCCCGGAGGTCCGGGCCGCCCTGAAGGAGCGCCAGCGCGCATTCAGGGAACTGCCAGGCCTGGTCGCCGACGGCCGCGACATGGGCACGGTGATCTTTCCGGACGCCCCCTACAAGGTCTTCCTGACCGCCAGTGCCGAGGAGCGCGCCGAGCGCCGGCATAAGCAGTTGAAAGACAAGGGGGTTTCTGTTAACTTTGATGACCTCCTGCGCGAGATCATGGCCCGCGACGCCCGTGATGCTCAGCGTACCGTGGCGCCCCTGAAGCCGGCAGACGATGCTGTCCTCATCGACACCACAGGCATCGGCATCGATGATGTCGTTGCCCGAGTGATGGATCTGCTTCCGGTTCCGGCTGCCTGATCCGTTCGCGCGGGAGCACTGCCAGCCGCATCGGCGGTGGTCGCGCATAGCAGTGCTGTACCAGCCCCGTCGCGCAATGATGCGTGGCGGTTTTCCTACTACACACGACCTGCGTTTCCGGGGTCGACCAACAGGCGGGCGGTCGCCATTCCCCTGAAGGGGACGCCACCGACCCATGTGTCCAACAGAGTAAATCTAATGACCGAATCATTTGCCGAACTGTTTGAAGCCAGCCAGGCCAACCTGGCCAAGCTGAAGCCGGGCGCCATCGTCAGCGGTACCGTTGTTGAAGTCCGCGGCGACGTCGTGGTGATCAACGCTGGCCTGAAGTCCGAAGGCATCGTGCCGATCGAACAGTTCCGTAACGACGCTGGCGAAATCGACGTCGCCGAAGGCGACATCGTCAAGGTCGCCCTCGACTCGATCGAGAACGGCTTCGGCGAAACCGTCCTGTCGCGCGAGAAGGCCAAGCGCGCGATGGTGTGGGACGAGCTGGAAGAAGCGTTGGAAAAGAACGAAACCATCACCGGCCGCATCAGCGGCAAGGTCAAGGGTGGTTTCACCGTGGACATCAAGGATGTCCGCGCCTTCCTGCCGGGTTCCCTGGTCGATGTGCGCCCGGTGCGCGATCCGGCCTACCTGGAAGGCAAGGAACTCGAGTTCAAGCTCATCAAGCTGGACCGCAAGCGTAACAACGTCGTGGTCTCGCGCCGCGCTGTCGTCGAAAGCGAGCACTCGGAAGAGCGCGAGCAGCTGATGGACAAGCTGCAGGAAGGCGCGATCCTGAAGGGTGTCGTCAAGAACCTGACCGATTACGGCGCGTTCGTGGATCTGGGCGGTATCGACGGCCTGCTGCACATCACCGACATGGCGTGGAAGCGCGTGCGTCACCCGTCGGAAGTCGTGAACGTCGGCGACGAGCTGGACGTCCGCGTGCTGAAGTTCGACCGCGAGCGCAACCGCGTTTCGCTGGGCCTGAAGCAGCTGGGCGAGGATCCGTGGGACAACATCGGCCGTCGTTACCCGGCCAACAGCCGCGTCTTCGGCAAGGTCTCCAACGTCACCGATTACGGTGCGTTCGTTGAGATCGAGCCGGGCGTCGAAGGCCTGGTGCACGTCTCCGAGATGGATTGGACCAACAAGAACGTCAACCCGTCCAAGGTTGTCCAGGTGGGTGATGAAGTCGAAGTGATGGTGCTGGACGTCGATGAAGAGCGTCGCCGCATCTCGCTGGGCATGAAGCAGGTTGCCGCCAATCCGTGGGAAACCTTCGCTGCCACCCACAAGAAGGGTGACAAGGTGTCGGGCCAGATCAAGTCGATCACCGACTTCGGCATCTTCATCGGCCTGGACGGCGGCATCGACGGCCTGGTCCACCTGTCCGACATCAGCTGGAACACCACCGGCGAAGACGTCGTTCGCAACTTCAAGAAGGGCGATACCCTGGACGCCGTCGTCCTGGCCGTCGATCCGGAGCGCGAGCGCATCTCCTTGGGCGTGAAGCAGCTGGAGCAGGATCCGTTCGGCCAGTACATGGCTGCCAATCCGAAGGGCTCCAAGGTCGAAGGCGTGGTGAAGGAAGTCGACGCCAAGGGCGCGATCATCGAGCTGGCTGACGGCATCGAAGGTTACGTCTCGGCCCGCGACATCGCCAACGAGCGCGTTGACGACGCCACCCAGCACCTGAAGGTCGGCGACAAGGTCGAAGCCAAGTTCGTGGGCATGGACCGCAAGGGCCGTACCCTGCAGCTGTCGATCAAGGCCAAGGACGACGCTGAAATGCGCGAAGTGCTGGAGGAATACCAGTCCTCTTCGGCTTCCAGCGGCACCACCCAGCTGGGCGCGCTGCTGCGTGCACAGCTGAACGGCAACAAGTCCGAGTAATCGGCCTTAGGCTGTTCGTTGTTTCCTGGACGGCCCGGGCATTGCCCGGGCCGTTTCAGGCTGAGATGCCCCTGATGTGAGCCGGTAATGACCAAATCCGAACTGATCGAAATCCTTGCGCGCCGCCAGGCGCACCTGAAGGCCGATGATGTCGATCTGGCGGTGAAGTCGTTGCTGGAAATGATGGGCGGATCGCTGTCCGCCGGGGATCGCATCGAAATCCGTGGATTTGGCAGCTTCTCGCTGCACTATCGTCCGCCGCGCCTGGGTCGCAACCCGAAGACCGGCGAATCGGTTGCCCTGCCGGGCAAGCATGTCCCCCATTTCAAGCCGGGCAAGGAATTGCGCGAGCGGGTCAGCAGTGTGCTGCCGCTGGACGCCGATCCGGCCTGAGCCTGCCGTCGCGCCACCGCGTGCGAATCCAGCCGCGAGTCGGATAAGCTACGGACTCCTGCCACTGGAGCTGTCGCATGAAGGTTTTTCGTCTGCTGGTCCTGCTGGCGGTACTCATTCTTGGGTTGATCATCGGTGCCATGAACATGGACGAGATGACCATCAACCTTGTTTTCACCCAACTGAAGACCTCGGTCGGCGTGGCAATCATTGCCGCATTGCTGATCGGCGTCATCGTCGGTGCTGGCCTGGTGCTGGTGAGCGTGGTCATTCCGCTCTACGGCCAACTGCGTCGCGCCAACAAGTCCGCTGCCGCTTCGCCGGCACCGGTTGCTTCCCCCCAATCTTTTGATGGACGTTGATCGAAGATGGATTTCGTCACCGAGTGGTTCTGGTTCTTCCTGTTCGTACCGCTGGCCGCACTGGCCGGGTGGGTGATCGGGCGGCGTGGTGGCCAACGCCACGGTGACAGCCAGGTCAGCCGCCTGTCGAGCACCTATTTCCGTGGCCTGAACTACCTGCTCAACGAGCAGCCGGACAAGGCCATCGAGCTGTTCCTGCACATCGCCGAGCTGGACAAGGAAACCTTCGAGACCCAGGTCGCGCTGGGCCATCTGTTCCGCCGTCGTGGCGAGGTCGACCGCGCCATCCGCCTGCACCAGGGCCTGGTCAATCGCCATGACCTGAGTGACGCACAACGCGTGCAGGCCCTGCTGGCCCTGGGTGAGGACTACATGAAGTCCGGCCTGCTGGATCGTGCCGAGACCGTGTTCACCGAGCTTGCCCAGCTCGATCAGCGCGCACCGCAGGCGCTCAAGCACCTGATCGGCATCTACCAGGCCGAGCGCGATTGGGAAAAGGCCATCGACAACGCCACCCGGTTCGAGGATGTCACCGGCGAGCCGATGGGCAAGCTGATCGGGCAGTTCGAGTGCGAACTGGCCGAGCGATTCCGTGGCGCCGGCAAGCTGGAAGAGGCGAGGGCAGCGATCGCCCGCGCCTACCAGGCCGATGCGATGTCGGTGCGCGCCGGCATCATCGAGGGCCGGTTGGAAACCGACGCAGGCAATCCTGAGGCCGCCGTGCGCGCCTTCGAGCGCGCCGCGCGCAACGATCCCGAATACCTGCCGGAACTGCTGCCGGCGTTGATGCAGAACTATCGCAAGGTGGGCGATCTGGCAGGTGCGCGCGCGTTCCTGTCGGAGATGACCGAGCATTACCGTGGCATTGCCCCGGTGCTGGCGCTGACCCGCCTGATGGAAGAACAGGAGGGCGTGGCCCCGGCGCGTGCCTACCTCGGCCGCCAGCTGAAGGATCGTCCGTCGGTGCGTGGCGAGTCCGCGCTGATCGACCTCACCCTCGCCGAGGGCGCCGATTCCACCGCCACCCTGCATGACCTCAAGCACATCACTGACCAGCTGCTGGTGCGCAACCCGGCCTATCGCTGCACCCGCTGCGGCTTCGGTGCGCGTACCCACCACTGGCAGTGCCCGAGCTGCAAGGAGTGGGGGACGGTCAAGCCACTGCTGAACTACGCGGTGCTCTGATCCATGCCCTGGCTTGTGATGGGCGCGCTGCTGGGGCTCGCCCTGCTGAGTGCGGTGCTGACCTGGGCTGCACGTGGCTATGCGCTGCGCCAGCAGTTGATGGACCAGCCCGGCGAACGCCGCAGCCATAGTGTCGCTACCCCGCGCGGTGGCGGCATCGCCATCGTCATCAGCCTGCTGGTGACTGCAGCCGTGGCCATCTGGGCCTGGCCCGAAAGCACGCCGACAGTGCTGGTGGCCAGCCTTGGGCTGGTGCTGGTGGCCGGCATCGGCTGGTGGGACGACCACAGGCCCCTGCCGGCGATGCGTCGCCTGCTGGTGCATTTCATCGCCGCGGCGCTGCTGGCCGGCCTGGTCAAGGTGAATGGTGGCAGCTGGCTGTTGGCGGCGCTGGTGCTGCTGTTCACCGCCTCACTGATCAACATCTGGAATTTCATGGACGGCATCAACGGCATTGCCGCCAGCCAGGCCGTCGTGGCGATGCTGGGGCTGGCGCCGGTGCTGCCGTGGCCCTACTCGCTGGCTGCCGTGGCCCTGGGCCTGGCCTGCCTTGGATTCCTGCCGTTCAACTTCCCTCGGGCCCGGATCTTCATGGGCGATGTCGGAAGCGGCGCGTTGGGGTACGCGGTCGCAGCGGTGCTGGCGCTCGCCAGCGTGCGTACCGATATCAACTGGATCCTGCTGCTGGTCCCGGTTTCGCCGTTCCTCGTGGACGCGGGCTTCACACTGCTGGCGCGCATCATTTCGGGACAACGCTGGATGGAACCCCATACCCAGCACGTCTACCAGCGCGCGGTGCAGGCAGGAGCCAGTCACCCCCAGGTGACAGGGATGTACTTTGCTTTGGGCCTGTTCAGTATTACAGTGTTCAATGTCTGCTCCAATTTGCAGCCGAGGTGGGAGGCTGCCGTGGCGATCGCGTGGTTCACCGCGCTGAGCGTCCTCTGGCTCCTCCTGCGCAATGGAATGCGCTACCGACAAGGAAATACCTGACTTATGGCTTCACCCTGGCGGGACAGAATCCTCGGCCTGATGCCGCGTTCGGCCATCGTCTGCCACGACCTCTTCATGGTCTGGGCATGCTGGCAGTTGCTCCATGCAGGGCGTTACTCGATCCTGCCCAACGCTCCGGCGCTGCCCCTGTGGAACGTCGATACCACCCTGGTCCTGCTGCTGCAGGGCCTGGTGTTCTGGCGCGTGGGCCTGTATCGCGGGCTGTGGCGGTTCGCCAGCGTCAGCGACCTGCTGAACATCTTCAAGGCCAGCTTCATCGGCATGGTCGCCATCGTTCTGGTGCTGATGTGGAAGCGCTTCGACGGCGTGCCGATGTCGGTGCTGGTGATCTACCCGTTCGCGCTGTCGGCCCTGCTGGGCGCACCGCGCCTGCTGTACCGGGCCTGGAAGGATTACCAGGCACTGCAGTCCGATTCCAGCGCCCGCCGCGTGCTGATCCTCGGTGCCGGCCAGGCGGCGGAAACACTGGTGCGCGACCTGCGTCGTTCCGGCAACTTCGAGCCGGTCGGCCTGCTCGACGATGCACCGCACCTTCGGGGTGCCAAGCTGCAGGGCCTGCCGATCCTCGGCACCCTGGATGACGCCCCGACGGTGGTCCGCGAGACCGCTGCCAAGCTGCTGGTCATTGCCATGCCGTCACTGGACGCCGCAGGCATGCAGCGCGTTGTCGCGATCTGCGAAAGCACCGGCGTTCCGTTCCGTACCGTGCCCAAGCTCAGCGACATCCTGCAGGGCCAGTCGCTGCCAGGCCAGCTGAAGGAAGTGGCGATCGAAGACCTGCTGGGCCGCAAGCCGATCATGCCGGACTGGAACCTGATCCGCGGCTGGTTGGGTGGGCGCACTGTGATGGTCACCGGCGCCGGTGGTTCGATCGGCTCGGAGCTTTGTCGCCAGTGCGCGCGGCACGGTGCAGGTCGCATCATCCTGCTGGAGATCAGCGAGCTGCTGCTGCTGACCATCGAAGGCGAGCTGCGGCGCAGCTTCCCCGATGTCGAGATCGAGGCGGTGCTGGGCGACTGCGGTGACCCGGCGGTGATCCGCCACGCGCTGTCGCTGCACCCGGTCGATACCGCCTTCCATGCCGCCGCCTACAAGCACGTGCCCGTGCTGGAGCGCCAGCTGCGCGAAGCGGTGCGCAACAACATCCTGGCGACCGAGAACGTCGCCCGCGCGTGCCTGGAAGCCCGCGTGGAGCATTTCGTGTTCATTTCCACGGACAAGGCGGTCGATCCGGTCAATGCGCTGGGTGCGAGCAAGCGCTACGCCGAGATGATCTGCCAGAGCCTGGACCAGAAGTCCACGCACACCCGTTTCGTCACGGTGCGCTTCGGCAACGTGCTGGCGTCGGCCGGCAGCGTGGTGCCGCTGTTCCGCGAGCAGATCCTGCGCGGTGGTCCGGTCACGGTCACCGACCCGGAAGTCAGCCGTTACTTCATGACCATCCCCGAGGCCTGCCAGCTGATCCTGCAGGCGGCCGCGTCGGCGTCGCATGGTGCGATCTACACTCTGGACATGGGCGAGCCGGTGCCGATCCGCGTGCTGGCCGAACAGATGATCCGCCTGACCGGCAAGCAGCCGTACAAGGACATCCAGATCATCTATACCGGTCTGCGCCCGGGCGAGAAGCTGCACGAGACCCTGTTCTATTCGGACGAAGACTACCGTTCGACCGCGCACCCGAAGATTCTCGAGGCCGGCGTGCGTACGTTCTCGCGCGACCTGGTGCTGGGCAATGTTCCGCGCCTGCGTGAGGCGATTGCCAGCTACGACACTGCCAGCATCCAGGAAATTCTGTTTGCGACGATGCCGGAATTCTCGCCAATCGAACAGGATGCTTACATTTCATCCGCTAAAGTCGTGCCCTTTCCGGCACGTGAGGCGAACAGGCACCAATGAGCAAGCGAATTCGCAAGGCAGTTTTCCCGGTGGCAGGGCTGGGAACGCGTTTTTTGCCAGCAACCAAGACTGTGCCGAAGGAGATGCTGCCGATCATTGATCGGCCGCTGATCCAGTACGCCGTTGATGAAGCCATCGAAGCCGGCTGCGACACGCTGGTGTTCATCACCAACCGCTACAAGCACGCGGTCGCCGATTATTTCGACAAGGCCTACGAACTGGAGCAGAAGCTCGAGCGCGCCGGCAAGCAGGAGCAGCTGGAGCTGATCCGGCATGTGCTGCCCAATGGCGTGCGCGCGATCTTCGTGACCCAGGCCGAGGCGCTGGGCCTCGGGCACGCAGTACTGTGTGCCAAGGCTGTGATCGGTGACGAGCCGTTCGCGGTGCTGCTGCCCGACGATCTGATCTGGAACCGCGGTGCCGGTGCGCTGAAGCAGATGGCCGACCTCAATGAAGCCAGCGGTGCCAGCGTGATCGCGGTCGAAGACGTCCCGCACGAAAAGACCGCCAGCTACGGCATCGTCGCCACTGAGGCGTTCGATGGCCGCAAGGGTCGCATTTCGCAGATCGTCGAGAAGCCGAAGCCGGAGGACGCGCCGAGTGACCTGGCGGTGGTCGGCCGCTACGTGCTGAGCCCGAAGATCTTCGAACTACTGGAACAGACCCAGACTGGTGCCGGTGGCGAGATCCAGCTGACCGATGCGATTGCCGAGCTGCTGAAGACCGAAGAAGTCGATGCCTATCGTTTCGAGGGCACCCGCTTCGACTGCGGCACGCACTTGGGGCTGGTGGAGGCGACGATCCGCTTCGCGCTGGACAACCCGAAGCTGGCCGGCCCCGCGCGGGAGAAGCTGGCGGCGATGCTGGCGGAATAAGGGTTCTATCAAGCGCTCCGTGCAGCGCCTTGATCGATACGTGATGGGCGGGACGGGTGGGCCTTTGCAGGACACGCCGTAAACCCCCAGACCGGCGCAGCCGCTGGCGGCTGTGCGTTCGGGCGCTTGCGAAGCAGTGCTTCGCAAGCAAAGCGCCCTCACCCATGGGGGCTCGATGGCGCCTTGCTCGTGTGCGCTGTCCTGCGCACACGGCAAGACCGGGGTTGGGCGTCCTGCCCAACCCGCCCGAGGCATGCCTCGGGCCCATGGCGCCAACGGTTTTGGAGAGGGCCATCCGCCCCCTGTCGACAGTTTCCGTGCGGCGCGGACGGGAAGGGCGGAATCAAAGGCGAGAGCAACAAGCAAAAAAGGCAGCCAATGGCTGCCTTTTTTGCTTGTTGGGGTCAGATCCCCTTGCGCAGCAAAGGCTCTGACCCCGGCTCTTGCCTTGCCTTTGCTCACCCTTCCGCCGAGCGGAATGCCGGGTGGCGCGGGTGGGTGAGGCTGACCGGGACTGTCAGCGGCATGGATGCCGCTGCCAAGCCCTCAGGGACGGGTCTACGGCGTGTCCCGGGCAGCCTCACCCACCCGGGCCCCACAGCCAACCAACAATCAGCCGGCAACGCTTTGAACCTTACAGCGCCTCGAAAATACCCGCCGCGCCCATGCCGGTGCCGATGCACATCGTCACCATGCCGTACTTCTGCTGGCGACGACGCAGGCCGTGCAGCAGGGTCGCGGTACGGATCGCGCCGGTCGCGCCCAGCGGATGGCCCAAGGCGATCGCGCCGCCCAGCGGGTTGACCTTGCTCGGGTCCAGGCCGCAATCGCGGATCACTGCCAGCGACTGCGCGGCGAAGGCTTCGTTCAGTTCAATCCAGTCCAGCTGGTCCTGGGTCAGGCCGGCCTGCTTCAGGGCCTTCGGGATCGCGGCGATCGGGCCGATGCCCATCACTTCCGGGCGCACGCCGGCCACCGAGAAGCTGACGAAACGGGCCAGCGGGGTCAGGCCGTAGTCCTTGATCGCCTGCTCCGAGGCCAGCAGCACGGCACCGGCGCCATCGCTCATCTGCGACGAATTGCCGGCGGTGACGGTGCCGCCGAACTGGCCGTTGCGGAACACCGGGCGCAGCTTGGTCAGGCCTTCAGCGGAGGAATCCGGGCGCGGGCCTTCGTCGGTGTCGGCGATCTTGTTGCGGGTGATGATGCGCTGGCCATCGGCCAGGTCCGGCAGGTGCGAGACGATCTCGTACGGGCTGATTTCGTCCTTGAACTCGCCGTTCTGGATCGCGGCCATGGCCTTCTGGTGCGAGGCCAGGGCGAACGCGTCCTGGTCTTCGCGCGAGATCTTCCACTCTTCGGCCACCTTCTCGGCGGTGATGCCCATGCCGTAGGCGATGGCGACGTGGTCGTTGTCGAACACGCTCGGTGCCATGGCGATCTTGTTGCCCATCATCGGCACCATCGACATCGACTCGGTGCCGCCGGCCAGCATCAGGTCGGCGTTGCCCAGGCGGATCGCGTCGGCGGCCTGCGCCACGGCCTGCAGGCCAGAGGAGCAGAAGCGGTTCACGGTCTGTGCGGCGATGGTGTTCGGCAGTCCGGCCAGCAGCACGCCGATGCGTGCCACGTTCATGCCCTGCTCGGCTTCCGGCATGGCGCAGCCGATGATGGCGTCATCGATGCGGTTGACGTCCACGCCCGGGGCCTGGGCGACGACGCTGCGCAGCACGTGCGCAAGCATGTCGTCGGGGCGGGTGTTGCGGAACATGCCCTTGGGCGCCTTGCCAACCGGGGTACGGGTGGCGGCGACGATGTAGGCGTCCTGGATTTGCTTGGTCATTGCAGTGATCTCTTGAATTTTTTAGCCGGAGTACCGACCAACGGTCGGCACCCACCAGAGGCAGAGGGATGCCGACCCGTGGCCGGCACCCGCCATCAATCAGTTCCGCAGCGGCTTGCCGGTCTTTAGCATGTGCGCGATGCGGGCCTGGGTCTTTTCCTGCTGGGCCAGTTCGACGAAGTGCTTGCGCTCCAGGGTCAGCAGCCACTCTTCGTCGACCAGGGTGCCGCGGTCGACCTTGCCGCCGCACAGCACGGTGGCGATGCGCTCGGCGATCTCGTAGTCGTACGGGCTGATGAAACGGCCTTCCAGCATGTTGACCAGCATCATCTTGAAGGTGGCGATACCCACGTCACCGGCCACCTGGATGCGGCGTGCCGGCAGCGGCGGACGGTAGCCGGCTTCGGCCAGGGCGCGTGCTTCGGCCTTGGCGATGTGCAGGGCCTCGTAGCTGTTGAATACCACCTTGTCGGTGCTGCGCAGCAGGCCCAGTTCCTTGGCGTTGACCGCCGAGTTGGACACCTTGGCCATCGCCACGGTCTCGAAGGTCTTCTTCAGTTCGGCGAACACGTCACCGCCCGGGCCTGCGGCCTGCGAGGCGCGCACGGCCAGTTCCTTCAGGCCACCACCCGCCGGCAGCAGGCCGACGCCGGCCTCGACCAGGCCGATGTAGCTTTCCAGGAAGGCCACGGTCTTGGCGCTGTGCATCTGGAACTCGCAGCCGCCACCCAAGGCCAGGCCACGCACGGCGGCCACCACCGGCACCAGCGAGTACTTGATGCGCTGGCTGGTGCGCTGGAAGTTGGCGACCATTTCCTCGAACTGGTCGACCTTGCCGGCCTGCAGCAGGCCCAGTGCACCGGCCAGGTCGGCACCGGCGGAGAAGGGTTCCTTCTGCTGCCAGATCACCAGGCCCTGGAAGTCCTTCTCGGCGCGGCTGACGCATTCCTGCAGGCCATCCAGCACCTGGTCGGACACGGTGTTCATCTTGGTCTTGAAGCTGACCACGGCGATGCCATCACCGTCGTGCCACATGCGCAGGCCGTCGTTCTCGAACACGGTTTCGCCCGGCGCGAACTTCTCGCCCAGCAGCGGATCCGGGAAGCGCTGGCGCTGGTACACCGGCAGCGACGAACGCGGCAGCTTGGCGTTGCGCGACGGGCTGTAGCTGCCCTCGGCAGCGTGCACGCCATCGCGGCCATCGAACACCCAGTCCGGCAGCGGCGCGTTGCTCATGCTCTTGCCGGCCACGATGTCATCGGCGATCCACTGCGCGACCTGCTTCCAGCCGGCGGCCTGCCAGGTTTCGAACGGGCCCAGCGACCAGCCGTAGCCCCAGCGGATGGCCAGGTCGACGTCGCGCGCGGTCTCGGCGATGTCGGCCAGGTGGTAGGCGCTGTAGTGGAACAGGTCGCGGAAGGTCGCCCACAGGAACTGCGCCTGTGGGTGCTGGCTCTCGCGCAGCTTGGCGAACTTCTCGGCCGGGTTCTTGATCTTCAGGATCTCGACCACTTCCGGAGCGGCGGTACGGTCGGCCGGGCGGTAGTCCTGCTTCTCCAGGTCCAGCACGACGATGTCCTTGCCGACCTTGCGGAAGATGCCGGCGCCGGTCTTCTGGCCCAGCGCGCCCTTGGCAATCAGCGCGTCCAGCCACTTCGGCGACTTGAAGAATTCATGCCACGGGTCATTCGGCAGAGTGTCGCCCATGGTCTTGATGACGTGCGCCATGGTGTCCAGGCCGACCACGTCGGAGGTGCGGTAGGTGGCCGACTTCGGGCGGCCGACCAGCGGGCCGGTCAGGCCGTCCACTTCGTCGAAGCCCAGGCCGAACTGCTGGGTGTGGTGGATGGTCGACAGGATCGAGAACACGCCGATGCGGTTGCCGATGAAGTTCGGGGTGTCCTTGGCGTACACCACGCCCTTGCCCAGGGTGGTGACCAGGAAAGCTTCCAAGCCTTCCAGCACGGCGGCATCGGTGGTGGTGGCCGGGATCAGCTCGGCCAGGTGCATGTAGCGCGGCGGATTGAAGAAGTGCACGCCGCAGAAGCGGTGGCGCAGCTGCTCGGGCAGCACGTCGGCCAGCTTGTTGATGCCCAGGCCCGAGGTGTTGGAAGCCAGCACCGCGTGGTCAGCCACGAACGGGGCGATCTTCTTGTACAGGTCCTGCTTCCAGTCCATGCGCTCGGCGATGGCCTCGATGATCAGGTCGCAGTCCTTCAGCTGCTCCAGGCCGGACTCGTAGTTGGCCGGGGTGATGGCTTCGGCCAGCGACTTGCTGGCCAGCGGCGCCGGGCTCAGCTTGCCCAGGTTGGCGATCGCCTTCAGCACGATGCCATCGGCCGGACCTTCCTTGGCGGGCAGGTCGAACAGCACGGTGTCGACGCCAGCGTTGGTGAGGTGGGCGGCGATCTGGGCACCCATGACGCCGGCACCCAGCACGGCGGCGCGGCGGACTAGCAGGGAATTGGACATGGTGTAGGGCCTTTGTTGGTCAGCAGTTACTGGGTGGAATCAAACGGAAGCGGGCAGGGCGCTGGCGCGTGCGGCGGCGCGGAACCCGGCTTCGGCGAAATGGATCAGTTCGTGGGCGGCATGGGCACGATGCGCCGCTTCGGTGACACCGGCGGGACGCTTGATCAGCCCGAAGTCGGCCATGGCATAGGTGAGCGAGCCGGCAAGAAAGTCCAGGCGCCAGTACAGCTCTTCCTTGCTCAGGTCCGGCACGCACTCGCCGATGGCCTTGCCGAACGCACGCAGCACGTGGCCGTAGTGGTCGGACAGGAACTTGCGCAGGTTGTCGTTCTTCTCGGCGTAGGCGCGGGCGATCACGCGCACGAAGGCGCCGCCGTTCTGGCGGTCCTGGGCCAGCGCCAGGGCCGGCTCGACGAAGGCGGCCAGTACCGGGCGCAGCTGCCCGGGGTGTTCGCTGCGGGCACGTTCGAGCTGCGACAGGCGGGCGCCGGTCATCTCATCCATGCGGCGGCGGAACACCTCGTTGACCAGGTTTTCCTTGGAGCCGAAGTGGTAGTTGACCGCTGCGATGTTGACGTCGGCCTGGCTGGTCACCTGGCGCAGCGAAGTGCCGGCGAAGCCGTGCTGTGCGAACAGCTCCTCGGCCGCGCCGAGGATCCGGTCTTTGGTCGAGAAGTGGGCGGGTTTGGCCATCGGCGGGCGGACCTTAATCAAACGATTGTTTGATACTAGGACCAGACGGTAGCGTATGGCATTTTGCAGTGCAGCAAAAATGGCTCGGACGGTCAGAATCCGCTCAGCTGGGTGAATGGGTGGATCTGAACCTGTAGAGCCGAGCCCATGCTCGGCTGCTCTTCGGCCCAAAGGTCAGCCGAGCATGGGCTCGGCTCTACAGGAGGGCCGCAGGCCCTCTACCACCCAGCCGCTTTATCTTTTACAATTCGCCTACGTTTATCAGGCTAAGCCCGCGTCCCGACGCGGGTTTTTTTCATGTTACCCTTCGGGCCATCAGCGGCCCGATTCCATTGGAGACATCCCATGGCGCTGGAGCGCACCCTTTCGATCATCAAGCCGGACGCCGTTGCCAAGAACGTCATCGGCGAAATCTACGCCCGCTTCGAGAAGGCCGGCCTGAAGGTCGTGGCCGCCAAGTACAAGCAGCTGTCCCGTCGTGAAGCCGAAGGCTTCTACGCCGTGCACCGCGAGCGTCCGTTCTTCAACGCGCTGGTCGAATTCATGATCTCCGGCCCGGTGATGATCCAGGCCCTGGAAGGCGAGAACGCCGTCCTGGCCCACCGCGACCTGCTGGGCGCCACCAACCCGAAGGAAGCCGCGCCGGGCACCATCCGCGCCGACTTCGCCGAATCCATCGATGCCAATGCCGCCCACGGCTCGGACTCGGTCGAGAATGCCGCGATTGAAATCGCCTACTTCTTCGCCGCCACCGAAGTCGTCTCGCGCTGAGAGTAATGCCGTGAACGAGGTCGTACAGTCCCCCGCCATCCAGCCGCTGCCGAAGTCGGCGCCCACGGCTGGCAAGCAGAACCTGCTCGACCTCGATCGCGCGGGCCTGGAGAAGTTCTTCGTCGAGGTTCTCGGCGAGAAGAAGTTCCGCGCCCACCAGGTGATGAAGTGGATCCACCATCGCTACGTCACCGATTTCGATGAAATGACCGACCTCGGCAAGGTCCTGCGCGCCAAGCTGCAGGCCCATGCCGAGGTGCTGGTTCCCAACATCGTGTTCGACAAGCCCTCCGCCGACGGCACCCACAAGTGGCTGCTGGCGATGGGCGTGGATGGCAAGAACGCCATCGAGACCGTGTACATCCCGGACAAGACCCGCGGCACGCTGTGCGTGTCCTCGCAGGTCGGTTGCGGCCTGAACTGCACGTTCTGCTCCACCGCCACCCAGGGCTTCAACCGCAACCTGACCACCGCCGAGATCATCGGCCAGGTGTGGGTTGCCGCACGCCACCTGGGCAACGTGCCGCACCAGATGCGCCGCCTCACCAACGTGGTGATGATGGGCATGGGCGAGCCGCTGATGAATTTCGACAACGTCGTGCGCGCCATGAGCGTGATGCGCGACGACCTGGGCTACGGCCTGGCCAACAAGCGCGTGACCCTGTCGACCTCCGGCCTGGTGCCGCAGATCGACCGCCTGTCTGCCGAAAGCGACGTGTCGCTGGCGGTGTCGCTGCATGCGCCGAACGACGCGCTGCGCGAGACGCTGGTGCCGCTCAACAAGAAGTACCCGATCGCCGAGCTGATGGCCTCGTGCGCACGCTACCTGCGCGCCAACAAGCGCCGCGAGTCGGTCACCTTCGAATACACCCTGATGAAGGGCATCAACGACAAGCCCGAGCATGCCCGCGAGCTGGCCCGCCTGATGCGCCAGTTCGACAACGCGGTGCAGGCCAAGGATTCGGGCAAGGTCAACCTGATTCCGTTCAACCCGTTCCCGGGTACCCGCTACGAGCGTTCGGAAGAAGCGCACATTCGCGCCTTCCAGAAGATCCTGCTCGACAGCAACGTGCTGACCATGGTCCGCCGCACCCGTGGCGACGACATCGACGCCGCCTGTGGCCAGCTCAAGGGCCAGGTAATGGACCGCACCCGCCGCCAGGCGGAATTCAACAAGACGCTGCAGGCGGGGAAGGGGAGCGATGCCGCGGCCTGACCGCCTCTGGCTGGTTCTGTTCGCAGGCGTGCTGGCCGTTGCGGTCGGCGGCTGCAAATCCCATCCCAAGGCCAAGCTCGGGCCGAGCCAGGCACCGGTCTATTCGGTGGGTGACCCGGAAAGCGTGCGGCGCGAAGTGCGCTGGCGCGACCTGTTGACCCTGGCGACCCGTGACATGCAGGTCGGCAATCTCGACGCCGCCGAGCGCAAGGTGCGCGAAGCGCTGAAGCTGGCGCCCGAGGCGCCCGACGCGCTGGTGCTGCAGGCCGGCATCGATGACCGTCGTGGCCGCACCCGCCAGGCGGGCGAGAATTTCCGCAAGGCCGCCGAGCTGGCGCCGCAGCGCGGAGACGTGCTCAACAACTACGGTGCCTGGTTGTGCCAGCAGGGCCAGCCGGCCGAATCGCTGGTCTGGTTCGACCGCGCGTTGCAGGCGCCGGGTTATGCCACCCCGGGCGAAGCGCAGGCCAATGCCGGCAGCTGCGCACTGGACGCTGGGCAGCTCGAACGTGCCGAGCGCGACCTGCGCGCGGCACTCGTCGCGGCGCCGGCCAACCCGGTTGCGCTGGAGTCGATGGCCCAGCTGAGCTTCCGCCAGGGCCGCTACATGGAGGCCCGGGCCTTCGCCGAACGTAGGATTGCGGCTGCACCCGCAACGCGTTCCGTGTTACAACTTGCGTCTCAAATCGAAGCGAGGCTGGGCGATCGGGCGGCATCTGATCGCTATCTGCAGCGGATTCGACAGGAATTTCCGCAGGATGCGGGCTCCTAACTCCAGGGTTGATGCATTGTGATTGATGACCAGACTGTGAGCGCTCTCGAGACTGCGGCCGGCTGCGGCACCCGCCTGCGCCAGGCCCGTGAAGCGGCCGGACTGACCCTCGAAGATGTCGGCTCGCGCCTGCGCATGCCGGTCCAGGTGGTCAAGTCCCTGGAAGAGGAACAATGGCAGAAGCTGGGGGCGCCGGTATTCGTGCGCGGCCAGCTGCGCAGCTATGCGCGCCTGCTCGACGTGGACGTGGGCGAGCTGCTGGAGCAGGCCCAGGTCGGCCCGGTGGTTCCGCCCACCCTGGTCAGCCATACCCATACCCCGCGTGCGCGCCGTATTGCCGAGAACCTCGGCCGGCGCGTGCTGTATGTCGGCATCACCGCCGTGCTGGCGGTGCCGGTGTGGTTCGCCACCCGTGGCCACTTCGACGGCAGCGCGACCCCGTCGCCGAGCACCGCCTCGCTGGACGTGATCCCGGCCGCCGTGCCGGTCACGCCGTCCGCAGCCGGTAGCGAGACGGCCGCCCCGGCCGAAGCGACCCCGGCCCCGGCCAGCAAGCCGGCGGCCACCCCTTACGTCGCCTCGCTGGCCCCGGTGCCGCGCCCGGCGCCGGCCCCGGCTGCCGGCAATGCGCTGGAAATGCAGTTCAGCGGCGACAGCTGGGTCGACATCGGCGGCCCGGACGGCAGCACCGTCGAGAAGGCACTGATCAAGTCCGGCGAGACCCGCAGCTTCACGCCGGGCCAGGTGACCCGGGTGACCCTGGGCAACGCCTCGGCGGTCCAGGTTCAGCAGAACGGCGCTATCGTCGATCTGACCCCCTACCAGCGAGCCAACGTGGCACGCTTTCAGGTATCCTCTGAAGGCTCCGTAGTCCCGGTTTCGCACTGAGGCGCGGTTTCACCACCTTCGATTAAACCCAATGGTCCCTCCCGACGGGCGGGGCGAGAGTACGCATGGCGATCGACGATCTGCTCGACGAGCACGAACAAAGTGAACGCGTCCGCAGCTGGCTGCGGAAGAATGGCGCCAGCATCCTCGGTGGCGTAGTCATCGCCATCGGTGCCATTGCCGGCTGGCAGTGGTACCAGAAGGATCAGGGCAGCAAGCTGGCCTCGGCCAATGTCGAGTACCAGAAGGCCTTGCAGGGCCTACAGCAGAACAAGCTTGACGACGCCGCCAAGGCGGTCAAGGCGCTCGAAGCCGGCCCGTCCAGCATCTACGGCGACCTCGCGGCGCTGCAGCTGGCCAAGGCCCAGGTCGACGCCGGCAAGAACGAAGAGGCACTGGCCACCCTGCGCAATGTGAAGGTCGAAGGTGACCTGCAGCGCGTGGTCGACCAGCGTGTGGCCCGCCTGCTGGTGGCCACCGGCAAGAGCGACGAGGCCATCAAGCTGCTGGGCAGCGCCACCGACAGCAGCAGCCTGGAAATCCATGGCGATGCGCTGATGGCGCAGGGCAAGCGCGATGAGGCCCGCGTACAGTACGAGAAGGCGCTGAAGACGCTGGACGTGGCAGCGCCGCAGCGGCGCTTGCTGGAAACCAAGGTTATGGACGCCGGCGGCACCGTTGCCGCCCCTGCGGAGTCGGTTTGATGAGTCAGAAGGTCATGATCACCCGCGTCGCCACCGTGCTCCTGATGGGCATGGCCCTGACCGGCTGCGGCACCATGAAGGGCTGGTTCGCCGGCAAGGACGCGGCGGCGAAGAAGGCACAGGAACCGGCTGAGCTGGTCAAGTTCGAGCCGACCGTGAAGGTCAGCAAGATCTGGTCGGTCAACCTCGGCAAGGGCGAGCGTCGCATCGGTGTGCGCCAGGGCCCGGCGGTGGCCAACGGCCACGTGTTCGCTGCGGCGATCACCGGTGGCGTGCACGCCATCGACCTGCAGACCGGCAAGAAGGTCTGGACCTGGGAGCCGAAGAAGGAAAAGAAGAAGGCCAAGCTGCGCTTGTCCGGCGGCCCGGGTGTCGGTGAGAACCTGGTCGTGATCGGCACGCTGGATGGCCAGGTCATCGCGCTGGACATCAACGACGGCAGCGAGAAGTGGCGCGCCCGTGTTCCGGGTGAAGTGATCGCCGCGCCGGCCGTTGCCCAGGGCATGGTCTACGTGCGCAGCAACGACGGCCGCGTGACCGCCTTCGATGTCGGCAACGGCACCCAGAAGTGGTTCAACCCGAGCGAGCTGCCGGCGCTGACCGTGCGCGGCAACGCGCCGGTGGTGACCGGCCCGGGCGTGCTGTTCATCGGCAAGGACGAGGGCGCGGTCGCGGCCCTGGCCCAGCAGGATGGCCGCACGCTGTGGGAACAGAACCTCGGCAACGGCGAAGGCCGCACCGAGCTGGAGCGCATGGCGGACGTCGACGGCGCACCGGTGCTCGACGGCAACACCCTGTACGTGAGCAGCTTCAAGAACCAGACCATGGCCTTCGAAGGCCCGACCGGTCGCCCGCTGTGGGCGCGCGACCATGGCGGCGCAGGTGGCGTGGCGGTATCGTCCGGCAATGTGTTCGTGACCGACAACAAGGGCGGCGTGTTCGGCCTGGACAAGGCCAGCGGCGCAGCCATGTGGTCGCAGACGGCACTGGCCCGTCGCTCCCTGACCGGCCCGGCACTGCACGGCGACTACGTCGTGGTCGGTGACTACAAGGGATACGTGCACTGGTTGCAGGCCTCCGATGGTGCGATGGCGGCACGGGCACAAAGTGGCGGCGACGCCCTGCTGGCCCAGCCGGTCGTCGCAGACGGGGTGCTGCTGGTGCAGAACGTGGATGGCAAGCTGACCGCCTTCCGGTTGGCAAACTAAAAAATTGGAGTAATCGCGATGCTGCCTCTGGTCGCCCTGGTTGGACGGCCGAATGTCGGCAAGTCGACTATTTTCAATGCGCTTACGCGCACCCGTGACGCGCTGGTCCATGACCAGCCTGGCGTCACCCGCGACCGCAACTACGGTGTCTGCCGCCTCGACGAGGACAACCATTTCCTCGTCGTGGATACCGGCGGTATCGCCGGGGAAGACGAAGGCCTGGCCGGCGCCACCACGCGCCAGGCCCGTGCGGCCGCGGCCGAAGCCGACCTGATCCTGTTCGTCGTCGACGCGCGCGAGGGCACCTCGGCGCTCGACGACGAGATCCTGGCCTGGCTGCGCAAGCTGTCGCGCCCGACGCTGCTGCTGATCAACAAGATCGACGGCACCGACGAGGACAGCGTGCGTTCCGAGTTCGCCCGTTACGGCTTCGGCGAGATGCTGACCGTCTCGGCCGCGCATCGCCAGGGCCTGGACGACCTGCTGGACGAAGTGATCCAGCGCCTGCCGGAAGAAGGCAGCGGCGAAGAGCTGGACAACGACCCGAACCGCATCCGCATCGCCTTCGTCGGCCGCCCGAACGTGGGCAAGTCGACCCTGGTCAATCGCATCCTCGGCGAGGAGCGCATGATCGCCTCCGACGTGCCGGGTACCACCCGCGACTCGATCGCGGTGGACCTGGAGCGCGACGGCCGTGAGTACCGCCTGATCGACACCGCCGGCCTGCGCCGTCGTTCGCGCGTGGACGAGGTCGTCGAGAAGTTCTCGGTGGTCAAGACCATGCAGTCGATCGAACAGTGCCAGGTGGCCGTGCTGATGCTGGACGCCACCGAAGGCGTGACCGACCAGGACGCCACCGTGCTCGGTGCGGTGCTCGACGCCGGCCGCGCGCTGGTGATCGCCATCAACAAGTGGGATGGCCTGACCGAGTACCAGCGCGAGCAGGCCGAAACCATGCTGTCGCTGAAGCTGGGCTTCGTGCCGTGGGCCGAATCGGTGCGCATCTCGGCCAAGCACGGCTCGGGCCTGCGCGAGCTGTTCCGCGCGGTGCATCGTGCGCACGAATCGGCGAACAAGACCTTCACCACCAGCGAAGTGAACAAGGCGCTGGAAGTGGCCTACGAGACCAACCCGCCGCCGACCATCCGCGGCCATGTCTCCAAGCTGCGCTACGTGCACCCGGCCGGTTCCAACCCGCCGACCTTCATCGTGCACGGCACCCGCCTGAAGGAGCTGCAGGAGTCGTACAAGCGCTACCTGGAGAACTTCTTCCGCAAGCGCTTCAAGCTGATCGGCACGCCGGTGAGCTTCATCTTCCGCGAGGGGACCAACCCGTACGAGGGCAAGAAGAACGTCCTCACCGAGCGGCAGGTCAAGGCCAAGCGGCGCTTGATGAAGCACGTCAAGGGCAAGTGATTCACGGGAAGGCGGCCGCAGGGCCGCCTTTTTCGTTGCGGCGAACCGGTCTGTAGAGCCGAGCCCATGCTCGGCTGCTTTTCGCGGATTGACGAGGCGCGCTGCGTGCGTCAGCCGAGCATGGGCTCGGCTCTACAGATCTCGATCTGGGCGACCGCCGCGACGTGCGCGGCAATGTGGCAAGGCGCATGGGATGCTGCGGGGTGCGGCCATCATCGATTCCGGCAGCCGCGCCTGCCCCGTGATGCTTGCCCAGACCAGGGTGGTACCCAATGCTCCTGCCAGGTACGCCACCGACACCGCCCCGGTCACCAGGCCTGCGGCATGCTCCAGCCACGGAAGGAGTCGGCAATACCTCCGTGCCCAGCGCAGATGGCTGCCGAGCCATGCCATCAGCAGGCCGAGCGACAGCGCGACGCCGCTCAGGCCGGCCACGTAAGCGGCCTTGGTGCCAGTGTCGGCAACGAGGCCGGAAAGCAGGGCAGCCACCGCGAACTGCAGCATCCAGTTGCTGGTGCTGGCGAGCGCCAACAGGCATCCAGCCTCGGCGTGCGGCCAACGGGAGCGGGCCCTCAGGCCCCAGGGTATCTGCAGGGAAAGCGGAGAGAGGGTGGTCAGCCCGGCATCGCGCAGGCACATGCCCGCCAGGCGCAACAGCAGGAGGCAGCCCGTGCACTGCATCGCCAGCGTCCACAGGCCGCGGTTTCCCAGCATGGCCGCTGCAACGAAAGCCATGGCGCAGATGACGCCCGTACCGATGGCGATACCGAACGACGCGGCCATGGCGGCGTGCCCGCCCGCGCCCATTGCGGTGCGCAGGATCTTCGCGTGATTGGAAGCAGGCAGGAGCATGGCGAAGCCGTACAGCACCGCGACGATGAAGAACTGCTGCACGTAAACCTGCCACCGACCTACAGAAAGTGCCGAGTGTGGGCTGGTGCGGACGCGCCGTATTGAACGCTATTGCGACAGGCGCGAATCGCCGGTATCAGCCCACCCACAGCGACACGACGATCCATAGCGCCAGCGCAATCATCAGGAGCCCTGCGGCGCGCTCCAGCCAAGGCAGGGCGCGTGCGAATCGGCCCAGCACCCACGGGTGGCCGACCAGCGCGGCTACCAGCAGATCCCATAGCAGGACGATGCCGAACATCCACGCGCCATAGAAGAACTTCGTTGCGGTGCTGGCCTGCGGGCCGTTGAGCATTGCCGCCAACGTTGCGTAGAACAGCGCATTCTTCGGGTTCAGCAGCGCAGACAGGGCGCCCAGCCCTGCCGCCTTCCACCATCCGTGGGCACCGTCCGCTCGCGATCCGGCGGCAGCGTCAGATGCCTGCAGCGTCGTCGAACCCGCATGGCGCAGGAACAGCGTGCCGAGGTACAGCAGGAACCCGCAGCCCGCCAACTGCACCGCAATGAACCCTGCGCTACCTGCGCGCAGCATGGCCATTCCAGTGAAGGCGGCCACGATGAAGACGCCATTGCCGAGGGCGATGCCTGCGCAGGCGCCACTGGCGGTGCGCCAGCCAGAGGTGATCGCAGTGCGCGCAACAAGGAAGAAGTCGGGGCCGGGTGAGAGCAGGGCGAGAAAATGTACGGTGGCGATGACCAGGAACTGTTCCATCGGGTCCGGCGGCGGCTGGCGGGGGCGCCAGTGTGGGGATGCGCCGCGCGATGGTATTGAACGTTATTGCAGGCTCAGCGCCGGTACTGGCCCGGGGTCGCACCGGCGTGGGCCTTGAAGACCCGCTGGAAATGGCTCTGGTCGGCGAACCCCAATGCATGGGCGACCACGGCCAGTGCCTGCCCTTCGCACAGCCGCCGCCGGGCCTCCTGGATGCGCTGGTCGATCTGCCAGGCGTGCGGGGTCAGGCCCGTGGCACGCCGGAAGGCGCGGATCAGCTGGTAGCGGCTCATGCCTGCCAGCGATGCCAGCTCCTGCAGGGCCGGGGTGTGTTCGAGCCGCTGGCGCAGAACGTCCATCACCGGCTGCAGCCGCTGCTGTAATGCGGCATCTTCAGGCGGGCCAGCCACGGCTACACCATCGTGTTCATCCAGATCGCCGACGAACGCGATCAGGGCAGCTTCCTTGACGCTGACCGGATCGTCGGAGAACAGCGTCTGGTTGAGCTGGCAGTACTGCTGGTAGCGCGGGCGATGGTTGGAAATCCGGATCGGTTCCTGCTGCCAGTCGGGTTCGGGCAGGTCGTCATACTCGGCGCGGACCTCGGCCATCCAGCGCGCGTCCAGATGCAGCATCTGGTAGCTCCAGACCTGGCCGGGCAGGGGGTTGCAGGCGTGCACGCGGCCTGCGGGCACGCCGACCAGGCTGCCGGGCTGCAGCAGGCGCGGTCCTTCCGCAGCACCGGTGAACAGGCTGCTGCCGGCGTCCACGGCGCCGATCGAGAAGGTGTCATGGCTGTGCGGGCGGTGGCAGGCGCGGCTGTCGCACGCCCGTCGGCTTTCGACGAAGGGCATGCGCGGGTCACGCCAGAATTCGGTGGCATCACGCATGCAGCGGTTCCGGGATGCAGGGGGCAACGCCCGCATGGTGCCATGTTCGGGGCAAGGCGCGGCGAAGGCGTCTGCGCGATAATGCGGCCATGAGCATCCAAGAGCTTTCCCCCGCGCAGGCGCGCGAGCGCCTGGCCCACGGCGCCGTGCTGATCGATGTGCGCGAGGCGCACGAACGGGCCGGCGGCATGGCCGAGGGCGCGCGCGGCGTGGCCAAGGGCGAGCTGCAGGCCGACCCGGCCGCGCATCTGCCGCAGCGCGACCAGGAGATCCTGCTGATCTGCCAGAGCGGCAAGCGCTCGGCCGATGCCGTGCAGTTCCTGCTGGAGGCCGGCTACACAAACGTCGCTTCCGTGACGGGCGGTACCGTGGCCTGGCGCGAGCAGTCGCTGCCCTTGGTGCAGCCGCTGGCCAGCGCCGCCGACCGCGATTTCTTTGATCGCTATTCGCGGCATCTGCTGCTGCCACAGGTCGGCGAGGCCGGCCAGCGCCGGCTGCAGCAATCACGCGTGCTGGTGCTGGGCGCGGGCGGCCTGGGTGCGCCAGCCGGCTTCTATCTGGCCGCCGCCGGGGTAGGGCACCTGCGCTTTGCCGACCACGACCGCGTGGAGCGCAGCAACCTGCACCGGCAGATCGTGCATACCGAAGCCAGCGTCGGCCAGCTCAAGGTCGATTCCGCTCGCGAGCGCCTGCTGGCGCTGAATCCCTCCATCGAGGTCGAGGCGGTGCCGGAGCGGGTGACCTCTGAGAACGTGGATGCATTGCTGGACGGCGTGGACGTGGTGCTGGACGGCTCGGACAACTTCCCGCTGCGCTACCTGCTCAACGACGCCTGCATCAAGCACGCCAAGCCCCTGGTCTATGCCGCCATCGAGCGCTTTGACGGCCAGGTAAGCGTGTTTGACGCTGGCCGCCAGCGTGGCGTGGCGCCGTGCTACCGCTGCCTGTTCCCGGAGCCACCGCCGCCGGAGTTCGCGCCGAACTGTTCCGAGGCCGGTGTGCTGGGCGTGCTGCCTGGCCTGGCCGGCGTGCTGCAGGCCACCGAGGTGCTGAAGCTGCTGCTGGGTATTGGCGAGCCGCTGGTGGGGCGCCTGCTGCGCTTCGATGCGGTGGGCATGCGCTTCCGCGAGACCGGCATCCGCCCGGACCCGCAGTGCCCGGTATGTGCGCCGGGTGTGCCATTCCCGGGGTATATCGATTACGCCGCGTTCTGCCGGGGGGGGTGAGGCTGGCCGGGGATCCATCCACGCATGGCGTGGATCTACCGGGGCGCGGCGGCTGTGCGTCATCCACGCATGGCGTGGATCTACTGTAGAGCCGAGCCCATGCTCGGCTGCTTCTGGCCTCGGCACGAAGAGCAGCCGAGCGTAGGCTCGGCTCTACAGGTCATGGCGCCCACCCAAGCATGTGCATGGTTTCGGGATGATGCTGGGGCGGGCCCCACCATCGTTCCACCTTCAAGACAATCCGGCGCAACATGCGTGCTATTGCCGTCATCGGCATTGCTCTATTGTTGAACCCGATTCTGGATCTTGGGGAACACACCGCATGGCGGTAGAAGCAGCGACCAGCGAGCTGGTCAAGGTCGTCGCCCTGCTGGGCGCGGCGGTGGTGATGGTGCCTTTGTTCCGCCGGGCCGGCCTGGGCTCGGTGCTGGGCTACTTCGCCGCTGGCCTGGCGATCGGACCGTTCGGGCTGGGCTGGTTCTCCGACCCGCAGGCCATCCTGCATACCGCCGAACTCGGCGTGGTCATGTTCCTGTTCGTGATCGGCCTGGAAATGCGGCCCTCGCACCTGTGGAGCCTGCGTAAGGAGATCTTCGGGCTGGGCACGCTGCAGATCGTCACCTGTGCGCTGGTGCTGACCAGCATCGCCAAGCTGTTCGGCCTGCCGTGGCAGGTGGCCTTCATCGGCGCCACCGGCTTCGTGCTCACCTCCACTGCGGTGGTGATGCAGCTGCTGGCCGAGCGCGGTGACATCACGCTGCCGTCGGGGCAGAAGATCGTCTCCATCCTGCTGTTCGAAGACCTGCTGATCGTGCCGTTGCTGGCGCTGGTGGCGTGGATGGCGCCGAGCGCGGGCAGTGCCGATGGCGAGGGTTCGCGCTGGCTGTCGGTGGCCATCGGCGTCGGTGCCATCGTCGGCCTGGTGCTGGTCGGCCGCTTCCTGCTCAACCCGTTGTTCCGCGTACTGGCCGAATCGAAGGCGCGCGAGGTGATGACCGCCGCCGCGCTGCTGGTGGTGCTGGGCGCGGCGCTGCTGATGCAGCTGTCCGGCCTGTCGATGGCGATGGGCGCGTTCCTGGCCGGCGTGCTGCTGAGCGAATCGACCTTCCGCCACCAGATCGAAGCGGACATCGAACCGTTCCGCGGCATCCTGCTGGGCCTGTTCTTCCTCAGCGTGGGCATGGCACTGGACCTGGGCGTGGTAGCTGGCAACTGGCAGCTGATCCTCGGCCTGGTGCTGGCGTTGATGGCGGCCAAGGCGCTGTGCATCTACGTGGTCGCGCGCGTCATGGGCAGCGACCACGCGCAGGCGCTGGACCGCGGCGTGCTGATGGCGCAGGGCGGCGAGTTCGCCTTCGTGCTGTTCTCCGCCGCGGCATCGGCCGGCGTGATCAACCTGGAGATCAATGCCAACTTCACCGCCATGGTAGTGCTGTCGATGGCGCTGACCCCGCTGGTGGTGCTGGTCTACAAGCGCATCGCGCCGAAGCCGACGGTGAACATGGACGGCGTGGACGAGGCCGACGGCCTGTCCGGCAGCGTGCTGCTGATCGGCTTCGGTCGCTTCGGCCAGGTCGCCAGCCAGTCGCTGCTGGCGCGCGACGTGGACGTGACCATCATCGACAACGATGTGGAGATGATCCAGAGCGCGGCGCGCTTCGGTTTCAAGATCTATTACGGCGACGGCACGCGGTTGGATGTGCTGCATGCTTCGGGCGCGGCCACCGCACGTGCGATTGCGGTGTGCGTGGACAAGGCCGAGGCCGCCGACCGCATCGTCGAACTGGTGTCGCACGAGTTCCCACAGGCCAAGCTGATGGTGCGCTCGTTCGACCGCGAGCATTCGCTGCGGTTGATCCATGCCGGTGTCGATTTCCAGATCCGCGAGACGTTTGAATCGGCGGTGCTGTTTGGCCAGGCCGCGCTGGTGGAACTGGGTGCGGATGAGGATGACGCGGTGGAGATTGCCGAGCAGATCCGCCGCCGCGATGCCGAGCGTTTCGAGTTGGAAATTGCTGGTGGTGGTCTGAATGCCGGCGCCAAGATGGTGTTTGGCAACGCCGGCCAGGGCGTGCCGACGCCGACGCCGTTCACCGCGCCGAAGCGGGCAAGCAAGACGTTGAACCCGCAGGATGTGCCGGAAGAGGAAGAGTAGAGCCGAGCCCATGCTCGGCTGCTCTTCGGCCAAATTGCGATGTACCCCCCGCTGCGCGCGTGAGCCGAGCGTAGGCTCGGCTCTACAAGGGCGGGTCGGTCGGTTGTAGAGCCGAGCCCATGCTCGGCTGCTCTTCGGTCAGGTTGCGATAAAGCCGCGCTGCGCGCGTGAGCCGAGCGTAGGCTTGGCTCTACAAGGGCGGGCCGGACGGTTGTAGAGCCGAGCCCATGCTCGGCTGCTCTTCGGTCAGGTTGCGAAAAAGCCGCGCTGCGCGCGTGAGCCGAGCGTAGGCTCGGCTCTACAAGGGCGGGTGGGATTGGTACCGTGGCGGTGGGCGAGGGGGCCTGAATCGGGGACAATAGCGTCCCCGCCGCCCCACGCCTGCCTCCGATGACCGATTCCGCCCCCCAGCATCCTGCCCGCATCCTTGATGGCCGCCGCATCGCCGAGGACCTGCTCGACAGCCTGAAGGTGCGCGTCGACGCCCGCGTGGCCGCCGGTGGCAGCCGCCCGGGCCTGGCCGTGGTGCTGGTCGGTGGCGACCCGGCCTCGACGGTGTACGTGCGCAACAAGCGCCGTGCCGCCGAGAAGGTCGGCATCGAAGCACATGATTACGATCTGCCGGCCGGTACCACCGAAGCCGAGCTGCTTGACCTGATCGACCAGCTCAACGCCGACCCGAAGATCCACGGCATCCTGATCCAGCTGCCGCTGCCGGGGATCCCCGACGCGCGCCGGCTGATCCAGCGCATCGACCCGCGCAAGGACGTGGACGGTTTCCACCCGGAAAACGTCGGCCACCTGGCCCTGCGCGAGTTCGGCCTGCGCCCGTGTACCCCGCGCGGCATCACCACGCTGCTGGGCCACACCGACCAGCCGGTGCGCGGCCGCAACGCCACCATCGTGGGCGTGAGCAACCACGTCGGCCGTCCGATGGGCCTGGAACTGCTGATCGCCGGGTGCACCGTGACCAGCTGCCACAAGTTCACCCCCAAGGACGTGCTGGAACAGGCCGTGCGCAACGCCGACATCCTGGTGGTGGCGGTCGGCCGCCCGGGCATCGTGCCGGGCGAGTGGGTGAAGCCGGGCGCGGTGGTGATCGATGTGGGTATCAATCGCTTGGATGACGGCCGCCTGGTGGGCGACGTAGGGTTTGAAGCGGCTGCCCAGCGGGCCAGCTGGATCACCCCGGTGCCGGGTGGTGTGGGCCCGATGACCGTGGCCACGCTGATGCAGAACACCCTGGAAGCGGCGGAAGCGCTGAGCTGACCTGCTGTTGGCACCTACCAAAGGCGGCACCGGGCCTTGGGCCTGCTGTAGAGCCGAGCCTATGCTCGGCTCATCGCGGTCTGGCGGAAAGCAGCCGAGCGTGGGCTCGGCTCTACAGGTGAGCGGGTGCGACACTGTGTCGCGCGAAGTTCCAATTCTGGCTACCAAAAATGCTGTTCTTGGCCCCTGAAAAGGGGTAAAATGTCGCGCTTCCCCACATCTCGGGTATGCCGATGCTGCGCATCCAGGCTGAAGCACTCACTTACGACGACGTCTCGCTCGTCCCCGCCCACTCGACCATCCTGCCCAAGGACGTCAACCTCGAAACGCGGTTGACCCGAGACCTGAAGCTGAAGCTTCCGATCCTGTCCGCAGCCATGGATACCGTCACCGAAGCCCGCCTGGCCATCGCCATGGCCCAGCTCGGCGGCATGGGCATCATCCACAAGAATCTCAGCCTGGAACAGCAGGCCGCGGAAGTGGCCAAGGTCAAGAAGTTCGAGGCCGGTGTCATCCGCGACCCGATCACCGTCGGCCCGGAAACCACCATCCGCGACGTGCTGGCCCTGACCCAGGCGCACAACATCTCCGGCGTGCCGGTGGTGGGCAGCGACGGCCTGCTGGCCGGCATCGTGACCCACCGCGACATGCGCTTCGAGACCGAGCTGGACGATCCGGTCCGCCACATCATGACCAAGAAGGATCGCCTGATCACGGTCAAGGAAGGCGCCGCGTCTGACGAAGTGCTGCAGCTGCTGCACCGCAACCGCATCGAAAAGGTGCTGGTGGTCAATGATTCGTTCGAGCTGCGTGGCCTGATCACCGTCAAGGACATCCAGAAGAACACCGACTTCCCGAACGCTGCCAAGGATCTGTCGACCCGCCTGCTGGTCGGCGCTGCCGTCGGCGTGGGTGGCGATACCGACCGCCGCGTGGAAGCGCTGGTCGCCGCCGGCGTGGACGTGATCGTGGTTGATACCGCGCACGGCCACTCGCAGGGCGTGCTGGACCGCGTCAGCTGGGTCAAGAAGAACTTCCCGAACGTGCAGGTCATCGGTGGCAACATCTGCACCGGCGAAGCCGCACTGGCGCTGCTGGACAGCGGCGCGGACGCGGTCAAGGTCGGCATCGGTCCGGGCTCGATCTGCACCACCCGCGTCGTCGCCGGCGTCGGCGTGCCGCAGGTGACCGCCATCGACCTGGTGGCCGAAGCCCTGCAGGACCGCATCCCGCTGATCGCCGACGGTGGCATCCGCTACTCGGGCGACATCGGCAAGGCGCTGGCCGCCGGTGCCTCGACCATCATGGTCGGCGGCCTGCTGGCCGGTACCGAGGAATCGCCGGGCGAGACCGAGCTGTACCAGGGCCGTTCGTACAAGAGCTACCGCGGCATGGGTTCGCTGGCTGCCATGGAGAAGGGGTCGAAGGACCGCTACTTCCAGGACGCCGCCACCGCCGACAAGCTGGTGCCGGAAGGCATCGAAGGCCGCGTGCCGTACCGCGGCCCGGTGGGCGGCATCATCCACCAGCTGATGGGCGGCCTGCGCGCCACCATGGGCTACGTGGGTTGCGCCACCATCGAAGACATGCGCAGCAAGCCCAAGTTCGTGAAGATCAGCGGCGCCGGCCAGCGTGAGAGCCACGTCCACGACGTGACGATCACCAAAGAGCCGCCGAACTACCGCGCCTGATGCGCTTGCGAACTGCTCTTGCGATTACGGGCAGCCTGCTGATGGCAGGCTGTTCGTTGTCCGAACCGCCGCCGCGCTCCGGGTCTCCGGGCGCGGCGGTTTCGCAATTGCAGGACGTGCAGGCCTGCCAGAACGCGTTCTCGCTGCCGAAGGGCTGGCAGGTGCAGCCCGCAGGCGAACAGCGCTGGCTGCTGAAAGGTACCGGCGAGCGCCCGCTGCAGGTCATCCTGCAATGCATTACCGAGCTGCTGCACGGGCCGGATGATCCGGTGCTGACGCCGGTACTTGGCGCGCTGGAGCCCGCGCGGATGAGCGTGCGCTGGGCGTCCTGGGGCGCTACGGATTCGGGCGTCTCGATGGCTGCGCTGCAACGGCGCATCGTGCCCGGCACCGAAGTGCAGGAAATCGCCGAGCTGCCGCGCGCCGACCGCGCCAACCCCGACGCACCGCACGGCCTGCTGATGCTGCGCTGGGACGAGGAAGACCCCTCACATATTCAACAACGCGAGGCGTTCATCGCCACGCTGACGCAGAGCCTTGAAGCGCCGGGCGCTGCGAAAAACACCACTGGAACGGCACCATGACCAACATCCATAACGACAAGATCCTCATCCTCGATTTCGGCGCGCAGTACACGCAGCTGATCGCCCGCCGCATCCGCGAGCTGGGCGTCTACTGCGAAATCTGGGCGTGGGACCACAACCCGGCCGAGATCGCCGCGTTTGGCGCCAAGGGCATCATCCTTTCCGGTGGCCCGGAATCGACCACGCTGCCGGGTGCGCCGGCCGCGCCGCAGGAAGTGTTCGACAGCGGCCTGCCGATCTTCGGCATCTGCTACGGCATGCAGACCTTGGCCGCGCAGCTGGGTGGCGCTACCGAAGCCGCTGACCAGCGCGAATTCGGCCACGCCGAAGTGAACGTGATCAACCCCGATGCGCTGTTCAAGGGCCTGAGCGACCACGGCGGCGAGCCGAAGCTGAATGTCTGGATGAGCCACGGCGACCACGTCTCCGTTGCGCCGCCGGGCTTCACCATCACCGCCACCACCGACCGCATTCCGGTGGCCGCCATGGCCAACGAAGAAAAGCGCTGGTACGGCGTGCAGTTCCACCCGGAAGTGACCCACACCCTGCAGGGCCAGGCGCTGTTGCGCCGCTTCGTGGTGGATGTGTGCGGCTGCCAGACCCTGTGGACCGCCGCCAACATCATCGACGACCAGATCGCCCGCGTGCGCGAGCAGGTGGGCGATGACGAAGTGATCCTGGGCCTGTCCGGCGGCGTCGATTCGTCCGTGGTGGCTGCGCTGCTGCACAAGGCCATCGGCGAAAAGCTGACCTGCGTGTTCGTGGATACCGGCCTGCTGCGCTGGCAGGAAGGCGACCAGGTGATGGCGATGTTCGCCGAGCACATGGGCGTGAAGGTGGTGCGCGTGAATGCCGCCGACCGCTACTTCGCCGCGCTGGAAGGCGTGAGCGACCCAGAAGCCAAGCGCAAGATCATCGGCAACCTGTTCGTTGAGATCTTCGACGAAGAGTCGAACAAGCTGAAGAACGCCAAGTGGCTGGCGCAGGGCACCATCTACCCGGACGTGATCGAGTCGGCCGGCAGCAAGACTGGCAAGGCGCATGTGATCAAGAGCCACCACAACGTGGGCGGCCTGCCGGAGCACATGAAGCTGGGCCTGGTGGAGCCGCTGCGCGAGCTGTTCAAGGACGAAGTGCGCCGCCTGGGCGTGGAGCTGGGCCTGCCGCGCACCATGGTCTACCGTCACCCGTTCCCGGGCCCGGGCCTGGGCGTGCGTATCCTGGGCGAAGTGAAGCGCGAGTACGCCGAGCTGCTGGCCAAGGCCGATGCCATCTTCATTGATGAGCTGCGCAAGGCGGATCTGTACGACAAGACCAGCCAGGCGTTTGCCGTGTTCCTGCCGGTGAAGTCGGTGGGCGTGGTGGGCGATGCGCGCGCTTATGAGTGGGTGATTGCGCTAAGGGCCGTGGAGACGATTGATTTCATGACGGCGCATTGGGCGCATCTGCCGTATGAGTTCCTGGGGACGGTGAGCAACCGGATCATCAATGAGTTGCGGGGGGTGTCGCGGGTTGTTTATGACATCTCGGGGAAGCCGCCGGCGACTATTGAATGGGAGTGAAATAAGTCCATTGAGGACTATATTGAGCTATTGAGAGTGCGACGCCGCGCGTTGATCTATGAGTCAACGCGTCATGGCGGCTATCGATAAATATCGCCGGTCAGCGGAATTGGTCGGCTTTGGAACTGACGGCAAGGATCGAGGACCGGAGCATATCTCCCGGCCTCGACCTTTATGACCCAGAAGGTCTTTGCCAGCTCTTGCCTAGAAGCAGCTGAAAGATCTACTGCAAAGTAGATGAGCTCGTCTTTACATCCGCGTCAGCTCACTCCCCTTCTTCCACCCAGTGGGCCTCGCCTCGACCAATGCGGCGTATGCTGACATTTGTGCCGTCCCGCAGCGCTGCGACTTCAAATAGGCTTGGAGCTTCAGTCCGAAGCCTCTGGTTGATCGTGGTGAGCTGAGAAAAGTCAGGCGTCGTGATCGAGACTTGCCCACTTTGAGGGTCAACTTCGACGCGCAGAGGCACTGCCGAGTCTGTCGACCATTGCATGGTCCACTCCTGTGACGTCCACTTGCCGTCCACGCTTGAAAGTGCGTCGCGTCGAAATTGCTGCCAGATTGCGTGCGTCTCAATCGTGGGCCATTCAGGAGCATGGTCGAAGGCTGCCACTTCTGCCGATCGTAGCCAGGCTTTCATTTCTGCGCGATTCGTGAACCCGGGCGCGAGCTGCTCTACGACTGTCTTGGCGGCAACCCGTGAGGGCAGTCCGGCTCGAACAAGCATGGCCATGGCGTTGGATGGTAGTCCAGCTTCCAGGCACGCGGCAGCGGCTCCTTCTACGGGCAGTTCTGACTCGCCTCCATTGATGCGCCGATTCATCCGGAGCGCTTCAATCGCCCAGACCAGGCGATAGACAAATGCATCGTCCACAATTCGCATCGCCTCTTGGCCGATGGCCGCTACATCCTGACCATGCACCCAAGTGGCCAGCAAGTCTCTCCAGTTCGCCGGCAGCGGGTCATCTGGCACAAAGGGGCGGATGGCAAGAAGCCGTTCTCCCATTCCGACAAGTGCAGCGATGAGGGCATCTGCGTCGCTGGCGAGAGCGGCCTCATCGCCACGGTCAAGAAGCTGAGTCAGCTCGGCAGCCAATGCATCGATTGCGAGGCCCGATTCCAGTCCCACGCCCATCGCGAACTGCCCTTTCCGTTGCTCGACCGTTGTCTTGTTCCAAATGAGTCGTGCTCTGCTGAGGAGAATCCACAATTGATTCTGCTTCTCGACGGCGCCAAGACGGGCGATTTGCCTCGCCCAAAGTGAGCCCGAAAGGGCTTCGTCGATCAGCCTTGGTAGATCCGCGCTTTGCGCGTCAAGCGCTTCAATGAGCCCGAGGACGGTTGCATCCAACCGCTCAATAAGGCTCTCCATTGAGTCTGACTCCAGCTCGCCATCAGCTGCTTCCGGAAACCAAGCATCTCGCGTGCTAGACAGGTACTCCATGGCATCCTCACGCGAAAACACACCCGACGTGGCGAGGCGCCGCACGACCTCGTTGACCACGACAATGATGCCGCTAGAGAGTGACCGGGCCTTCGCCGACGTGACCAACTGCCTCCATTGCTGGTGGCGCCAATTGTCCGGTTGATGCATGACGTGGATCACGAGCCCTTCGAGATCCACGAACGCGCGACCAGCGCGACCTGCGACGTTGGCAAATTCCTCACCCGTGATCAGGGTGCCCGCCCTGTACAAACTCGGGATCAGGAGCACCGCCGCATTGAGGTTCAAACCTTGCGCCAAGGTGGGCGATGCCACGGTAACGCGTAAGACGCCGGCGGCAAGCAGTCCCTCCACTTCCCGCAAGAAGGGGCCAGGAAGACGCCCATGATGAATCGCAACACCGATGGCCAGACAGCGTACTGCCGGATGTTCAGCGCCTAACCACTCCCTGCCTACGGCCATCGCACGTTCAACCTCCTTGGCAATGGCAAGCAGGGACGGCAGAAAGCCCCGTCGCTGCAGATCTAGGGCAGTCTTCGCAAATCCTTCAACATGATCTCGCTGGGTACAAAAGACAAGAGCTCGTTTGCCTTGCTCAGAGAACCTCCACGCGGCTGCGAGCGTCAGTTCCTTGTTGTCCTTGGGAAACGCTTTCCGACGAGGCCGAATAGGCGGAGCTTCTGGCACAAAGTGTCGAATGAACGGGCCATCAGGCTCAAGGTCAAAGCCCAGCCGAGCGGAATTTCCGATCCAAGATAGGGTGCCGAAGCGCTGGCGTGTGGGGCGCCAACTAGACTGGATCGGATCGCCAGGTGTGTCACTGCGAATCCACGCAGTTAGATCGTTGAGTTGATCGCCCGCCGGCAGAATTGCCGAAAGACAAACAATCCGGCGCTCGCCGTGGTCCGTGCGCCGCAGTAACCGCTGCACCAGATTCTCGTAGCGGATCTCGCGTTCGCTTGGGCCGATCAGATGACCTTCATCTAGCACGATCAAGCCGACGTCATTGATGATGTCTGTGTCGTTCCGCAAAGCAAAGTCCAACTTCTCTGGGGTCGCTATGACGATGCTCTGTTCCCGCAGCGCATCCTCGTCAGTTCCCGCTATGCCGCTGCTTCCATACAGTGACGAGACGGAAAATCCAAGAGGTGTGAACGTCTTGCGGAAGGAACGTTCGGTCTGAGCCGACAATGCTCTGAGTGGTGTGACGATCAAAACGCGTCGACCACACGCCAGAGCCATCAATGCGGCGATCTCTGCAATCCGCGTCTTGCCGGCGCTTGTGGGGAGAGCCACCACTAGGTCGTCGGACACGTCGACGGCTCGTTGTGCCGCCTGCAGTTGAGAAGGCCACAGTTCGACCTCAGAGGACTTCCTGCTGTACAACTCGGCCACAAAAAGCTTCCGGAGCTGCGCGTAGTCTCGCGAGCCTGGTGGGCCTTCGGAGGGAAGAACCTTGTGCAGACTGCTTGACCAAAGATCATCGATCAGGTTCGCAGTGATCCGAAGAATCCACCAGAGTGACACCGCGCTTGCCGCTTTGGTCAACGAAATCGACCGCCTCAGCAGGTTTCGAGCTTCTACGACTAGGGACTCTTGGCCGGTTTGCAGAGCAAACTCAAAGAACACCAACGCTCTGAACATTGTCGACGTCGCCACACGCGAGACGATCCCGTCGGGGTCAAGCGCTCCCTCGGCCGCTTCCCTGGCGATTCCCTCATCGCGGTTAGCTGGGCTGCTAAGCCACGCCCTCGCACGCTGGCCCAGACCTTGAAGATCGCGCACGATGAGAAGCGTGAGCGCATCCTCCACGGGCGAACGGTTCTGATCGGCCTGAGCTTGTGTCAGAAGCGAAAATGCCAGCGCAGAGTAGTTGGCCAAGTGATAAGAAGCAGCCCCTGCCGTCCGGTAGAACCCTCGAGATGCGTCGGCCGGCGATCCGTTCTGAACTAAGGCCTCAAAGGCTCCGGCCGCCTGCAGGAAGCCCTTTCGCCAAGTTTCTGCATCGCCTCCAAGTTCGCGCAGCGCTAAGGAAGCGCGTAGTACTGAGAGGCCATAGTCCGCAAGATCGGAATCGATCTCTTCGCTGAAAGCGGGAGCGTCGGGTGGCAAGTTTCCTTCATGGCGAATCAGGGCCCTAGCTTGACCCCGGGCCTGGAGGCGGCCTCGATATCCGTCCTGCGTGATGTCGCGCAAGAATGCAGTAAGTTCTTCAGTCGTTTCCAAGCGCCAGGGCCCTCTCGTAGCAGGCTTGGATGAATGCCTGATGGTCTTCTATGCGCAGGTGCGCAGAAAGATGGGGACGAACCAGATCCGCCGCCGCAAGATCGTCGAGTAGCGCCTGAGGCGTGGCATTGCCGGACAAGGTAAACAGCATATGACTAGTCCGCCCCGGAGGCGCGGCTCGACTGGAGACTTCGTTGCGAATCAGTCTGCCCATCTGCCGGCGTTCGCCTTCGCCCTCCATGAGTCGATCCGCGACGAAGAGGAGAGATGTAGCTGTAGGTCTCCCATCGTCTCTGGATAGCGCTTCTCGTGCCTCCGAAATGGTGGCATTGGCGAGGTTTGCGCGACTCTTCGATTCGCCTTTCAAGAAGTGCAGAGTTTGTTGAGCATCGAGCTTTAGACCGACGAAGTCATCGCCACGCAGCGCCATCTCTCTACCATCCTTGTATCGAAGGCGACGGACCGGGACCTCGAACTCAAGATGTTCTTCGACCAACTCGGTCGCGAGGATCTCGCCAAGCTCTCCTGAACGTGCGCGCGGGGAGCGCGGCATGCGCTCAGCCAAAATTGCCGCCGCGCCTGGATATCCCAGCTCACGGACGTCCTCAGCTATCGCGTCCAGATTGTCGTAGTGAGATCGGATCCGAGTAGTGAGTGTAGCTTCGATGGCAGCTCTTCCTCCATCTCGCTCGGATAGTCTCCACAGCTGCTTGTTGTTCTGGTCCTGGATATTTACGTCGCACCAAGCTGGATATAGCATTCAAAAGCTCCCAATTATTATGCTAGCACTCCCTTAAGCCGATGGAGAAAGCTGAAGACCAATCAAATGTTCGCAAGATGCAGTCCCTCTACAAACCCGAGCGTGCCTCACGTCCCCACCTTAAGCTCTTCAACGTTAACAGCCCCGAACAGATGACTGGCTGCTTCGAGCGCGCGGGGGGGAATGGATTGGGTCGCAAGTACAGCGAGACGTGTCATGGGTCGGGATATGGATACGTAAAAGAGATTGCGGGCGCGGTAAAAGCCTTTGCTGTTCTTGGCATTTAACGCTTTAGTATGAATCAATTCAAGAAGCTGCGGCCAGTTGTAGTGATTCCAGCCGCCACCCAGTACGACAAGAACGTTCTCGAACTCAGCGCCCTTGACGCTATGTTGGGTTGCGAATGAGGTTTGCTTCTCAATGAATTTGACTACCTCGATGACTTCACGATATGGAACGTCGCGCAGCTTGCTGTGCCGTTGGAGCACCGACGACTCCTCGGGAATCGGGGCGCCATCCAAGTGCCTAAGTTCTTCTTCACGCCGCAGGACGCGGTCGGGGATGGGCGGCCGCTTGGTTGATTGCAAACAATCGATAACTTGGCCGATCGTGCCTTCCGTCCGTAGCATCTGAAGAGCATCCATATCCCGACGCCAATTTTCCTTGTCTTCATGTCTGGTAATCGCTGGACCCGAGCCAAGTATCTTGAACATTTCTCCATAGCGCGAACAGGCGTAAGAAGCGCACATCGGCTCAACAACTTCAGCGAAGAACTTGATCGTTGGGTCTTCCTTTTTTGCGAAAAGGTCGGTGCGCCCGCTAAAGATCTCTGCGATATTTGGATAGCCTTGCTCCGCTGCCAAGACATTGTGAGTGAGCATAAGTACCTTTGTTTTACTCATATCCCACCCTTCGTTCCGAAGGCGCCGCGTCAGAGCCTCTCGGGTTTCTCGCGCCAATTGTGGTGGCAGGTCCTCTTTAGAATGTCTGTCACTTGTTCGCTCACCTCGGTAGGAATTCGTGTGAAAGAACCGGGCTTCGCCCTTTGCTTCCGGGTCATGCTCCGCCTGCTGTAGTTCAGGGCGCAGCCTGTTGAGTACGTTCACGATGGCTGGCGCAGATCGGAAGTTCGAGCCTTTGGCGATCTCTTCGATTGGATACTGCGCCAGCTCGTACTCGCTTCGATAAATGGTTTGCCAGTGATCTCCGAAGAGTCCAATAAGCGGGCCGGCGGCGGGCTTAAGGTAATTCTCCGTTATCGAATTCATGAACTGGCGATGCGTATCTTGGTATTCATCGATAAAAATTACAGGAAATTTCTGCCCTAAGATTCGCCTGTATTTCTCTTGGTATAAGAGTTTTGCCATCAGCTCCGGGATGTCGTCATGGCTCAGCGTTATCCTGTCTTCATCAACCCCAAAGAAACCCAAGTCGTAGTCCACCGGTTTTGTACCGACGCCGCCGCCTTGCTCGATCTTCTCCCTTCGCTCCTCCATCCCCGCCAGGGCATCTCTTAATGCCTTCTGAAACTGGCGCAAAAATGCCCAGGAGAACCCATGGATGGTGTCGACGAGAATGGCGGGATGATCCTCAATTTTCTGTGCGATCTCGTTTCGCGCCACTTCAGTGAAGGTGATGCAGGCAACTTTTTGTCCGGATTGAACGAGAGCGGGTCCGCGCTCTTGGATCAGCCGCTGTAGGGCTGCAACCAAAGAATATGTCTTCCCTGCGCCCGCACCGGCCTCAAGCCTAAAGCTACGGCCCGCGTCAAGGGCTTCGTCGATTTTCAGCTGCGCTTGTTTCGCTGCCTCAAGTGCGGGATTTTCGACTTGACCTGTCATACGATCACCGCGGCGTTCTGCACTTCTGGGACTTGTGCTGGCGGTGGTGGCGGCTCGGAAAGCCAAGCGAGACCCTCCTCGATGTATCGCGGCACCTTCCACTCCTTTTCGCGAATCGCGAATCGCAATGCGGTATCTGCTTTCGCGAGTCCCTTGGCGATTTCCCATGCTTCGGTGGCCTCGTCTTGCTCTTTGGGCCATTCGAATCGATCCGGGTTGGCCAGCACGAGCGCGTCCTCATAGCTCCGCGCGCAGGCGGCAGCTTTGGGGTCCTCTGGAATTTGATACGCGATGCGCCGGTAGGCGCTAATCTTTTCTTCTTCAGACTTTGCAAGCAACTGGGCCGGTGATATCTGCCAGCCGTCCCCAACCTCTGTACTGGTCGGGCGGAACCAATCCTTGATTGCGGCATTTGAAGTGCGCTGACCTTCAGCTACGGGGCATTTCTCCCAGGTTGTGATCATTTTTCCCTTCTTGTTCTCCTTCTCAACCGGCTTGGTGGAATCCAAATCGGTGACAACCAGCGTCTTGAGTTCAAGGAAGTCGAGCAATGGGTAAAAGATATGAGAGTACGCCCCACCCACCTCAACGCAGGTGATGTACTGTCTGGCCAGCTTGTGTTTGTCGTCCAATGACTTGTCCACGAGATCGCACAGCCGTGGCATCAGAAGTCGCTCAGTAGCCCCCTCTACCATGATTGCCTTGTCAGCAAAGTAGAGGTCACACTTGGTCAATGTCATGTACTGATGGAGGAAATCCTGATCATCACGGGATATGTTTGCCATCCCTTTCTTGAAATCCTTGATCTTCGTCTGCCGCGCATTCGGCGTCGTAGGCAGCTCGTTCAAGAAATACCGCACGGCCTCGAATGAGGCTGCATTTGCAACGTGTGGTGAGTGTGTCGTGATCACAAACTGCACTTTCCATCCGGGCTCATCGGGGTAATTGGCGGAAAGTCTTTTGATTGCGGCGTTCAGTTGGTTGATGAAAACTTCCTGCATCTGAGGATGCAGATGAGCTTCTGGTTCTTCGATGAAGATCAGGTGCGTGACAGGGCGGGTTGGCTTTGCGCGATAAATTTTGTGGTAGCTCTCTAACTGCAAGAGCATATAAATGAGGTTTCGCGTTCCGAGTCCGTTGTAGCCCTCTGGTAGGTGAACGCCGTCTGCGCCTGCGTATACCACCCTTGTGTGGTCGGAAAGGAGTGCCTCAACGTTGAGCGATGTTTCTGGCTTCAGCTCGGTGTCATTGAGACTCGGAAAGCCCAGAGCTTCCATCGTCGGAAGAAGCTTCTTCAGCATGGCGTCAAAGTCCCCTTGAACGCCGCGCTCGATCTCTTCCACAGAAGTCTTCAGCTTCGCTGCCAGTTGTTGGTCGGCGGCTGAGGCTGTTGGGGCCGTAGCCGTCTTGAAAAGCGTACTCAGCAATTTTCCGATCACATCGGCGTCGCCATGGCCAGCATGATCAAGAGTGCGCTGTGCTCGAACGAAATCGCATTGGACAAGCGCCGATAGTGCAGAGCTTCCCTCAAAATCACGACGATTGGTTGAATCCGTCGGGTCGATGGCGCTGACGTATACGGAATATGACTTAGGGATCGTGTCGCGCAATGACCTGAGGAAATGGGTGTTTTGCTCTACGCCCTCTGCAGGCGCGGCAACATCGAGAAGCGTATGGAGTGTTGCCAATGTCGGCTTGTACTCTACTCGGACCAGTGCCTTGGTAGACGTGATATCCAAGTCGATGACAAATGGAGCAAGTGGACCCAGATTCGGATCGACGATGTCGTATGCGAATGTCAGGGTGAGTGCAATTGTCGGAAACGCCGCGAGCACTTCTTCTGGCTTTGCTCCACTCTCCCTCAATGCTCTTGCTTTGAAGAATTTTGCCCGCGAAGCAGCCGAAAAGTCTTCTAGCCGAAATCGAGGCCCGCTTTGCCCGATGAATCGATCAAAGACGTCGGTAAGGGAGGTCTTTCCGCTGTTGTTGCGCCCGACTACCACGGTCGAATTCTCTTCCAGCATGATCTCGACGTTCTGAAGAAGTCGGAAACCTTCAACCTTGACTTTCTCAATTCGCATTTCAGTCCCTGAAAAGTATGACAGCCAGTAATCTAAGGATACATGTAGTCTTTCCCTTATGGGAATGTCGCTCGCGGGGCAGGGCTCATGGGTGCCGGCGGCATGCGCATGATCTGCGGTAGGAGCGGAGTTCGCTACGTGGGCCTGTATTGAGGATCTGGCGGCGTACTCGGGTGGTGACTGTTGCGCAAGTGGCTTTCAGGTACCTCCAGACAGCAAGGCGTCCCCGGCCACGGGACGGCCGGTCGCGAGGAAAGGCGGTGGCAACAGGGTCAGCCGGGATACTTGTGCCAACCGCACATCGCAGCCGAAAGGCCGGGCTCCGGATCTAGGATTTTGGAGTGCGGTGTGAAAGTATGTGTGGACGTCGCCTGAAGATTAATACGGTCAGGGGAAGACGCTGGCATCGCCGCATGGATGCCAAGCGCACCCGTTTCCCTAAGCGACGTGGTCTGGTGCGCCAGATCGATGATGATTGAATAGGGTTGATTGAACGTGCGGGCGGAGGGCGCCCGTTTGAATTTGCGACAGATTATGGAAGGCACTCCGGCCTAACCTCATGACAAGCCCACTCAACCAGCCCCCGGCAAGCCAAGAACAGGCCATCCACAACTCCCTCATCCAGATGTCGCTCCGGGTCCGCAGCCACCCTGCAGCGATCCGCCGCATGCAGCAGTTCCAGCACCGTCAGCGCTCCCACCATTGCGCGCTCGGTCCTTGCCAGGCTCACACGCCGGCCAGGTGACACATCGGTTTCTGGCCAAGGGTGCCCATCTGCCCCCTCGCAGCCGCGCATGCGCTTGAGGATGCCGAGGAGGTAGTTCAGGTCGGGCAGGGGGTGTCGTCGTTGATGGGTTCAACAACGGTGTACGAGGAGAAGGTGTCGGATTCGTTCATGGCGTCGGCTTCCGTGGCTGTGCTTAACAGCGCCACCGCGAAGGGTGGCGGACGATGCGTGGCTGCAAACCGGGATGAAATAGCACCATAGACCGGTGGGCCCGAGGGCCCCCACGCACCGCCCGCCAGAAAGGCCGACGGATTGCCCGCCGGCACCGTTTAAGGACGGTGCCGACGGGCAAGCGCAAACTACAGGTGCATCTCTCATCACGGGTTTGCAGACCCGTTGCCACCCTTTTCCGGTGGCACGCCATGGTGTTTACGCGGCCGCTTCGAATGCCAATAGAAGTTCGCGAAGGAATCGCGGAATCCGAGAGCGAAGAACTATTGTTGCACGCACCTTTCGTGCAGCACGCGACGCAAGCAGACGCATTCGCGCAGCTGCTCTGCCAATTGCGATTCAAAGTGGCGCAATCGCCCATGCCACAAGCGAATAGCGCGACGGCCTTCTTTGCAACAGTTCTTAGTTCGCCTCGCCAAGCAACGGCGCCCGATCAACCGCACACCCCGAAAAACGGTTCAATCCCGACACCGTTAACGAACCCCGGCTTCAACCAACGCCAGTCTCAGCCGCATTCTCCACCAGCAACTCAATCATCGCCCGCGCCGCCGCCGACTGCCGCCGATGCGGCGCATAGATCACCGAGAACGGCCGCGACCGCCCGCGCAACTGCGGCAGCACTTCCACCAGCTGCCCACGCTGCAACCGCTCGCGCACGATGAATTCATAGCTCTGGCAGATACCAATGCCCTGTTCGGCCAGCGACACTACGCCCAGCACATCGTCGGAAGTCTCGATGGACGAGCGCGGCAGCCAGTCCACGTCGCGCCCGTCGTCGCGGAAGATCCAGGGCGCCAGCCGCCCGGTGCGCGGCATCACGAAGGGCAGGCACAGGTGCTGCTGCAGATCGTCCAGCGTCTGCGGCGTGCCGCGGCGCCGCAGGTAGTCCGGCGCAGCCACCAACAGCAGCGGCGCGTCTTCCAGCTTTCGCCCCACAAGCCCGCTGTCCGGCAGCTGGCCCAGGCGGATGGCCAGGTCGAAGCCTTCGGCCACCAGGTCCACGTTGCGGTTGGTGATGTTCAGTTCCACCTGCACCTGCGGGTACTGCTGCGCAAAGCGCGCCAGCACGGGCGGCAGCCGATAGTGGCCATAGGTGGTGGGCACGCTCAGGCGCACGCGGCCGGCCAGCGCACCATCCTGGGCCAGTACGTCGCGCTCGGCGTCGTCCAGCAGGCCGAAGGCGGTGCGCACCTGCTCCAGATACAGCCGCCCGGCGTCGGTCAGGCCCACGCGGCGGGTGGTCCGCTGCAGCAGCTGCCGGCCCAGCCGCGCTTCCAGGCGGGTGACCGCGCGGCTCAGCACCGAGGGCGTGGTGGACAGCGCCACCGCGCCGGCGGTGAACGAGCCGTGCTCGACCACCGCCAGGAACACCTCCACATCGCCCAGGTAGTCGAACTTGCGGCTCATTTGGCTCTCCGGGGAACAGATGTTTTGCGATGGGGCCAATTTATCGCCGCTGGGGCGATGAATAAAGTGGCCGCCATTCCCCGATAGGAGCTCCCCATGAACCTGATGACCCAGCTGGCCGCCGCGCTGGCCCTCACCCTGGCCGCGACCGGCGCGCAGGCCGCCAACGTGCTGGTGGTGCTGTCCGACGAGAACCACCTGGACCTGAAGGATGGCAAGGTGCTGTCCACCGGCTTCTATCTCAACGAGCTGATGCAGCCGGTCAAGCTGCTGCTGGATGCGGGCCACGAGGTGACCTTCGCCACGCCGCAGGGGCGGGCGCCCACGGTGGATGCGTCCTCGGTGACGCCGGCGTACTTCGGCGACGATGCCGCACAGCTGACGCTGCACAAGGACCTGCTGGAGAAACTGGCGCTGACCTCGCCAACCGCCTCGCCGGTGGTCAGCCTGGCGCGCGTGGAGCAGCAGGGCTACGCGCGTTTCGATGCGGTCTACATTCCCGGTGGCCACGCGCCGATGCAGGACCTGCTGAAGAGCCCGGCGCTGGGCCGGCTGCTGGCCGACTTCCACCAGCGCAACAAGACCACCGCGCTGGTCTGCCACGGGCCGATCGCGCTGCTGTCCACGCTGCCGGATGCGGGTGGTTTCGTGGCGAAGCTGGAAGCGGGTGCAACGCCGGCTACGCCAAAGTGGATCTACAGCGGCTACCAGATGACGGTGATCAGCAACCAGGAAGAAGAGCAGGCCAAGCCACTGCTGGGCGGCGGTGAGATGAAGTTCTACCCGCAGACCGCGCTGCAGCGGGCGGGGGCGAAGTTCAGCAGCAATGCCACGCCGTGGACCGGGCATGTGGTGGTGGACCGCGAGCTGATTACCGGGCAGAACCCGGCGTCGGCGCTGGAGGTGGGGCAGCGGTTGGTGGAGCGGTTGAAGTAAGCCAGACAGCACATCTGTCTTTTCGGTGAGTCCTGCGCTCGGCGCGCGGGACGCCCACTTCCTACTCAATGGATAAACCTCGTGGATCTTCAACTGGCGGGCAAGACCGCACTCGTGACCGGCGCGACCGCCGGTATTGGCCTGGCTATCGCGCGCACGTTGGCACGCGAAGGCGTAAGCGTGACCCTCACCGGGCGTGACCCGGGAAAGCTGCAGGCAGCCATGGCCGAGATCAGCGCTGGGGCGCCGGGCGCGCAACTGGCTACGGTGGTGGCTGATCTGGCCAGCGCCGACGGCGCGGCGGCCGTGATCGCGGCACAGCCCGATACCGATATCCTGATCACTAACCTGGGCTACTACGAAGCGAAGGCCTTTGCCGACATCAGCGACGATGACTGGATGCGGATGCTGGAGGTCAACGTACTGTCCGGCGTGCGCCTGTCGCGGCACTACTTCCCGCGCATGCTGGAGCGCAACTGGGGCAGGGTGATCTTCATGTTCAGCGAGGTAGGTGCGTTCACGCCGCCGGACATGGTGCATTACGGGGTGAGCAAGTCGGCGCAGCTGGCGGTGTCGCGTGGCCTGGCTGAGCTGACCCGGGGTACCCGGGGTGACGGTCAACAGCGTGCTGCCATCGGCCACACGCTCGGACGGCATTGTGGAATACCTGCGCCAGACCGCGCCGCGACCGGGCATGACCGATGCAGAGATTGAAGCGCACTTCTTCCAGACCTACCGGCCCAGTTCGCTGATCGCGCGGATGATCGAGGCCGACGAGATCGCGGCGATGGTGGCGCTGCTGGCAAGCCCGTTGGGCGCGGCCTCCAATGGTGCAGCAGTGCGCGTAGAGGGTGGGACCTACCGATCCATCCTGTGACGCTGCGGTTGGGCCGGTTTGGCGCGTGATGTAGCGCGTGGCACCATGGCGAACTGGCCTCGCTCATTGGGCGGGGCCGTTTTCCCAGGGAAGCCCTCGAACACGACATGCGAACGTCCTACTTCATTCTCTCCGCTCTGTGCCTTGGCCTGCTGGGTGGTTGCGCCAGCGGGCCGGAGGAGCACGTCTGGAACCGTGAGGTCACCAGCGCCTTTGTGGCCGACGACGGCCAGCTGTATCTGCTGCCGCGCTATGACGAGCCGATGCGCTTCAATGCCGCGCCGTTCCGCGAGTACCGTGCGCTGATGGACAGCCCGCTACGCGAGGCGGTGGCCTGCGCGCAGATGTACTTCCATGAGGATTGGCGCGACCCGGCCGACAAGGCCAAGGTGCACGGCAGCTATGCGCTGCTGCTGCAGCCGGAGCAGGTTACGCCGCAACAGGCCGAGCAGTTCAAGCTGGAGCGGATTGAGGTACCCCCGCGTGAGGCCAAGGCTGTGGAGGAGCGGGCGCGCTACTACCTGCCGATGGAGCGGACCCGTTACGCGCTGGCCTTTGACCGCGCCTGCAATCTTTCAAGGAAGGGCGGCAGCTATTACAGCGCGCTGTTCGAGGGCGACGGCGAGCGGGTGAAGTTGCCCGATGCTGCTGCGCTGGCGGAGAAAGGGAAGCTGGCACAGCCGATCAATGCGCGGGCGCAGCGGATCCTGCCGGAGAGGGAGGACAAGCCGGGTGTGGGTTCGGCGGCGGGCAAGGTGCTGGGGGCGGCGTTGGTGCCGGTGGCGGTTCCGGTGTTTGTGTTGAGCCTGCCATTCCTGGGGCCGGATCACTGGAAGTGATGGCGCGCTGGGCTACCGTGGCGCCCGAAGGCAAGCTGCGGGCGCCACGGATCGGGTACAAGCGAACTTTCTGATTGCGCGGGACGAGATTACCTGCGCTGCTCAGAGTACTTTGAGAACTGTTCTCCCATTGCGTTCATCTTCTGAAGGATGTGCTCCTGTCCCGGGTTGACGGCGATGCGGTTATCGGGAAGCAGCTTATGGGGAGTGGGGTAGAAGGGGAGCTGATTCCCCGCGCCGATAACCGGTATCGGTTGCCGGGGGTTGAGCACAACGGGCAGTCCGTGCGCATAACCGGCCCCCTGGCGGAAGGTGGTTGTCGGGCAGGTCAGCGACGTTGCAATGACAAGCGATTTCGCCGCAGAGGAGTAGCGATACCAGTCGCAGTCATTCTTGCTCCACCTGTGGCTTCCGCCGTAGTAGATGCCGTCGGCGTCATGGTCCTTCATGAATTGAAGGGCATGCCGGTCATCGAACAGCAGCGTTGGCACGCGCCAGAGTTCCTTGCGCGGGAAGTAGCCGAACTCGCCGGGTTGGCTGACGCGCACAGCGGCTTCTCTATAGCGGTATGTGGCGCCGGAGTTCTCAAGGGCCTCGTTGGCCAGCCTGAGATTCTCGCGCATGATCATGTGCGCGTCCCAGCTGTTTTCAACCTCTTCAGCGCTAAGATCAATAAGGAACGCCAGGTCGATGGTGACCGTTTCGCGCTGCCACGTGGAGCCATTTTCGGAACGAAACACAATCTGTTCGCGCGGGCGAGCGTTGGCACGGAACGTACCGTAGGTTACCGGGATGGTATGGGACGACGTGTTGGTCAGGACAATGCGTGCACCCTGCCGGGGAGCAGGGAGCCTGAGCTGGCTGTTGGCCGCGGTGCCCTCGTCTGCTGAGACCTTGGTCAGCAGGTAGCCTTCGTCTGTCAGCCGCCCGTTCTTCAGCTCTCTGAGGATCTCTTGCTGGACGGGTTGGCGAAGAACATGCCAACGTCCCCATTCGGAGATATAGATGAATTCGTACTCATCTCCTTTGCGCAGTGCGTAGGTCGCATCGCGATTGGGGTCGATCAACGAGTCCCAGTCTGCGTCGGAGAGGATGATGTGCCTATCACGATCATAACGCGTGAGCGGCAGAGGCACTCTTCCGATCCATTCGCCGTCGTACAGCTCCAGGATGGAACGGGAAGAAATGCGCTGGTACCTTTGCGCGAGCGTCCTCACGGAATAGGGCGTGTGGACCCAGTCCCACTGCCTTGCAACGGGATCGAACTCGGCGCGGGCGGTGCTGTTCGGTAGCACGGTCATGCGTTGACCAGGAAAGGCAGTGTGTGTTCCCAGTACGTTGGTTTCTGTCGAGGAGGCGTTGTGAATTGTGATGGTGTCGAACGCTGAGCCGGTTGCCGGGAGGATAAGTTGTCCAGCGTGTTTACCGTCACGCAGTGTGACATTGGAGATCAGTCCGCTGTTACGCGGGATCTGCCATTGTGGTTGATTGGGGGCGGTGTGCAACTCCGGATGTTGCAGCCACGCAGCGTGGCCTTTGCTTCTCCCCCTGAAATCGATTGACCTGCCTGCGGCGAGCTTCAGTGGATCTCCCGCCACGCCTTGAACTGCGCCGTAAATCTTGAGCGTCTTGCCGGAATCGAGGGAGCTGTTGATGATTCTCAGCAATGAGAATTCCGAGGGAAGCCGGACGCTGTTCATCCACTGATGATCATCAACCCTGAATTCCGTTATCTTGCAGTTGTTTTCATTGGGGCGATGAGTATTGGGCAGCTGTTCCTTGTGACCGACGGACGATGGCGACCAGTACTGGGTCGGACAGTCCGGGAACGCGATTGCGGGTTCTGCGGCCAATAGGGTCAGGATGGCAGCTGCGATGCAGGAGTATTTCATTCGGGTCCAGGAAACGCGGCATCGGCGATGCCTTGCAGGGACGACAAGATTGATGCCCGGTGTGGCATTGCTCCATCAGATCTGTACGAAGTTGTGAGGATATGGATTCGGCAGCCCACGCCGATGGAACAGGGCACCGGCCAGGACCTTCTGGACGAGGTGCGTTTTTCCAGGCAAGCCCTCGCACATGACATGCAACGCGGTTCTTCATCTCTTCGCCCTGTACCGGGTTCTGCTGGCCGGCTGTGCCGGTAGCTCGGAGGAACACGCCTCAAGCTGCGAGAACATTGAGCGCTTGGAACCTGCGGCGGCTTGCTGTACCTGCCGGGTATGCATTCGAGCAGCAAGGCGTCAGGCAGAAGGTCACGTTCACCGACGACCTGTCGCCGTTCAACCGCGACTTCGTGCTCTTCCTGGAGGCGATACGGAAGGCCAATCCGCTGGCGAGCGTTGACTGGGCGAGCATCCGATTCTAGCGGTGGGCCGGTATGTGCCGATGCCATTCAACAAGGGCTGGCCCGTGGAGCTACACTGGCTTCCTACGCCTAATGGAAGCTCGCCCATGTTCTCCGGAAAGGTTGCGGTGGTCACCGGCTCCACCAGCGGTATCGGTCTTGGCATCGCCACGGCGCTGGCCCGGCAGGGTGCCGATATCGTATTGAATGGCTTTGGCGAGGCGGCGGAAATCGAACGCATCCGTTTCCGGTTGGAAGCTGAGTTCGGCGTGCGCGTGGCGCATGACGGTGCTGACCTGTCGCGGGGCGAGGCAGTGCGAGGCATGATCGACCGCGCAGTTGCGAAGATGGGGCGCATCGACATTCTGGTGAACAATGCCGGCATCCAGCACACGGCGTCGATCGAGGAATTTCCGATCGAGAAGTGGGATGCGATCCTGGCGCTGAACCTGTCGGCGGTGTTCCATGCAACGGCAGCGGCCTTGCCGCACATGAAGCAGCGGCGCGCAGGCCGCATCATCAACATCGCGTCGGTACACGGCCTGGTGGGCTCGGTGAACAAGTCGGCCTATGTGGCGGCCAAGCATGGCGTGGTCGGGATCACCAGGGTGACCGCGTTGGAGAACGCGGGCACCGGCATCACCGCCAATGCGATCTGCCCGGGTTGGGTGCGGACCGCGCTGGTAGAGCAACAGATCACTGCGCTGGCCGAGCGCGAAGGCACCGATCAAGAGACCGCTGCCCGCGAGTTGCTGGCCGAGAAACAGCCCTCGCTGCAGTTCGTGACGCCCGAGCAACTGGGCGAAATGGTGGTGTTCCTGGCCTCGGATGCTGCAGCGCAGATCACCGGCACGGCGCTGCCGGTGGATGGGGGCTGGACGGCGCGCTAGCTGGCCGGCATCGGCCGCGTTGCCGACGCCGCCGCCGTTTACTGCGGCTTCGCAAACACATCCAATCCCTTGCCCGTCTCCAACAGCGACTTCAGGCTCGACAGCACGATCGGCCAGCCCTGGCGGATGCCGGTATCCATGCCGCTGCCGGGTTCCAGCTCGTCGTGGGTAACGGTCAGCCGCACCATGTCCTGGTAGGGCACGATCTCGAAGGTGACCCGGCTGTAGGCATCGGGATTGTCGGCCTGCGAGGCGGCGGCCCAGGTGATGACCAGCCGCGAGGGCGGGGTGCTTTCCACCACTTCGCCGACCAGCTCGACCGAGCGCGTTTCGTTGGCGCGCACGTGCTGCCAGCGCGAGCCGGGTTTCCAGTCCGAGACATTCTCGTGGCCCCAGTAGCGACTGGCGATCTCGGGGCGGGTGATGGCCTCGAACACCTTCTGTGGCGTGGACGCGATGTAGATCACGTGGATGAAGCGGGTTGACTCTACGGACATCGTCATTCTCCTTCCAGTTCGCGTTTCAGGTCATGCAGCAGGCTCAGGCGCTGCTGCTCGAACTTGCGTACCCAGCGTTCGTAGACTTCATGCAGCGGCACCGGGTTGATGAAGTGCAGCTTCTCGCGGCCACGGCGCACGGTGCTGATCAGGTTGGCGTCTTCCAGCAGGCCCAGGTGCTGGGTGACCGATTGCCGGGCCATGTCCAGGTGTTCGCAGAGCTGGCCCAGGGTCTGGCCGTTGTCTTCGCAAAGCAGGTCCAGCAGCGTTCTACGCGTGGGGTCTGCCAGTGCCTTGAACACCTTGTCTGCATTCATGCGGGGCGTCTTCAGTTCCAGTTGTCGATCCTGATGTCGTGTGGATTGGGCTGGCCCTTGCCGGTTTCCAGCAGGGCCTTGAGGCTCAGCAGGAAGACCGCCCACTGGGTGCTGCAGTGGGAGGTGAACTCGACGCGTTCCTTCCAGCCTTCGTGGGTGAACAGGACGATGCAGTAGTCGCCTTCCTGCTTCAGCGCAAAGCGCGCATGCGTGCCCATCCATTCGGCGGGGCCGGCCAGGAACTGCCAGAGCACCAGTTCGCCAGGAACGAGCTGTTCCAGCTGCATTTCCATGGCGCCGATTTCCTGGCCGCTGTTGGTGAAACGGACCTTTACCGTGCCGCCGACGTTGCAGTCGCCATGGGTGTCTTCGGCCCACCAGGCGGCGACGCCTTCAGGGGTGGCCAGTGCTTGATACACCTGGCTTGCGGGGGCCTTGATGCCGACCCGGTGTGCGATATCCACCATTGCAGGTTCCTCGCATGGGCAGGCAGGCGACCCCCTTGGGATGGACTATATGCAGGTAAATGCCTGCATGTCAAATCCCGCCACGAATGCCCGGGCGTGGTAGTGCCGGCCGCTGGCCGGCATCCCGGTGGAGTTGGGTGCGTGCAGTTGCCGGCCAGCGGCCGGCACCACCAGATGATGCCCACCCGGCCGCGGATAGTTGACAGGGCATCAACCTACTAGTAGGTTGACGGCATGAAAGAGCCGCTCTCGCCCAAGGCCCAGGAGATCCTGGCCCACGCCCGTTCGCTGCTGGAGGCTGGTGGCTACAACGGTTTCAGCTACGCCGACGTGTCGGCGCGGGTGAACATCAGCAAGGCCAGCATCCATCACCATTTCCCCAGCAAGGTGGACCTGGTGCGCACGGTGGTTGAGCTGTACCGGGCCGAGGCGCGCGAAGGCCTGGCGCTGCTGGACCGGCAGCTGGACGACCCGCTGCAGGAGCTCAACGCCTATGTGGACTACTGGTCGAGCTGTATTGCCGGTGGCACGTCTTCGTTCTGCATCTGCGCGATGCTGGCGGCAGAGGCGCCGATGATCCCTGCGGAGATTGCCGAAGAAGTACGCGGGCATTTCGAGGACTTGAGTGGCTGGTTGGCGCTCACGTTGGAAAAGGGCGCGGCGCTGGGTCAACTGCGCCTGCAGGGTCCGGTGGCCGATGAGGCCAGAGCGTTCATGTCATCGGTGCATGGCGCGATGCTGGCCGCGCGCGGTTTCGGCGATGCGGCGACGTTTGCTGCGCTGGCACGGCTGGCCATCGCGCGGGTGAGCGCGGCTGCCTGATAGATGTGTGGTGGGCCTGCGGCAACGTAGGCCTTTTCTTTGATTCAGAAGTCTACCTACTAGTAGATTCAATCAACCCTTGGAGATGTTCCATGTCGCACTCTCTGTCCACGCTGGGCGTGATCCACACGGCCGTCAGCCTTGTACCGGTGTTCGCCGGCCTGTATGCCTTCATTCGCCATCGCGCGATCGACCCCGCGACACGCTCCGGCAAGCTGTACCTGCTTGGGCTGGTGCTGTCGGTGGCAACGTCGTTCACCGTCTCCAGTACGGGCGGGATCAACCCGGGCCACGCATTCGGAGTGATTGTGCTGCTGGTGGCGTTCGGCGGCGTGCTGGCGGCCCGGCTGCGCTGGCTGGGTGGCGCCGCACCTTACGTGTCGACATTTGCGCTGTCTTTCAGCTTCCTGCTGTCGCTGGTGCCGGGCGTGAATGAAACGCTGACACGGTTGCCGGCAGCGCATCCGATTGCTGCGGCGCCGATGGCGCCGGTGGTGCTGCACACGCTGCTGGGATTGGCGGTGGTGTTTGTGATCGGCTTTGCCGCGCAGTGCTGGCGCATGCGGGTTCAACCGGTTCGCAGGCGCCCTTGAGCAGAGGCGCCTCAGTCCCGCACCGCGAGCGCGGCCAGCAGCGACTGCGGTTCGATCAGCGCAGCCGAACGTGTGGCATCCACCCGAACGTGCCGGCTGCAGAAGTTGAACGGTCGACCCTGCGCCGGCGAGGCTGCGTCTGGAGATGCGTCCGGTGTTTCGATTTCCAGCACTTCATCTACCGCCAGCGCCAGGGTTGCGGTGCCGACGCTGATCAACAGCATGGCTGGGCTGCCGCCATCGAATGCCGGTTGCCCGCTGAGCCTGCGCAGGTCGGCCACCGGCAACGGCTGCCCCCGTACCTCCAGGCTCCGCCTGCCATGCTGGTCCGCAGGGCCGAAGGTCTCTGGGCCGCGTATTTCCACGGCCAGCTGTACGTCGATCGCGAACAGGGCGGTGCCTGCGCGCAGGACGACAACCTCGAACAACTCGGCGGGCGAGGCACGTGTTTCCGTTGAAGGTTGAGCAGGTACAGGCATGCTGTGGATCTGGCAGGAACGATGGGTAACGCGGCTTGAATGATGACGTGCGCAGGGAGCACGCGGCCGCGTGGGACTACGCGCGCAAGGCGGCGGTTCAGCTGGATCCGACGGGCGCATGGCGGGCACTGAGCGCGCCGATGCGCGGAAAGTGCGGACCCAGCAGGCCGACGAGCTGATCCATGCCCGGAACGGAATGGCCGAATTCGTCCCATCGCGCATTGACCAGGCCGGACACCACGACCTGCCCGGTCTCGATGCGGGTCATGGCCCAATAGGGAACAGCACGCGTGCTGATCGCCATGTCCAGTACCGGCACGACGGCAGCATGCGATCGGCTGTCCTGGATGCGGCGCTTGACCGCTTCCAGCCCGTCGGGCGGACCTTCGATGTACTGGAAAAACCGCTGCCCGTCGACGAGCAGCGCTCCGGTGACGTCCACGCGACGGTTGAACGTGGCAGAGCGGGAGACGATCTGCCGGAGCATTTCATCGGAAAGCGCAGCCGACATGTGGCTGGAGTAGGCAAATGCGTGGAGCATGGAAGGGGCTTCTTGTGACGCCCGTCACTATACGTGGGGCGCCGTAGCCTGCCGTGAGCCTTTCCTCACGCATCACCGGGGAGTGATGCGTTGGATCAGCAGCCCACCAGCCGGTCCGCGCCAATTCCGCCGCGATGCTGGCTGCGGTATTCGGTAGGACTGGCGTCCACCTGACCGCGGAAGTGCCGGCGGAACGACTCCTGCGAACCAAAGCCGGCCTGCTCGGCAATCCACTGCAGCGGCCGGTCAGTGGTTTCCAGCAGCTCGCGGGCGAATGCCACGCGCTCGCGGATCAGCCAGTCGATCGGCGACAGGCCGGTGGCTTCCAGGAACTGCCGCTGCAGCGTGCGCTGGCTGAGCGCGGCCTGCTCGGCAAGACTGCCCAGCGAGTGCGGCTCGCGCAGGTTGCGGCGCATCCATTCCATCAGTTTTGCCAGACGCGAGGGCTCGCCATGGGGAATGGCGCGGCTGACGCGCTGGCTGCGCCCGGCATCACGCCATGGCGCCAGCACCAGCCGCTCGGCCACCAGGTTGGCCACGCGCGCGCCGTAGTCCTTGCGCACCATGTGCAGCATCATATCCATGCCGGTGGCCGAGCCGGCCGAGGTGATGATGCTGCCGGTATCGACGTACAGCACATCTTCGCGCACATCGATGCGTGGGAAGTCGCGCGCCAGCGCTTCGGTGAGGCGCCAGTGGGTGGTGGCCGGGCGACCGTCGAGCAGCCCGGCCCAGGCCAGCACGAATGCACCGGAGCAGATCGAGGCGATGCGCGCACCACGCGCGTGGGCGCGGACGAGTGCATCGAGCAGCGCCTGTGGCGGACGCTCGCTGGGTTCGCGCCAGCCGGGAATGACGATGATGTCGGCGTCCTCAACCGTGCTGAGATCGCAGGGCAGCTGCACCTGTGCATTGCCGAGCATGCGCAGTGCACCGGGTTCACCCGCGCACAGCTGGGTGCGGTACCAGGCCACGCCCAGTTCTGGCCGCACCGGTGCGAACAGGCCAACCGCACAACCGAATTCGAACAGCCCCTGGCCGTGGCAGGCAACGATGGCGACGAGCGGTGCGCTGGGATCGGCGGGTGGGCTGGGCATGGCTTGATGCTACGGGTGGAGATGCGTGGCGCTGCGTGGTGCGCGGGCATGAGGTGATGCCGGGCAGGCATATGGAGCGGTCGCTCCCTTCCTGTAGACCCGCGCCCACGCTCGGTTCAGTGCCGGCGGGGGGATGCATCTGACGCCGTCGCGAAGAGCAGCCGAGCGTGGGCTCGGCTCTACAGGCAGCCGCGCACCGTTGCGGCCGCCTAACGTCATTACCAGCGGTCATGTGGGTGGCCGGATGTTACGGCTGGGTGACGCGATCGCGCCTGTCGCGGTGGGTGAACAGGCCCTTGAATGGCAGCGTGTTTCCGGCCCACCCCCACGAGCCCCCATGCCTGCTGCCCATGCCCCTGTGCTGAACACTCTCGCCGTCCTGATCGCCAGCGTTCTGGCCGCATCGCCTGGCCATGCGGCTGATGCCGATGCGGATCCTGCTGCCACCGCTGCAACGGCCAACGTGGCAGCGTCCACGCTGGATGCGGTGGTCGTCACCGGGTCGCGCACCAGCACGCGCACGGTGAAGAACAGTTCCACCCCGATCGATGTGATTTCCGCAGAGGACCTTGCTGCAACTGGCCAGGGCAACCTGCTGGAAGCGTTGCAACGTTCGCTGCCGTCGCTGAGCCAGATCGGCGGCTACCAGAGCGACCAGGAGAGCCTGATCCGTGGCTACCAGCTGCGCAATCTCTCGCCGGGTTACACGCTGGTGCTGGTGAACGGCAAGCGCCGCAATGCCAGTGCCTATGTGAGTGGTGCCAACGGCGGCGGTTTCCCCGGCCATGCCTGGGCTGACCTGGCGTTGATTCCAGTCTCGGCGATCGACCATGTGGAAGTGCTGCGCGATGGCGCGTCGGCCATCTATGGTTCGGACGCGATCACCGGCGTGGTCAACGTGATCCTGAAGTCGCAGGCGCATGGCGGTGACCTGTCGGTTGAGAGCGGGCAGAGCATTGATGGCGATGGCTCGCGCACCAGCGTGCGTGCCAACGTGGGCCTGCCATGGGGCGCCGATGGCTTCGTCAACCTGTCCGGTGAAACCACCCGCCAGCATCATGCCATCCGCAGCCGCCGCTACATCGACGGCTACCTGAGCTACCCGGCGGTGGATGCCAATGGCAATCGGGTAGCGTTGCGCCCGAACAACCGGTTGCCCGCGGGTGCGTCGCCGAACCCGGCCGAGGCCGACCGCGATGCCGAGGCCAACATCATCCTCAGTTCGCCATCGTATGCGCTGAAGGCGTTTGCGGTGAACGTGGGCCATGGCCTGGGCGAGAGCGCGCAGTTCTACGCCAATGCCACCGCCAGTGATCGCACCGCGCAGGCGATCCAGAACTTCCGCCTGCCGGCGACCATCTTCACCACCTACAAGGCGCCGGGTGTGCTGAGCGTGTTCCCCGACGGGTTCCTGCCCGTGCTGGAGACCAAGGAGAAGCAGTACACCGGTACCGCGGGCGTGAAGGGCCAGATCGCGGGCTGGGACTACGACGCAAGCCTGACCGGCAACCGCAGCACGGTACGCACCTATACCCGCAATTCGGTGAACTACTCGCTGCCGTACCCCGGTTCGCCCACCGACTTCTATGACGGCAAGCTGGACTACCAGCAGGGCATCGCCAACCTGGACCTGCGCCGTGGCTTCGAGGTGGCCGCCTTTGCGTCACCGCTGGAAGTGAGCGCCGGCGCCGAGTACCAGCATGAACAGTATGAGCGCGGGGCAGGGCAGTGGGAGTCCTACACCGGCTTCGGTGCCGCCGCGTTCGTGGGCTACTCCACCGCCGATGCGGTGAAGGCGACGCGCAACAGCAAGGCGGTCTATGTGGGTGCGGCCAGCAACATCACCGCGCGCTGGTATCTGGATGCCGCTGCACGCTGGGAAGATCATTCCGACTTCGGCAGCGTGTCCACGGGCCGCCTGACCACGCGCTTCGACTTCACCGACGCGTTGGGTGTACGCGCGACGGTCAGTAACGGCTTCCATGCCCCCAGCTTGGGCGCGCAGTTCTACCAGGCCACCGGCAGCTGCCCGTGCGGCACCACGCTGGTGGCACAGGTGTCTTCGCCGGCGGCGATTGCGTTGGGTGCTACGCCGCTGAAGCCCGAGAAAGCCACCAACTACAGCCTGGGCGTGACCTGGGACCCGAGCCCGGCGTTCCACCTGGCCGTGGATGCCTACCATATCGACATCCGCGGCCAGCTCGGCCAGTCCAGCCAGATCGGTTACAACGCGCAGGACCCGGCGCGCATCACCGACAACAGCGGTACGGTGTTGAGTGCGGCGCAGAAGAACACCATCGATGCGCTGCTGGGTTCAGCCGGCATCAGCATCCTGCCGGGTGATGCGTTCTACGCCAGTTACTTCACCAATGTGGGCAATACCCGCACACGCGGTGTGGAGCTGACCCTGGAAGCAAACCAGGAAACGGCGTGGGGCAAGCTGCGCTGGAGCTATGCGGCCAACGTCGGCCGCACCACGATCCGGAAGGTCCGTGATATTCCGGCGGCGCTGCAGGGACTGCCCAACATCAACCTGTTGACCAAGAGCAGCGAGTACGCACTGCGCTTCCGCACGCCCAGCTACACCCAGGTGGCGGGCTTGGGCTGGCAGAACGGGCGCTGGCGCTCGAATGTCGACTTCACCTACTACGGCCCGATCAAGCGCCTGAACAACGGCGTGGAATACAGGCAGCCGCCGGTGCTGGTGACCAACCTTTCAGGTGCGGTGGAGCTGGGTGCGGGCTGGAGCGCGGCGCTGGGCATCAACAACGTGTTCGACAAGCGCACGCGCAAGGTGCCGGAGTACGCGCGCAGTGCTACCGATGTGGCCAGCATCGAGACGACGTGGGATTCGGGCGATGTGCTGAGCGGGATCGGGGCGTTCTGGTACGGGCGGATCAATTACCGGTTCTGAGGTGGAGCAGCCGAGCATGGCTCGGCTCTACAAAGGCAACAGCAGCCGAGCATGGCTCGGCTCTACAAAAGGCGAAAGGCGGCCGGCGGTAGTCCGGCATCATCGAGGAGCAGTTCATGTCTTCTGCATTGAGGGTGGTTGCAGTGGTAGGGTCACCGACCAGCTCGGCGACGTCGCGCACGTTGCTGCTGGTGCGGCACCTGTTGGCGTCGTTGCAGCAGCGGGTAAACGCCAGCGTGGAGCTGGTGGAGCTGGCGCCGATCGCGCGCTCGTTGGGGCAGTCGTTGTCGCGCGATGAGGCGGAGCCTGCGGTGGAGCAGGCGTTGCAGACGATCGAGGCGGCCGAGCTGCTGGTGGTGGCCGCGCCGGTGTATCGGGGGTCGTATCCGGGGCTGTTCAAGCACCTGGTCGACTTCATCGGGCTGGAGGCGCTGGTGGAGACACCGGTGCTGCTGGCGGCGACCGGTGGCAGCGAGCGCCATGCACTGGTGATCGACCATCAGTTGCGGCCGTTGTTCAGTTTCCTGCAGGCGCACACCCTGCCGATCGGAGTGTATGCCACGCCGGCCGACTTCGATGGCGAACACATCAACAGTGCAGCGTTGCAGGCGCGCATCGCGCTGGCGACCGAGCGTGCGGCCGGGCATCTGGCCGTGCAGGCGCCGGCGGTACCGGCGCCGCTGCGACGCATTGCCTGACGGCATAACCGACGGCGCTTTGCTTATGGCCAAGGCGCATCTGCATGGCCGGATCTGACCGCCGATTGTCGCCTGGTATCGCCACCGCAAGCACCGGCATCCCTAGCATCGAAATCGAAGCGGCATCGCATTGCCGGCCCTGATGAGGACACTCCCGTGGCGTTGGACGCAGCAAGCAAACCCATCCTGTTCCTGCTCGACCGCGAGTTCGAGGATGGCCAGATTCCTGGCCAGCGTTTCTTCTGCCGGCACAGCCTGCTGCTGGAAGGGGCGCTGTCGAGCATCGACGGCCTCGACGCGCAGCTGGATGTGCGCCGCATCGGCTTCGCGCGGCCACGCCGCGAGGTGATCGCCGAGATCGGCGAGCAGGACCAGTCGTTGCCCAAGCTGGTGCTGCCGCAGGGTGTGCGCAGCGAGCTGGCCAGTGGCGTGCATCAGGACCGCCAGTACATCTCCGGTGCCGAGCCGATCCTGGCCGCGCTGAACGGATTGCTTGGCATTCCTGTGGCCCACCCCTGAGCGAGGACGCGACCGTGAGCTATCTCATCAGTGTGCTGGACAAGAGCCCGGTGGCGGAGGGTGCCTCGCCCGAACAGGCGCTGCGCAACAGCCTGCAGCTGGCGCAGCGTGCCGAGCAGCTGGGTTACCACCGGTACTGGTTCGCCGAGCACCATGCTGCCCCGGCGCTTGCCAGCCCGGCGCCGGAAGTGCTGGCAGCCTGGGTGCTGGCGCAGACCCGGCGCATCCGCATCGGCAGTGGCGGGGTGATGCTGCGCCACTATGCGCCGTACAAGGTTGCAGAGAGCTTCAACCTGCTGGCGGCGTTGGCGCCGGGGCGCGTGGATCTGGGGGTGGGCAAGGCGCCCGGTGGCCTGCCAGCGTCGACTGCCGCGCTGGCGGCGGGACGCCCGGCATTCGCCGATTTCGACCAGCAGCTGCGCGACCTGGAGGGCTATCTGTCCGGTGCCGCGACCGAGGCGCTGGCGCGCCCGATTCCACAGCAGGCGCCTGGGCGCTTCCTGCTCGGGGCCAGCCCACAGAGCGCGAAGCAAGCAGCCGAGCTGGGCTGGCGCTTCGTGTACGCCGCGCACTTCGATGGCGACCCGAAACATATCGAGGCTGCGTTCGACGCTTACCGCAGCGTCTCCTCGCAGCCCCCGCTGCTGGCCACGGTGGCCTTCGCCGCACCGACTGCCGAAGCAGCAGCGCGTCATATCGGCGCGCTGCGCGTCTACAAGCTGCACCTTGGTCCGGGGCAGGCGGTGAACCTGCCCAGCCCCGGGGCGGCTGCCGAGTACGCGCGCCAGGTGGGCGTGGCCGACTTCCGCATCGAGGAAACGCGCCCCAGCGTGCTGTCCGGTGATGCGCAGCATGTGCGCGGCGAACTGGACGCGCTGCACCGGCGTTTCGGCGTGGGCGAGTTCATCCTCGACGCGCCGGTGGCCGACCTTGACGCACGCCTGACATCCCTCGAACTGCTGTCGCCTGCGCCGCGCGCGGCGGTGGCCTGACCTGCAGGAGCGATTCCCAATGAGCACGACCCCGCGCCACATTCCGTTCGGCATCATGCTGCAGGGCCCCGGCAGCCACATGCATGCCTGGAAGCATCCGTCCAATCCGGCTGATGCCAGCGTCAACCTGCAGTTCTACATCGACATCGCACGCACGGCCGAGGACAACGGTATCGCCTTCGGCTTCGTGGCCGACGGGTTGTATATCAACGAGAAGTCGATCCCGCATTTCCTCAACCGCTTCGAGCCGATCTCGCTGCTGTCGGCGCTGGCCACGGCAACGAAGAAGATCGGCCTGGCGGGTACGCTGTCGACGTCCTACAGCGATCCGTTCACCGTGGCCCGCCAGTTCGCCTCGCTGGATCTGCTCAGCGGCGGCCGTGCCGGCTGGAACGTGGTGACCTCGCCACTGGAGGGTTCGGGCCGCAACTATGGCCGGCCACACCCGGAACATGCGCTGCGCTACCAGATCGCCGACGAGTATCTGGAGGTGGTGCAGGGGCTGTGGGATTCCTGGGACGACGACGCCTTCGTGCGCGAGCGCGACAGCGGTATCTTCTTCGCGCCGGAAAAGTTCCGCCGCCTCGACCACAAGGGCCGCTTCTTCCAGGTGGAAGGGCCGCTCAACATCCAGCGTTCGCCGCAGGGCCAGCCGGTGATCTTCCAGGCCGGTTCGTCCGACGACGGCATCGCGCTGGCCGGCAAGTACGCCGACGCGGTGTTCACCCACTCGCCGTCGCTGGAGGAAACCCGCGCGTTCACCCAGAAGGTGAAGAATTCGGCGATCGCGCATGGCCGCAGCGGCAATGACGTGAAGATCTTTCCGGGCATCGGCCCCATCGTCGGCCGTACTGCCGAGGAGGCCGAAGCCAAGTACCAGGCGATCGCCACACTGGCCACGCTGGAGGATGCACTGGCGTACCTGGGGCGCTTCTTCGATCACCACGATTTCAGCCAGTACGACCCGGATGCACCGTTCCCGGAGCTGGGTGACATCGGCAGCAACTCGTTCCGTTCCACCACCGACCGCATCAAGCAGGATGCGCGTGAGAAGGGCTTGAGCCTGCGCCAGGTGGCGTTGGAAGCGGTGAGCCCGCGACCAAACTTCATCGGCACGCCGGAGCACGTGGCCGATGAGCTGATCCGCTGGTTCGATGCCGGTGCCAGCGATGGCTTCATTCTCGGCTTTGCCGCGCAGCGCGAGGGCCTGGACGATTTCGTGACCCAGGTATTGCCGATCCTGCAGACGCGGGGCTACCACCAGCGCGCGCTGGAAGGGCAGACGCTGCGCGAGCATCTGGGCCTGCCGTACAAGGCCAGCCGGTATGCGACCGACGCCGAACCGGCGCGGAAGGTGGGATAAGGCGATGAGCGGAGAGAACTCGGTAGCGCCGGGCCATGCCCGGCGGGATTCCGCGTCCATCGGCGTGCTGCCGGAAATCGCAGCACGCGCCGAGGCCGCCATTGCGATCCGTCATGATCTGCACCGGCACCCGGAGCTGGCCTTCGAGGAGCATCGCACCAGTGCCCGCGTGGCCGAGCTGCTGCAGCAATGGGGCTATGAGGTCACCACCGGCCTCGGCGGCACCGGCGTAGTCGGCACGTTGCAGCGCGGGCAGGGCAGCCGTCGCCTGGGCCTGCGTGCCGACATCGATGCTTTGCCGATCCACGAAGACTCCGGGCTGGCCTACGCCAGCCAGGCCGACGGCCTGATGCATGCCTGCGGTCACGATGGCCATACCGCGATCCTGCTGTCCGCCGCGCATTACCTCGCCCATCACGGCAATATCGACGGCACCCTGCAGCTGGTATTCCAGCCTGCAGAGGAGACGGGTTCGGGCGCGTCGAAGATGATGGCCGATGGCCTGTTCGAACGCTTCCCGGTGGATGCGATCTATGGGCTGCACAACTGGCCGGGCGTGCCGGTGGGTCATTTCGGCTTCGTCGATGGCCCGGCGATGGCGTCGGTGGACTGGGCGCGGCTGAAGGTGATCGGCAAGGGCGGCCACGGTGCGGAGCCGCAGGGCAGCGTCGACCCGATCCTGGTGGCTGCACACATCATCACCGCGCTGCAGAGCGTGGTCTCGCGCAATGTCGACCCGCGGCAGATGGGCGTGGTTACGGTTGGCTCGATTCACGGCGGGCAGGCCGCCAACGTGATTCCGGACGTGGTCGAGCTGAAGCTGACCGTGCGCGCCTATCTGCCGGAAGTGCGCGACACGCTGCGGCGGCGGGTCACTGAACTTGCCGAGCAGACCGCCGCTGCATTCGGCGCGCGCGCCGAGATTGAATTCCCGCGCGGCTTCCCCAGCGTGATCAACCACCCGCAGCAGACTGCGTACATCCGCGAGGTGGCGCTGCAGGGCTTCGGCGCCGAACAGGTGGTGCCCGACTTCGCACCGCGCACCGCCAGTGAGGACTTTGCCTTCCTGCTGCAGGCGCGGCCCGGCAGCTTCGTGTTCGTCGGCAACGGCGACAGCGCACCGTTGCACAGCCCACGCTATGTGTTCAACGACGCCGCCATTGCACCCGCTGCCAGCCTGTGGGCACGGCTGGCCGAAGACTATCTGGTGAAGGACGTGGCATGAGCAGCAACGAACGCTTCCTCTACACCTCGGTGGATGACCCACTGGCGCGGCCGCTGTTCGACGGCCTGGAGCAGGAGTACGACAGCCGCTACGCCGACGTGCGTCGACGCATCGGTGGCAGCGCCCGCGAGGAGCTGCAGCGCTATCCGGCGCAGGCCTTTGCGGCCCCGGTGGGCGCCTTCGTGCTGCTGCTGCGCGACGGGGTTGCGATTTCCGGCGGTGCGTTCATGCCGCACCGTGATCCGTATACCGCCGAATTCAAGCGCATCTGGACGCTGCCCGGGCTGCGTCGCCAGGGCATTGCGCGGCGCGTGCTGCAGGAGCTGGAAGAGCAGGCGGCGCGGCAAGGGTATCGGCGGGTGTTCCTGACGACGGGCTTCCGCCAGCCTGAAGCTGTTGGCCTGTACCTCAGCCATGGTTACACCGCGCTGTTCGATCTGGATGCGGATACCGAAACCATTGCGCATCTGCCGTTCGAAAAGCACCTGCGGGCACCGGCGCCCCCCATCGTGCCTGCGCAGACCCAGCTGCAAGGAGCCCACGCGTGAGCACGCCTTCGACCGCGCTGGATGGCATTGCAACCCGGCCGGCGCCAGCGCCGGCGCTGAAGATCGTGCCGGCCCGGCATCCGCTGCAGGTCTTCGGCACGGTGCTGGCACTGGCGCTGATCCTGATCGGGCTGCAGTCCGTGCTGGGCAATCCGCGCTGGGGCTGGGGTACCTTCGCCGAATGGTTCTTCGCGCGCCCAGTGCTTGAGGGACTGGCCCGTACGCTGCTGCTGACCGCGCTCGGTACTGGCCTCGGCTTCGCCTTGGGCACGTTGCTTGCGCTGGCCCGCGTCTCCGGCTCGCCGCTGCTGTCGGCGGTGTCGTGGGGCTACGTGTGGCTGTTCCGCTCGATCCCGCTGCTGGTGCTGTTGCTGCTACTGAACAACCTGGGCTACCTGTACAGCACCATCGAGCTGGGCGTGCCGTTCACCGGCATCAACCTGTTCTCGTACCCGACCACGCAGCTGATCGGTGTGTTCACTGCCGCGGTGCTGGGCCTGACCCTGAACCAAGCCGCGTTCTCGGCCGAAGTGATCCGCGGCGGCATTCTGTCGGTTGACCACGGCCAGTACGAGGCCGCGGCCGCGCTGGGCCTGCCACGTGGCCGCCAGGTGCGCCGCATCATCCTGCCGCAGGCGATGCGCTCGATCCTGCCGGCCGCGTTCAACGATGTGATCGGCCTGGCCAAGAGCACGTCGGTGGTCTACGTGCTGGCGCTGCCTGAGCTGTTCTACACGGTGCAGGTGATCTACCGCCGCAACCTGGAGGTGGTGCCGCTGCTGATGGTGGCCACGGTCTGGTACCTGGTGATCCTGACCGTACTTTCACTGCTGCAGCGGCGCGTGGAGCAGCGTTTCGCGCGCGGCCAGCTGCAGCGCGAGCGCTCGGCATCGCACGTGTCATCGCTGCTGCGCGTGCAGAGTGATGCTGCGCCGCGCGTGATCCACCGACCGCGCATCGCCACCCAGGTCGAAGCGGGCGAGGGTGCGGCGGTGTCGCTGCATGGCGTTGGCAAGGTGTTCGGCGATCAGCCGGTGCTGGAAGACGTGAACCTGGACCTGCGCGCCGGCAGCGTGACGGTGCTGATCGGCCCATCGGGCGCCGGCAAGTCCACGCTGCTGCGGCTGATCAACCACCTGGAGCGTGCCGACAGCGGCTACGTGACCGTCGGCGGCCAGTTGATCGGCTACCGCCGTGACGGTGACACCCTGTACGAACTGCCCGAGCGTGAGATCCGCCGTCGGCGTGCCGAAGTGGGCATGGTGTTCCAGGGCTTCAACCTGTTCCCGCACCTGACCGCGCTGGAGAACATCATCGAAGCGCCGATGGCAGTACGCGGTGTGCCGCGCGCGCAGGCCGAGCAGCAGGCGCGCACGCTGCTGGAACGGGTCGGCCTGGCCGACAAGGCCGATGCCTTCCCGCGCCAGCTGTCCGGTGGCCAGCAGCAGCGCATCGCGATCGCCCGCGCGCTGGCGTTGCAGCCAAAGGTACTGCTGTTCGATGAGCCGACCTCGGCGCTGGACCCGGAGCTGGTGGCCGAAGTGCTCAGCGTGATCGAAGAGCTGGCCCGTTCCGGCACCACGCTGGTGATCGTCACCCATGAGCTGGGCTTCGCCCGCCGCGTGGCCGACCACGTGGTGATGATGGACCAGGGACGGGTGATCGAGCAGGGCACGCCCGAGGCCCTGTTCGAGCGCCCGCGCCAGCAACGCACCGCCGATTTCCTGGCCAAGACCCTGTAACCCCGGAAGGAACACCATGAGCCCTGCAGCACCGCGTCGCCCCTCGCGCAGCACCCTGTTGATCGTGGCGGTGCTGGTCATCGGCATTGCCGGCATCGTCTATTCGCGCGTACGCCAGGCACCGGATGCCGGCACCGTGGCCGCGACCAGCCTGGCCGGTGCGAACACGGCCGTGCTGAAGGGCACGTTTGACCCGAAGGCGCAGGCGTTGATCCCCGCCGGCTATCAGTTCGTCACCCCTGGTGCGTTTACCGTAGCCACCCATCCGGGGCAGCTACCGCTGGCCGACTACGGCGCGGACAGCAAGGACGTGGTCGGCATCGAGCCCGACATCGCGCGGCTGATTGCCGATGCGTTGGGCCTGAAGCTGGTGATCGTGCCGGTCGCGTGGGCGGACTGGCCGCTGGGGCTGGAATCGGGCAAGTACGATGCGGTGCTGTCGAACGTGACGGTGACCGAAGAGCGCAAGAAGAAGTTCGACTTCTCCAGCTACCGCTACGATCTTCTGGGCATCTACACGCGCAGCGATGGGCCCATCCAGAAGATCGAGAAACCCGCTGATGTGGCCGGGCTGAAGGTGGTGGTGGGCGCCAGCACCAACCAGGACCAGATCCTGCGGCAGTGGGACCGGCAGAACATTGCGGCCGGCCTGAAACCGGTGGAGTACCAGTACTTCGATGACGCCGTGGTCGGCCGCTTGGCGGTGATCACTGGCCGCGCCGATGTCTCGTTCGAGCCCAATGCCACCGGCGCCTACTCGGCACGCGATGGCAAGGTGCGGCGCGTGGGCCTGTTCCCCGGGGGCTGGCCGAACGCTGCGGCGATCTCGGTGACCACGCGCAAGGGCAGCGGCCTGGCCGATGCGGTGACGCAGGCGTTGAACACCCAGATCGGCAGCGGCACCTATGCGCAGGCATTGAAGCGCTGGAACGTGGCCGAGGAGGCGGTGCCGCAATCGCAGACCAATCCGCCGGGCTTGCCGACGCTGCAATGACACCGGGCGTGGCCCGGCGCTACCGCTGCTTCTGTAGAGCCGAGCCATGCTCGGCTGCTCTACCAACGCGCCTCCAGCGTTCTGAATGGTCTTGCCAGGCGCATGCCCTCCGCATCGAACGCGGTAACGTCGCGCCCATCCACACGCACGGTCTTCGGCGTCGTCCGCGCCGGCCACCAGACCTTCACCGCCGTCCCACTGCGCAGGCCCTCGCCCAGCGTGATCGATAGCGTGCCGTCGCGTTGCCGTGCCTGCATCTGCAACGTGCCATACGCGGTGGGCAGGCCTTCCACCGCCAATCCATCGCCCGCCACCCACGAAGGCGGTGTGCCCGGTAGCAATGACAACGCATCATCGTCCTCGCGCATCAGCATGCCGAACAGCGTGCGGCCGTATTCGGCACCGATCCAGGTGTGCGGCATGTCGCCCAGGTAGCGAGGAAAGCGCAGGCGTGAGTGCACGACCTCGGCCAGCACCTGCCACTGAAGCGGGCGCCGGTCTTGCAGCAGCCCCTGCAGCAGCTCATCGGCGACCTGCGGCTGGCCCAGGTGCACATAGCTCAGCACGTTGCGGATCTCGTACGGGGTGTACGCATACAGCGCACCGGGCTGGCTGCGCTTGCGCACATCGTCCAGATAGCGCGCGAAGGTGGTCCGCAGCGCCTCGGCGGGCAACACGCTCTGTGCGCCGGTCGGGTCCAGTGCGATCGAAACGCCGGTGGGATCGCCATCGCCCAGGTCGGCCGAGGAGGGAATGAAGTCGATGCCCTTCCACGCCATCGTCGCCCGGATCGAGGCATGCAGTGCGTCGTAGAGCAGCTTGTATTGTTCGCGCGCCCAGGCTGCGGTCTGGTGGTCGCCGAGCGATTCGGCCAGCCAGGCGCCGTCGTGCCAGCCCTTCAGGCCCCAGTAGTCATCCCAATAGCTGTGGGTGGGCGAGGGGTAGCCCTCATGGCTGATCGACGGCGCAAGAATGCCCGCGAACCGTTCCGGCGAAGGCTGGTCAGCCTTGTAACCGGGCACCAGCGTACGTTCGCGCAGTTCCTGCAGGAAGCGCAGCGCTGCTTTCACTTTCGGCAGATAGCCACGCACCGACTCGGGGCCGCCGTCCAGGCGCGCGACATCGGCCACCAGCGCGACGTACTGGCCCTGACTGTCGTACTCGATGTCCGATCCAAAGCCGGTGTTGACGCTGCCATCGTCGTTGAGGATCGGCGAGACCAGGCCGTTGGCATGCACGCCGTGTTCGCTGTACCAGGCCAGGTAATCGCGCGCGACACGCGCTTCGCCCATGCGCAGCAGCACCGCCGAGGTGGCCATGCCGTCGCGGATGAAGGAGCGGTTGTAGTTGCGCGGGCCGGGCTGCATGGCTGGACCGGTCTGGTTGATCAGCATGTAGGCGGCCTGCGCGCGCAGCATGTCCACCAGCGACGGATCGGGCAGGCGCAGGCCGACCTGGCCCAGCCGTGCCTGCCAGTCCGCAGACGCCTGCGTGGCCAGTGAATCAAACGCCGCATTGGCATCGCGGGGCAGCGTGGCCAGATCCAGCGCAGGCGCTTCGGGCAGCACGCCATTGGCATCGGCGGCGGCGGTGCCCAACGGGAACGCGACCACGATGGCATCACTGGTTCCCGGCGCCAACGAGACGCGGTAGTTCAATGCAGCCGAGGCAAGCCCCTGGTCATCACGCGCCTGTTGCGTGGAAGGCAGCTGGCCGGCAGCGAGGGTCGCGGTGATCTCCGTTGCGCCATCCTTGCCGAATGGCGCCGCGCCCGACGCAGCCACCGGCGTGAGCGACTGCAGCAGCGTGCGCCCATTGATACGCAGGGCCTGCCCGTCGATGGTCACCTCGCGGATCGGGGACAGCCCGCCGTTCTGCCATGGCGGATTCATCTGCATCGGGCGCACGACCAGGCTGAGCGTGCCTTCGATCTTCGTGCTTCCCGTGTTCTGCAGGCGATGCCGCAGGAAGGTCACCGGCTGGCCATCGCGCTCGATGGCGAATACTTCACTGCGCAGCTGCAGGCCGGGTTGCGGTGACCAGGTGGCGGAGGGCATCGGCTTCCAGCCGTCGCGCAGGGCATGCTGCATGGCCTGCCCGGCGGCGCCGGCGGTTTGGCCATCGGCATTGCGCCAGATGGGCTGCACCAGCGGTGCGCCCTTGAAGGCTTCCAGGTTGCCGTACTCATCGAAGATCGACTTCTGTCGTCCTGCATGCACACCCACGGCCGTCCAGTAGGTCTGCTGCATCTGCAGCGAGGCCGGGAACAATGCGCGCTGGGCGCCGCTGGCGACGATCTGATACTGCTTCATCGGCGTCATCACGGCTTTCGGACCGAGCAGGCGCAGGCGTGCGATCTGCGGCGCAGCGCCGTCCACGCTCAGGCGGAAAGCACGCAATGGTTGTGCTGCAGTGGCGGCCAGCCAGCTTTGCCGGTGACTGGCCGCCTGTGCATCGTGTGCGAGGTCCTGCCAACGGCCCTGTGCATCCTGCGCCTGTAGTCGGGCGGCGCCTCGTGCGCCATCGGCCCAGTCGACCACCAGGCCAGCCGTTGATTGGGCCTGCGGCAGCGTGATCTCGAGCGCATGGGCGCCTGGCTTCCCGACGGGAATCGCGACGGCAGCGCCGCCCAGCCACAGCGCCGCTGCCTGCGTTGCATCGATACCGCTGATGCGTGCGCCGAGCGTGCTGTCCAGCGGCTCCATCTCGAAGATCGACACGCCCCAATCGGAAGTGCGCTGCGGGCTGGCCAGCCGCAGGTAGCGCGCCTGGCGCGGCGCGAAGTACAGCGTTTCCACGTCGCCCAGCGAATCGGCCATCGTGTACGCGGTCTGCCACTGCCTGCCGTCCAGTGAGGTCTGCAGCGAATAGCCTTCCGGATTGGAGACATCCCAGGTGAGGCGCGCGCCGGCCAGCGTTGCAGGCGTGCCGAGATCGATCTGGAACCAGTGGCCCGGACTGAATGCACCGCCGGTAACGGTCTTCGGGTTGCCGTCGATCAGGTGGCTGATCGCCATCGCCGGCACCTGCTGGGAGGAACTGCTGGCCTGCCATTGGCTGCGCGGGGGAAGGGGCTGTGCCTGTGCGCTGGAGGCCAGGGCGGCCAACAGCAGGGTGGCGGCAGCTCGCCATGGAATGGCTGAGCGGGAGAGCTTGGGGCGTTCGGCGCGCAATGTCATTACGTACAGCCTCGCAGGTTCTGCCGGTATCGGGCGAGCGCTACGCTAGCAAGGGATGTAATCGGTTACATGACGCGCTGCAATAGGTTGCGGATGATCCCCGGTCGCCTCCTTCGTGGGCTTGAGTCACGATTCATCGATGGGACTGACGCATGTGGCTCTGGACGCCTGCCGGCTAGGTCATACGCTGATTGATAGCGACCTCAGGTCTGAAATGGATTGATGATGGAATTCAGCTTCACGCTGATGTATCGGGTGCCCGATACCGGAGAAGATCTCAGTGCATTTGAGCGATGTCTTGCAGAGTCGGGATGTGACGATGCATTGCTGGGCAGCGGTTTGCCGGGCATCTTGGCGTTGCGATTCTGGCGAGAGGGAACGGCCGCAAACGATGTCGTGCGTGACACATGCGCGCAGGTCCAGAAGGCGCTCCCGGAAGCCGAGTTGATAGCGGTGCATTTTGATGTCAGCAATGCTGCCAGCGTCTCTACCTGCAGTTTCGCCAGAGCTGAGCCTGCTTGACTTCCACTGAACACGTTTCAGAAGCAGCCGAGCATGGCTCGGCTCTACAGGGCCTTGGGATACATGACGCCCCGTCACGCCGGTTACAACTCCACCGTCTCCCACCAGCGCGTACCCGCCTGCGGTGCCTGCATGTCCAGCGCTTCGCCCATCATCGGCGTGGCCACCGGTACATTTTTTGCGGCCGCCAATGCGGTGATGCGCTCGAACGGCTGCTGCCATGCATGCAGGGCAAGATCGAAGGTGCCGTTGTGGATCGGCAGCAGCCACTTGCCGCGCAGGTCCAGGTGCGCCTGCAGCGTCTGTTCCGGTTGCATGTGCACGAATGCCCAGCGCGGATCATAGGCGCCGGTCTCGATCATGGTCAGGTCGAACGGACCGTATTTCTCGCCGATGGCCTTGAAGCCGTCGAAGTAGCCGGTGTCGCCGCTGAAGAAAATGCGGAAGTCACCGTCCTGGATCACCCACGACGCCCAAAGGCTGCGGTCGCTGTCACCCAGCCCGCGGCCGGAGAAGTGCTGGCCCGGGGTCGCGGTCAGGCGCAGGCCGTTGGCTTCGGTGGATTGCCACCAGTCCAGCTGCTCGACCTTGCGCGCATCCACCCCCCACGCGACCAGCTGGTCGCCGACGCCGAGCGGTGCAATGAAGCGCGCGGTCTTGCCGGCCAGCTGCATGACCGCGGCATGGTCCAGGTGGTCATAGTGGTTGTGCGAGAGGATCACACCGGCGATCGGCGGCAGCGCGTCGATGCTGATCGGCGGTGCATGGAAGCGTGCCGGCCCCATCCACTGCACCGGCGAGGCCCGCTCGGAGAACACCGGATCGGTCAGCCAGTACTGGCCACGCAGCTTCAGCAGGATCGTGGAGTGCCCCAGCCGGAACAGGCTGCGATCCGGTGCGGCGTCCAGCGTGGCGCGGTCCAGCGGCTTCACCGGAATCGGGTGCGCGGGCACGGTGCCCTTGGGCTTGTTGAACAGGAACGTCCACCAGATCTCCGCGCCGTCGCGCAGGCCCATCGCCGGACGGGGCAGGGCATTGCGGAACTTGCCATCACGGTACTGCGGCGAATCGGGGAAGTCGGGAAGGGACCAGGACTTGCAGAAGGTGTAGGCGGTCACGGCGAGGATTCCGAGCAGGAGGACAAGGAGCAGGCGCTTCATGGGTGACGTCCGCTGAGTACACTGCACAGTGTAGTTTCGTGTTTTTCAAAAGTACACTGTCGAGTGTAAAATGGAGGCATCCGTTCAGTTATCCGGTTCCGCCATGTCCCGTGCCCCGCAACGCCTGACCGACCGCAAACGTGACGCCATCGTGCGCGCGGCGGTGGAGGAGTTCCGTGCATCGGGCTACGAGGCGACCAGCATGGACCGCATCGCCGAGGCGGCGGGGGTCTCCAAGCGCACCGTCTACAACCATTTCCCGAGCAAGGAAGCACTGTTCTCGATGATCCTGGAGGAGCTGTGGGAGCGCAGCGTGGCCAGCGACGCACTGCCATACCGCGCCGACCAGCCGCTGCAGACGCAGTTGCTGCAGTTGCTGGGCCAGAAGCTGGACCTGCTCAGCGATGGGAATTTCATCGATCTGGCGCGGGTCGCGATGGCCGAGATCATCCATTCACCGGAGCGCGCGCAGGCCATCGTCTGCCGCATGGGCGAGAAGGAAAGCGGCGAGAGTGCCTGGATCCGCGCAGCAATTGCCGATGGCCGCCTGCGCGAGGTGGATCCGGACTTTGCCGGCGCCCAGTTGCATGGGCTGGTGAAGAGCTTCGCGTTCTGGCCGCAGGTCACGATGGGGCAGCCACCGTTGACCGCGCAGGAACGTGCGCGCGTGGCCGAATCGGCGGTGGCGATGTTCCTGGGGTTCTACGCGGTCTAGCCGGCTGCGAAGCGACGGAACTCGTCGGCCGGCAGCGCCGCCGAGTACAGGTAGCCCTGGCCGACATCCACCCCGAGTGCGCGCAGCTTCTGTTCCTGGGCCAGGGTCTCGGTACCCTCGGCCACCACGATCGCGCCGCAGCGGTGCGCGACCTCGACGATGAAGCGCACGATCGACTGCGACTTGGCGTCGGACAGCGTGGCGATCAGCGCCTGCTCGATCTTGACCTCGGCGATGGCCAGCTGCGAAAGCAGGATCAGGGTTGAATAGCCGGCGCCGAAATCATCCAGCGACAGGGTGACCCCGGCTGCCAGCAGCTGTGCGAAGTTGGCATCGACCACGTCGCGCTCGACGATTTCGGTCCATTCGACGATCTCCAGGCGCAGCATCGCACCGGGGATGTCATGCAGCTGCAGCAACTCCTGCAGGCGCAGGCCGAAGTCGGGCAGGCGCAGCGATTCGGCTGAAACATTGACTGCAATGGTCAGCGCCGCGCCGTCCCGCCGGCAGTGCTGCAGGAAGTGCACCGCCGACCGCAGCGTGGCCCATTCCAGGTCTGCCAGCCGCCCCTGCCGGCGCAGCAGCGAGATCACCCGCATCGGGGCAATCGGCCGGCCTTCGCCGTCGCGCATGCGCAGCAGTGCTTCGGCGCCGACCAGTTGGCGGTCCTGCAGGCGATGCTTGGGCTGGTAGCACAGCGGCGCATTGCCCTGCTGCAGCCAGTGCTCAAGGGCAACCTCGATCAGGGCGTCGATCTCGCTGTCGCGCTGGATCGGGTCATCGAAAAACACCACGCCCGACTCGATCGCGCTCAGTGCCACGGTGATGGCGCGGAACGGAAGATGTCCTTCGTCGGCATCAGCAGGGGGCTTCAATTCAACCACTGCGCAGCGGAACAGCGGCCGGAAGCCCGGCCAATCGCGGCCGACCCGATCAGCCAGGTTGCTGGCCAGCTCGGTGATCGGCGGTTGCGTGCGCAGTGTGGACAAGGTCAGGCCGCGCACCAGGATCGCCAGCGCGGCATCACCGAACTGGTAGATCTCCAGCTGCGCAGCCGGCAGCGAGGGCAGCAACCGATGCACCTCTTCGGTGCTGTCGCGCTGCCACAGGCCGTTGTCCTGCAACGGCCCGTAGCGCAGGCGCAGATCGCGCAGGTTGCCCATCTCGGCCACGATCAGGCAGGCCTTGCCGGTGCCGTCGTTATCCCGCCAGTACTGCTGCAGGCGTTCACCGAGCGCACGCATGTTGGGCAGCCCGCTGATCGGATCGATGCGCAGCCAGGCCTGTTCGCGCTGGCGTTGCGCATCGATCTGGGCATCGTTGTAGACCAGCGCGAATACGGCGCCGAGCACGAGCAGCGAGACCGGCAGTGCCAGCACGCGCTGGATCGCCAGCTCGGCCACCGGCAGTTGATCGGCGCCAATGATCGCCACACCCAGCGCCAAACCCAGAGCGGTTACCCCGATGCGCACGGACCATGCCTGCAGGATCATGCGCGGCGAGAGCTCGTTGAGCATGCGCGGGTACAGGTGCCTGCGCAGCCAGACGCCCGCCACCATCTGCAACACGGCCTCGAGGCTGGCAGGCAGGAAGAACGGGATACCGACGAACTGGTAGCGGGCCAGCAGGGCGGCAGCCAGGCAGGCCAGGCCGCCGCGCCAGCCGCCCAGCAGGCCACTGACCAGCAGGATGTCGAAGCCCAGGTGCAGTTTGACGACACCCTGGGAATAACGGGCCACGAACCAGGAATTGAACAGGTAGATCAGGCCCAGCGCTACGCCGATATACAGGCGACGGCCTTCTATGGCGTGCCCGGCGCGACGGGTGGCGATCAGCAGCACGCCGATCATGCCGATCACTGCCGTGGCCTGCAGCAGATACAGCGGCAGGCTGGGCAGGGCGCTGTCCAGGACCTGGGCCGAGACCCGTGAAAGCGCATCCATAGCAGGTTCCCGCCTGTGACCGACGGCCAGTGACCAGCAGGGTAAACCACGACCGCGCGCGCGGCCACTGAGGGTGCTCTGCGGCGGCCGGCAAGGTCAGTAGCGCGGGTCGGCGATGGCGGGCAGCACCAGTTCGCGCACGAAGCCGGAGGATGACAGCTGCAACAGGGCGCTTACCATGGCCACGACATCGTGGACCGGCACCTGCTCACCGTCGCCGCGCGCTGCGGCCTCGGCCACCGGCACCGACAAGGCGTCATCGGTGTTGAGGTAGCCCAACTGCAGGCTGGTCACCGCCAGCCGGCGATCGCGGAAGCCCTCGCGCAGCGCATCGGCGATGCCGTTGAGGGCGAACTTCGAGGCGCCGAACGCCACTTCCGGGCGGCCGCTGCGAGGCAGGGCCGAGGTCGAACCGGTCAGCACCAGCTGCGGGCGCGCTGCGCTCAGTACGCGGGGCAGCAGGCGTTGCAGCAGTACAAGGGTCGCGGTGATGTTGACGTCGACCAGCTTCGTGAGTGCAGCGTCGCTTTCATCGAGGAAGGCGTACTCGCCGCTGAAGGCCTTGTCTTCCCAGATGCCCAGGTTGTGGATCAGCACATCGATATCGGCCGGTGCCTGCGCTGCGATGTGGTCGGCAGCCACGGTCGGCCGGGACAGGTCTGCTTCGATCCACTGAAGGGTGACGCCGTCAGGGCAGGCGATGCCGCACGGGCGGTTGCGCGAGACGCCAATCACAGTGTCACCCTTGGCACAGAGGCCTTCCACGAACGCGCGTCCCAGGCCTTTGCTGGCGCCGATGACCATTAATTTCATATTGCTTCCTCGTTGTACTGCGGCAGCCACGATCGGCTGCCAGAACGGTGCTCCACTTGGCGAACGCGCGCAGGCCGCCGCGTTCGGCGGTAAGGGTCGAGGCCGTGTCGTCGAACTGGCACCGGTGCCGTGGCAGCAGCCGTCGCTGCTGCATGCGCTGGGACGCAGTGGCCGCCGACGGCCCGGTCAGCTCGCTCAGGCTGCCTCCCGCACGCGGGGCGATGTGCGCCAGCATGAGCGAGAATGCGTAGGGTCACCGGCAACAGGAATCTCCTGGCATGGACGAGCACAACGCCACCCCTGATGGCATGCCGCTGCCGTTGGCGTGGCAGAAGGCGTTGGCGGATGCGCGCATCGAGCGGCAGTCGATGGGTGTTTCGCGGGCCGACGTTGCCCGCGTGCTGCGGCAGGGCCGCCCCGATGCCTTTCTCAAGTCGGAACTGATCGACGCCTTCAGTGAGCTGGGCGATGAGATCGCGCGGCTGCGCTGGTTGCAGGCACAGGGACAACCGGCGCCAACGGTGATTGCCACGGCCGAAGAAACGGGCCGGCGCTGGTTGCTGATGAGCGCGCTGCCTGGCCGCGATCTGGCCTCGTCGCCGGAACTCGCGCCGCAGCAACGGGTGGAGATACTGGCCGACGCGCTGCGCGGGCTGCATGCGTTGCCGGTAGCAGCCTGTCCGTTCGATCAGCGGCTGGCCTCGCGCCTGCCGGCCGCGCAGGCACGGGTCGAGGCGGGGCGCGTGGACGCCGATGACTTCGATGACGAACGCCTGGGACAGAGTCCACAGCAGGTCTTCGCCCAACTGTGCAGCACACGGCCCGATCATGAAGATCTGGTGGTCAGTCATGGCGATGCCTGCCTTCCGAATCTGATGGTGGCCGAGGGGCGTTTCAGCGGGTTCATCGACTGTGGGCGACTGGGCGTGGCCGACCGTTACCAGGACCTGGCGCTGGCCGCGCGCAGCCTGGTCCACAACTTCGGTGATACGCGCTGGGTCACACCGTTGTTCCAACGCTACGGCGCTGTGGCCGACGAGCGCCGGTTGGCTTTCTATCGGCTGCTCGACGAGTTCTTCTGAGCCCGCGCGCGGCTGGCGATGGCCGCGCAGATCAGGCCACCGACCACGCTCAGGTGTTCCAGTGCGAAGAACAGGGCCAGCTGCTGTTCCGTGCCGTGCTTGGTCCAGAAGGCATGCACGATGGCGATGGTCAGCAGCATGAATACCGCCAGCGCGCCGCTGCCCAGCCAGAGCAGGCGATCAAGCAGCAGGCACAGTGAGCCACCCAGCAGCAGCACGGCGCTGGCGAGGTTGAACAGCACAGGCGGTTGCAGCCCGGCCGCCTGCATTTCGGCCACGCTGTTGTCCCACGCCAGCAGCTTGGCCAGACCCGATGACAGGAACACCACCGCCAGCAGCAGTCGGGCCAGGAACCACAGCAGGCGGCTGTCGAGCAGGGCGGTGATCATCCGTGGCATGAAGTCTCTCCGGTTTGGGCTTGGAACGGGCCGCGCAGCATCGGGCCTCAACCGCAGTTGAGGTCAAGGGCCGGCTGAACGGAGCTCGCTGATGAACGGGTTGCCATCTTCAAGTTGGACGAACGTTCGTTCACTATTGGCGCCATGAACCGAGCCGACCGCAACGCGCAACGCATCGAGCAGATCCTGCAGGCCGCCCTGCAGTGCTTCCTCGCCAAGGGATTCCACCAGACCAGCATGCGTGACATCGCGCAGGCGGCCGGCGTCAGCCTGGGCAATCTCTACAACCACTTCCCCGGCAAGGAAGCGATCATCCTTGCAGTGGCCGTGGCCGAAAGCGAGGAACTGGCGCCGTTGCTGCAGCGGCTGGCCGCGGCCGACGGTGATCGCACGCAGGTGCTGGCGTTCCTGCAGGACTTCCACGCACTGTGCAGCCAGCCGGAATGGGCGACGCTCGCCGTCGAAGTGCTGGCCGAGAGCGCACGCAATCGGGCCGTGGCCGAGGCATTTGCGGCCAATCGCAGGCAATTGCAGGCTGTGCTGGCCGAAGCCCTGCAGCAGGTGGCACAGCGTGAACGCCGGCGTCCCGTACTGGCCCCGGCACTGCAGGCGCAGGTGCTGCTGGATGCCATCGAAAGCGATGCGCTGCGCCGGGGGCTGGGCGAAGCCGGTGGCACCGATGAGGCTCCGCTGGACCCTGGCCTGCTCGCGCTGCTGCTCGGTGCACGCGCATGAGCGCGGTTGAGCGGCGATTGCTCGGCGTTGATCTGGCGCGTTACCTGGCCTTGGCCGGCATGGTGCTGGTCAACTTCCGCCTGGCGATGGCCGTGCCGGCAGAGGGTGAGGGTTGGCTGGCCGGCTTCTTCCATCTGCTGGAAGGCAAGGCCTCTGCGACCTTCGTCACCCTGGCCGGACTTGGCCTGGTACTGGCCACGCAGCGCCTTGGCTGGATGCCGGCCAGCGCGCAGACCTGCCGGCGCGCGCTGTTCCTGCTGGTGCTGGGCCTGCTCAACCTGACCCTGTTCCCGGCCGACATCCTGCACTACTACGCGGTGTATTTCGCGCTGGCGGTGCTGTGGCTGCGTGCGTCGCCACGGGTGCTGCTGGCCAGCATCGCCGGCCTCGCGGCCGGGTCGTTCTGGGCACTGCTGCACTGGAATTACAGCCAGGGCTGGAACTGGCAGACGCTGGAATATGCCGGTCTCTGGCAATGGCCGGGTGCCGCGCGCAACCTGTTGTTCAACGGCTTCCATCCCTTGCTGCCCTGGATGTGCTTCTTCCTGCTGGGCATGCTGCTGGCGCACCTGCCGTTGTCACAACCGCGGGTGCAGCGTGCGTTGCTGCTGGTGGGCCTGCTGCTGATCGGCGCAGGCCAGGCCGTGCAGCACCTTGCACAGGGAACGCCCTGGCAGCCGTGGCTGGGAACGCAGCCGATGCCGCCGGGACCGGCCTACGTGTTGACCGGTGCGGGCGCAGCCTGCAGCGCGATTGCCGCATGCCTCTGGGTCAGCCGCCGGTATCCGGGGGATTGGCTGGAACCGCTGGCTGCAGCAGGGCGAATGACCCTGACCCTGTACGTCGGCCACATCCTGCTGGGCATGGGGACGCTGGAATGGTTGGGCCTGCTCGATGGCAGCGCGTCGCTACCGACCGTGCTGCTGTGGGCGCTGTTGTTCCTGATGCTGGCCACGGGCGCAGCGTGGCTGTGGTCGTGGCGGTTCACGCGGGGGCCATTGGAAGCAGTGATGCGACGCGTCGCCGGCTAGCACGTTGGTCGCGCGGGCACGATGTTGTGACGGACATGTCTGTGTCGTGGCGGGCACATCTGCGATAGTTGTCGCAGATAACACTTTCCGCTTGCATCCATGTCATCCGCTTCGGCGCAGCATCTCGGCGAAGTCCTCCAGCAGTCCTATGGCATCACCGCGACCGCTGTGGTGCCACGCCCGGTTGGCGCCGATGCCAACGCCAGCGTGTATCGCATCGATGCACGGCGCGGGCAGTGGTGGTTGAAATGCCGCAGCTACCAGGTGGCCCCAGCCGTCTGGGACACCCTGCATTGGCTGCGCGGCACGCTGGGGATCGAGGAAATCGTTGCGCCCTGGCCGGCGCTGGCCGGCGGGGCATCGGTGCAGCGCTGGGGCCTGCAGTTCACCCTGTTCCCGTATGTGGAAGGCCAGTCCGGTTTCGAGGCGGCATTGAGCCGCACGCAATGGCAACGGTTGGGCGAGGTGCTGCGGCGCCTGCACGAGGCGTGCCCGCCACCGGCGCTGCAGGAAGCGCTGCCGAGCATCCGGATGGAAACCGCGGCACTGGAGACCGTCGGGCAGTGGCTGGCCGGCGAAGGCCTGGCGGCTGCCAAGGATGGGCTGGGCCGTGCCTTCGTCTCCGTCTGGGACCAGCAGCACGCGCGCATCGCGGCGCTGCACGCGCAGGCACTGCAGCTGCACGCGGCGTTGCAGGATGTGCCGGTGCGGCTGCACCTGTGCCACACCGACCTTCATGCCGGCAATCTGCTGATGGGCAATGACGGCGGCCTGCACCTGATCGACTGGGATGGCCTGTCGCTGGCACCGCGCGAGCGCGACCTGATGTTCATCGGTGGCGCTGTCGGCGGGCGCTGGGGCCGCGAGAACCCGGTGGGATTCGAGGAGGGCTATGGCGGTGACCGCGGCGACCCTCGCTGGATCGCCTGGTACCGTCACTGGCGCATCCTGCAGGACCTGATCGAGTTCCAGCAGGTCCTGCTGGGCAGCGATGGAGAGGACCGGTCGCCGCAGCTGCGCCGGCAGTCGCTGCATTTCCTCAGCGAACAGTTCGCCCCGGGCAATGTGTTCGACGCGGCCGAGCGGGTGTATCGCGCGCTGTAGATCCACGCCATGCGTGGATGAACCCTGCGCGCTCAGTCAACGGTGGAGGCGAGAAGAGCAGCCGAGCGTAGGCTCGGCTCTACAGAGGAGTGCAGCGTCATCCACGCGTGGCGCGGATCTACTCGGCGGGCTTCGCCGCTGACGAGGCGGCTGCGCTGGCGGCGCGGCGCGAAAGTACGGCCTCGCGGTGGGCAATGTAGGCGTTGGCGGCGAGGATGATGCCGGCGCCGATGATCGTCCAGCGGTCCACGCTTTCGTTGAACAGCAGCCAGCCGAACAGCGTTACCAGCGGCAGCTGCAGGAAGCTGATCGGGGTCAGCGCCGAGACTTCACCCAGGCGCAGCGCCCGCGTCCACAACAGCTGGCCGATGGTGCCGAGCACGCCGGTGGCCAGCAGCCACAGCCAGGCCATGCCGCTCGGCCAGACCCAGACGAACAGCGCCGGAACCAGCGACAGCGGCACCCAGAACACGTAGGTGTAGAGCACCACGGTATCGGCGCTGTCGACGCGGGTCAGCTGCTTGATCTGGATCGCCACCAGCGAACTGAGCACCGCTGCGGCCACGGCGACCAGGCTGCCCGCGGTGAAGCCGGCGGTACCGGGTCGCACGATCACCAGCACACCGATGAAGCCGACCACGACCGCGGCCCAGCGGCGCACGCGCACGGTTTCACCCAGCCACAGCACGGCGGCAATCGTGACGAACAGCGGCGTGGAGTACGACAGCGACACCGCCTGCGCCAACGGCAGGTGGCCCAGTGCCCAGAACGCGCACAGCATCGAGCCCAGGCCAATCGCACTGCGCACGAAATAGCGCGGCAGCTGTTGCGTCTTCAGCGGAGCACGGCCCGGCCGCAGCAGCATCGGCAGCAACGCCAGCAAGCCGAAGGCATTGCGGAAGAACGCCACTTCCTGGGTTGGCACGTACCGGGTGGCGTAGCGGATCGCGACCGCCATCAGGCCGAATGCCATCGTGCTGCCAAGCATCAGCAGCGCCGCCCGCATCGGGGCGCTTGGGGAAAGGGCGGGGGTGTTCACCACTGAGCGCCGAGCAGGCGGGGCTCCGGTTCGATCGGCACGCCGAACTTCTCCAGCACCGAGGCCGAAATGCGGCGCGCCAGCGCCAGCAGCTCAGCACCGCTGGCATTGCCGTGGTTGACCAGCACCAGCGCGTGGCTTGGCGCCACGCCGGCATCACCTTCGCGGAAGCCCTTCCAGCCGCAGGATTCGATCATCCAGGCAGCGGAGACCTTGCGCTTGTCGTCCTGCTCGGCCGGGAACACCGGCAGGTCGGGGAAATGCTGCAGCAGCACGTCGACCTGTTCCAGCGGCAGTACCGGGTTCTTGAAGAAGCTGCCGGCGTTTCCCAGTACATCCGGGTCGGGCAGCTTGCGGCGGCGGATCGCGATCACGGCATTGGCCACGTCCACTGCGCTCGGCAGCTCCACGCCCTGTGCCTGCAATTCCTCGCGGATGCCGGCGTAGTCCATGCGCAGATCATGCAGCAGTGGCAGCTTCAGTTCGATGGCGGTGATCAGATAGCGATCGGGTTGCTGCTTGAACACGCTGTCGCGGTAGGCGAAGCCACACTGTTCGTTGTCCAGCCGCACCCAGGCCTGCTCCTGGCAGTCCCACGCTTCGACCGCCTGGATGAACTCGCCGACCTGCGCGCCATAGGCACCGATGTTCTGGATCGGCGCGGCACCGGCCGTGCCGGGAATCAGGGCCAGGTTTTCGAGGCCAGACAGGCCTTCCTGCAGCGACCACATCACCAGGCCATGCCACGGCACGCCGGCACCGGCACGGATCACCGCATGGTCGGCGCGGTGTTCAAGGAAACTGATGTCACGGTTGCCGAACACCAGCACGGTGCCGGGCAGGTCCTCGGCGATCAGAACGTTGCTGCCGCTGCCCAGCACCAGCAGCGGGCCGCTGGCCACCTCGGGCAATGCCAGCACGTCCGGCAGCAGCGCGGCATCGTGCAGTTCCAGCAGCTGCGCGGCGCTGGCCTGCACATGGAAGGTATTCAGCGCCTGCAGCGGCGCATTGCGGGTGAGCGTCCAGCGCAGCGGGGCGTTGCCGTCGATGGTATCCATGGGCGCGCTCACAGCGGAGCCACCGCGCCGCGGCTCGGCGCTTCACGGCGGCGACGGATCGCCTCCACGCATTCGGAAACCAGCGCCGGTCCACGGAAGATCAGGCCGCTGTAGCACTGCACCAGTGCGGCACCGGCCGCCATCTTGGCTACCGCATCGGCGCCGGACAGGATGCCGCCGACGCCGACCAGCGGCACCGATTCGGGCAGGCGCGCGCGCAGGCGGCGCAGCACCAGGGTGGACTGCTCCAGCACCGGTGCACCGGACAGGCCGCCAGCCTCATTGGCCAGCGGGTCGCCGGCCACCTTGCTGTGGTCGATGGTGGTGTTGGTGGCGATCACGCCGTCCACCTGCAGTTCGCCCAGCACGCGGGCGGCGGCGTCGATATCGCGTTCGCTGAGGTCCGGCGCCACCTTCACCAGCATCGGCACGCGTCGGCCGTGGCGGGCAGCAAGGTCTTCCTGGCGGTCGCGCAGCTGGCTGACCAGCTGGCGCAGCGCGGTCTCTTCCTGCAGCTCACGCAGGCCGGCGGTGTTGGGCGAGGAGATGTTGACGGTGATGTAATCGGCCAGCGGGTACACCTTGTCCAGGCAGGCGATGTAATCGTCCACGGCCTGTTCGTTGGGGGTGTCCTTGTTCTTGCCGATGTTGATGCCGAGCAGGCCGCGGCGGTTGCGCGCGCGCTCGACGTTGCGCACCAGCGCGTCCACGCCCGCATTGTTGAAGCCCATGCGGTTGATGATCGCGTTGTGTTCCGGCAGGCGGAACAGGCGCGGTTGCGGATTGCCGACCTGCGGGCGCGGGGTGATGGTGCCGATTTCGATGAAGCCAAAGCCGAGCGCGAACAGTGCATCGATGTGCTCGCCGTTCTTGTCCAGGCCGGCGGCCAGGCCGACCGGATTGGGGAAGGTCAGCCCGAACACCGTGCTGGGCATCGGCGCGATGCGTGCGGCCAGCAGCGGCGTGGTGCCGGTGCGATAGGCCAGGTCCAGTGCGGACAGGCCGAGGCCGTGGGCGCGCTCGGCGTCGAGCGAGAACAGGAAGGGGCGGGCAAGCGAATACATGCGTCGGTTCAGTCCAGCGTGCCGAGGAAGGCTCGGGTTCGATATTCAAAAGCGACCTGGCCGTCCACCGCATGGGCGGCGAACAGGTCCTGCAAAGCGTCGATCATCGCCGCGTGGCGAGGATGACCGGATTGGGGTGCGTAGGAGGAGGACAGCAGGCGCCCGCGCAGGGCGTCGAAGTCCAGATGCTGCACGTTCGGCAGCTCCACCCTGCCGCGCAGGCCGGGGCCGAACCAGGCCTGCATGGTGGCATCGTCCTGGTAGCGCTCGGCCACAGCGGTGTAGTCGGTGCCGTAGTCCAGCAGCAACTGTTCGTAGCCGATCAGGAACGGGCTGGCATCGAGCAGGCGCGAGTTCCAGTAGATCAGTGCCTGGCCACCGGGGCGCAGGATGCGCTGCCACTCGGCGCGCACCGCGACGGTGTCGAACCAGTGGAAGGCCTGCGCGACGCTGACCAGATCGATGCTGGCATCGTCCAGTGTGGTGGCCTCGGCGCGGCCGTCCACCGCACGGAACTGCGGGTACTGCGGTGCCAGCCATTCCGCGGCCGCGCCCCGCATGACGGCGTTGGGTTCAACCGCGACTACTGGATGGCCGCTGGCCAGGAACAGGCGACTGGAAATACCGGTGCCGGCGCCGATGTCGGCGACCACGGCCTTGCGGCTGACGCCCATCGGGCCATGCAGCCACTCCAACAGGGCGGGCGGATAATCGGGCCGGTAGCGGACGTAGTCGGCGACGCGGCTGCTGAAGCGTTCAGTGCTGTCGGAGGCGGTCATGGCGTCAGTTCGACACCGCCGCCAGCCATGCCAGGCCGCCGAAGAACAGGATGAAGACCAGGATGGCGGCAAGCACGGCGCCGACCATGACCCAGCCCAGCACCAGGCCGGTAACGGCCAGGCCGTCGCCTTCCAGTTCATGCGGGCGGCGGCGGATCTCGGCGCGGGCCATGTGGCCGGTGATGATGGCGACGATGCTGGCCACGAAGGGCAGGACGGTCCAGCTGGCGATGCCCATGACCAGGCTGACCACGGCCAGGGCGCTTGTCTGTCGGGGTGCCACGCTCATCGGGTCCTCCTTGGCAGTGTGCACATGATAGTGCCTCTGCCCGGGCAATCCCATGGGCAGTGCCCTGTAGAGCCAAGCCCATGCTCGGCTGCCCCCTTGGGCTGATGCGGGATCGACCGCGTCTTGCGTGCAAGCCCAGCATGGGCTCGGCTTTACAAATTCAGCCCATCAACACCTGGCCGCCATCCACGTTGAGCACGCTGCCGGTAACCCAGCGCGCCAGTGGCGAGCACAGGAACAGGGCGGCGTCGGCAATCTCGCGCGGATGGCCGAAGCGGCCGAACGGGATCTTCGCCAGGGTGCCGTGGTACAGCGCTGGATCCTCGATGCGGCGACGGTCCCAGAGCCCGTCATCGAACTCGATCGAGCCCGGTGCGATGGCGTTGACCCGGATCCGGTCCTTGGCCAGCGCCAGCGCCTGCGAGGTGGTGTAGTGCGAAAGCGCGGCCTTGGCAGCGGCGTAGGGCGCGCCGCCGGGACGCGGCTGCTGCGCGGCAATCGACGACAGATTGAGGATGCAGGCATCGCCGGACGCGCGCAGCCAGGGCAGGACCAGGCGCGAGGCGCGCACGGCCGCCATCAGGTCGATCTGCAGGCTGGCGGCCCAGCCCTCCTCATTGTCGGCCATGCCGTAGCCGGTGGCATTGTTGACGAGCACATCGATGCCGCCGAAGGCATCGGCGGCGGCCTGCAGCCAGGCCTGGATCTGGCCGATGTCGGCCAGATCGGTGGAAAACGCATGCAATGGCGTTCCCTGCGCCTGTGCGTCAGCGCACAGGGCCTCCAGGCCGGCCTGGCCGCGCGCGCAGACCGAGACCTGCGCACCGGCACCAGCAAAGGCCAGTGCCATTTCACGACCAATGCCCTTGCTGCCGCCGGCAACGAGCACGCGGCGGCCGCTGAAATCGAGGATCGGAGCCCCTGCGGGGATCCGACCCTGGGCATGGGTCAGATCCCCGGAGGGACTCTGACCCACAGACGTGTCCGCGTCGTTTGCCATCACAGGTCGAACTTGATGCCCTGCGCCAGCGGCAGCGAATCCGAATAGTTGATGGTGTTGGTCTGGCGGCGCATGTAGACCTTCCAGGCATCCGAACCGGACTCGCGGCCACCGCCGGTGTCCTTCTCGCCACCGAAGGCGCCGCCGATCTCCGCACCGGACGTGCCGATGTTGATGTTGGCGATGCCGCAGTCGCTGCCGGCGGCCGACAGGAACTTCTCGGCGGTCTTCAGGTTCTGGGTGAAGATCGAGGACGACAGGCCCTGCGGCACGCCGTTCTGCATGTCGATGGCTTCGTCCAGGGTGTCGTACGGCATCACGTACAGGATCGGTGCGAAGGTCTCGTGCTGGACCACGGCGTCGCTGTTCTTCAGGCCCGTGACGATTGCAGGCAGCACGAAGTTGCCGGCGCGGTCGATGCGGGTGCCGCCGGTCTCGATGGTGCCGCCAGCTGCCTTGGCCTGGGCGATGGCATCGAGGAACTGCTGCACGGCGCCTTCGCTGTTCAGCGGGCCCATCAGGTTGGCGGCATCGGTCGGGTCGCCGATCTTGCCTTCCACCTGCTTGTAGGCCTTGACCAGGGTGGCCAGCACGTCGGCGTAGATCGAGCGGTGCACGATCAGGCGGCGGGTGGTGGTGCAGCGCTGGCCGGCGGTACCCACGGCGCCGAACACGATGCCCGGCACGGCCAGCTTCAGGTCGGCGGTTTCGTCCAGGATGATCGCGTTGTTGCCGCCGAGCTCCAGCAGGCAGCGGCCGAGGCGGCGTGCGACCTTTTCGTTGACGGTGCGGCCGACCTGGGTCGAGCCGGTGAAGCTGATCAGCGGCACGCGGCGGTCATCGACCATCTTTTCCGACAGCACGGTGCCGGCATCGTTGATCAGGAAGAAGATGTCCGGGAAGCCCGCTTCGCGCAGGGCGTCGTTGCAGATCTTCAGCGAGGCGATGGCGGTCAGCGGCGTCTTGTTGGACGGCTTCCAGATGCACACGTCGCCACAGATCGCCGCCAGGAACGAATTCCAGCTCCACACCGCGACCGGGAAGTTGAAGGCCGAGATGATGCCGACCAGGCCCAGCGGATGGTACTGCTCGTACATGCGGTGGCCGGGGCGCTCGGAATGCATGGTGTAGCCGTACAGCATGCGGCTCTGGCCCACGGCGAAATCGGCGATGTCGATCATCTCCTGCACCTCGCCATCGCCTTCCGGCTTGCTCTTGCCCATTTCCAGGGCAACCAGCGAACCCAGAGCGTCCTTGTGCCTGCGCAGTGCTTCACCGCACAGGCGCACGGCTTCACCGCGGCGAGGGGCCGGCGTGGTACGCCAGATCTTGAAGGCTTCCTGGGCGCGGGCGACGACGGTCTCGTACTCGGCCTCGGTGGTGGCGCGGACCTGCGCGATCGGCTCGCCGGTGGTCGGGTTGACCGGGGTGATCAGCTCACCGCTGGTCGCGCTCGACCACTCCCCGTTGCCCAGGTACGTGCCAGCGTTGATCGCGTCCAGGCCAAGGGACTTGAGCAGCTCGGAAGACATGCAGACTCCTGTGTTTCGTTACGTTGTTTGGTGCCATCGCGGGCAGGTGGGGGACGCGATGAACTGAATCGCCGATGGTAGCAGAGCGCCCCGACCGGCCATGGTGCAACGCGCCAGCGGAACCGGGTGGAACATGAATGCTTGGAGGGCAGGGCACGTTGCCTGTAAACTTCCCTGCTGCATGGCCCCGTAGCTCAGCTGGATAGAGCGTCCCCCTCCTAAGGGGAAGGTCGCCCGTTCGAATCGGGCCGGGGTCACCAGAATCAATAGCTTAGGCAGACTCAGTGGTGAGCATTTCCCACTGTTTCCCGCATATCCACAGGATTTGGTCCCAGTGGTCCCAGCGGTCCTGCTCAGTACCTGGGCTCCGCCACCGCGCCATCGTCGCCCTCAGGCGTCAGGTGGGCATAGAACTTCTCTGTCGTGGCGTAATCAGCGTGCCCGGCCAGAATCTGCACCCTTCGCAACGGAACTCCGGCCATCACCATGTGGGCGCAGAAGGTGTGCCGCAGCCGGTCGAGGCTAGCGCCGATTCCCACACGCTTGGCATCCGAGGCGAACCAGTCGGAAAGCATGTCGTTGTGCGCGACAATAGCAGATGGGTAGGCGGCGAAGCGCCCAGCGCGCATACCGGTTCGGCAGCACCTCGCGCCACTTGCCTGACTCCGCGAACACGGTGGACTCGATGCTGCGAACGTTGCAGGCGGCCAGGAACTTCCGGCAAGCGGGATGGCAGGATGCCGAGCGCGAAAATGACCTCTCCCGTGTCGGTTGGGGTACCAGCTGAACGGTGCGCAGGCGCTCAGTCATGGTCGGCACCTCTTAGGGCGGATGATGGGGCGCCTGCTCTCGCACTACATACCGTAGATGACCGTCCCGGGAAGGAGATCGCGCATGTGGTGCGGCATCTTCCCGTCCACTACAACTCGCCATCTCAGGGCCGAGGCACGATGCCTGCCGAATGCCTTCAGAGGATGAGCCAAAACTGGATGCTCGTTTCTCGGTTGCATGGCGCAGCAGACGTTGACCATTAGGATAAGACGCCTCCGCCTGCCATGCGTCGATATGGCCGCAGAACACTGCGATCTTTATCGTGGCCCTGGCCGAAGCGTGTTGCTCGCTACTGCTGTTCCTGCCGCAGTTGCCGATGTGGCTGGTGCACTTAGGGGTATTGCCGAGCGACCGCTAAAACTCGGCTCTTTTGCACGTCAAATTCGATACGGGTCTCGGTAACGCAAATTTCCATGTCCTAAAATCGAGGAGCGGGCAAGACGCCCGCTGGAAATCTGTATGTCCATTCTCTAAGGAGTAGATGTGAAGAAGATGATCGTTGTAGCAGCCGTATTGACCGGAGCTTTGGCCGTGAACGCGTCCGCCCAAGAGGTGGATTACCTGGGAGCCTCGCCCAAGCTCTTGGCAGAAGCCAATGCGCAGGCGGCGGACTTGCCGGCGGGCGTTCAGCTGGTTGAACTTGAGCGTTGGCGCAGTAGGGATGACACCTTCTCGGCGCGGCCGCTGAACACTCCGGGTGGAATGCAGCATCCAGGCAGGAAGGAAGGCACTTTGGGCTTCATCTCCTACTATCCATTCGAAGGCAGTGTGACAATGTACGCATGCCTCAACAACAACTGGCTGGATAGCTTCTCTTCGATGGATCCGAATTGCGAAGGCCATATGAAGACCACGAACGGCATGCCGATTACGGGTTACATCGCGGCTGCGCAGCTCCCGGGCACTGTCCCCTTGTACCGCTGCATGCGCGGTGGTCTGAAACCGAACAACTGGGCAGATCACTTCGATACATTGGATGCCAACTGCGAAGGCGTGAAGTATCCGGTAAACGAAGGAATCATGGGCTACATCTGGCTCTGATTTATCGATGATCTGTGCCACGGCCAGATAAGGAGGCAGTCGCTACGCGACTGCCTCCAAGAGATCGCGGCGGTGATTCTTCAAGCGAACGCCGAAGAGGCTATGGCGATCCTGCTGGTGGTGAACCGCAGTACATGAATGTCTGTTGGGTCAGCTGCGTAGTGAACTCTGCCCCGATTTTCTGGCGTCGCGGACGGACGATGATGGTGAAAATGCGCAAATCACCCACGTGGTCCCCGGGCAGTAGAGGATCAGGGTCCTTTCGCAGGTCGAACGCCAGCAGCGACCCCATCAAACCTGCAAATCACTGATCTTAGGTCGCAATGGAAGCCCTCCTACGGCGAAGGTCGCCCGTTCGAATCGGCCCGGGGTCACCATGTACGCGGCGCCACGTCCGGGTGCACTGCCCGCAAGATCACTCGGATAGGCTGGCGCCTCACCCTGCGAACCGGCCGCCATGGATCACCGCCTGCAGCCCGTGCAACCCCACGACTACGTGCTCATCGCCGGGTGGCTGGATTCGGCTGCAGCCACGTTGCGCTGGGCCGGGCCGGGCGTGCCCTATCCACTGCCACCCGATCAGTTCGAGAACGTATTGCAGCTGCGCGAACGCCCGGGATGGCTGCTGCTGGCAGAAAACGGCATGCGCGTGGGTTTCGGCCAGGCCTGGCGCACCCAGCCGGGTACGATGCATCTGGGCCGTCTGCTGGTTGCCCCGCAGGCGCGGGGCTGCGGTCTCGGGCGGAGGTTGGTACACGCGCTGATCGAGCAGGCGTTCCAGTCTGATGCCGTTGAACGGCTGACCTTGCGGGTCTATCGGGACAATGCCGCCGCAGTTGCGTTGTACCGGTCCCTCGGCTTCGAGCCGGTGGACACTGCATCCACGCCAGCGCTGCTGTTCATGCAGCGGGCCTGGCGCTGAGCATGGCCACGCAGGCCGGTACGCCTTCAGTCCTGCTTGAGCAGTTCAACCAGCTGACGCAAGCGATAGGGCTTGGGCAGGAACTCCACCTGCTCCGGAAGCGGCGGCAGCTGCGAACGTGCGTAGCCGGACGACAGGATCATCCGCGCCTGTGGTTGTTCGCGGGCGACGTGCTCGCTCAGCTCGATTCCGGACATGCCATTGGGCATGCTGACATCGCTGAACACCACGTCGAAGCGTGCGTCGCCCTTCAGCAACGCAGCGGCTTCATGCCCGTCGGCGGTGGTGGACACCTCGATGCCGAAATCGCGCAGGGCCATGCCGATCATCTCGCGCAGATCGTTTTGGTCCTCCACCATCAGTACGCGGATCGGGTCATCGGTCATGGGCAAATTCCTCGGTTGCGGGTAGCAGCAGGCTGACCGTGGTGCCGACACCGGGCGTGGTGGACACATCGACGAAGCCGCCGCTCTGGGTAGTGAATCCGAACACCTGGCTCAGGCCCAGGCCGCTGCCCTTGCCGATGTCCTTGGTGGTGAAGAAGGGCTCGCTGGCCCGCTCGGCGATGTCGGCGGCCATGCCGTGGCCTTCGTCGCAGACGCTGAGGGTGACATAGCCGCGTTGCAGCGTGGTGTCCGCATCCGGGTCGAGGCGATGTTCCAACGCGGTGCCGATCAGGATGCGGCCGCCATCGGCGGTGGCCTCCACGGCATTGGCCACCAGGTTCGCCAGGGCGGTCTGGAGCTGCATCGCATCGGTGCTCACCTGCGGCAGGCCCGGGGTGAGATGGGCATCCAGTACCACCGTGGGCGGGCAGGCGCGTTGCAGGTCCGGCAGCCACTGCCGTACCAGCGCATTGATGTCCACCGATTCCCGGATCAGGGTCTGGCCGGTGCTGAAGGCCAGCAGCTGGCGGGTCAGCAGCGCGCCGCGGTCGGTGGCTGCCTGCGCGGCATCCAGCAGCTCGGCTGCGCGTGCATCGTCACTGCTGACACGCAGCGACAGCAGGTCCAGGGCGTTGCCGATGGTGGTCAGCAGGTTGTTGAACTCATGTGAGAGGCCGCGGCTGAGCCGGCCAACCGTCTCGAACTGCTGGGTATTGCGCAGCGCACGCTGGGCATCGCGCAGCAGCCGCTGCGCTTGCCACTGCTCGGTGATGTCACGGGTGATCTTGACGAAGCCGAGCAGTTCGCCGGCTTCCACGACCGGTTCGATGACCACGCTGGCGCGGAACGACGAGCCATCGCGGCGAACGCGCCAGCCCTCACTGGCGACATGCCCCTGCTGCGCTGCGACGCGAAGCAGGCGCTGCGGTTCGCCGGCCTCGCGGTCGGCGGCCAGGTAGAAGCGGCTGAAGTGCGTTCCCACCACTTCATTGGCTGAATAGCCTTTGATACGTTCGGCGCCCGGGTTCCAGCTGCACACGATGCCTTCAGGATCAAGCAGGTACAGCGCATGGTCGCGCACGCTGTCGATCAGCAGTCGCAGTTGTCGGGAAGGGTCCGTCAGCACGGACGTCGTAGAGGCGGCTGCGTCCACGTGTAAATAAGTGTTACCCCTGTGAGGGACGTGAAGCTAGGCACTCAAGTGTGAAGGATGCGTGCACACCTGGCACGTGCCATTTGTCCTGTGCGGCTGAATGCGACACGGAGTACCATCTTCCACCCTTTGCCTTCTGGAACCGACCTGCATGCGTCCTGGTGCGACTACGCGTGACCGCTGGATCTGGATGACGTCCGCCGTGCTGCTGGCCGCGACCATCGCGTTGGAACTGGTCGTTCCGCTCGGCTACGCGGTATGGCTGGCCTACTTCCTCGCGGTCGGCGTGACGGTGTTCCAGCGCAGTGCACGCGCGCCGTTCGTGGTCGCGGTGATCGCCTGTGTCCTGCTGGTGATCGGCTTCAACGTTGCGCCAGCCAGCAACAATTCGTCGTTCTCGCTTGTCAACCGTACCGTCGGTGGCTGCGCCTTCCTGATGATCGCACTGATCGTCTCGCGCGCGATCCAGGCCCGGCGCCAGGCGATGCGCGCGCTCTGGCTGCAGGAGGCCGAGAACGCCGTGGCGATGAGCCTGCGCGGTGACCTCGGGCCGGAGCAGATCGCCGAGGCGGCAGCAGTAAGCCTGGCCGGGCAGCTGGATGCAGAGGTCGGTGCGGTCTATCGCCTGGACGGCGGCCGCCTGCAGCTGACCGGTGGCGTGGCGCTGCCCTCTGGGACGCCGGCCTCCCTGGCCCTGCACGAAGGACTTGCCGGGCAGGTTGCCCGGGACGAACGCATCCGCCACCTGCACGGCGAAGATGCTGCCGTGCTTGAACTGCAGACCAGCCTGGGCCGGCTGCCGGTGCGCGAGCGCATCCTGGCGCCGATCAACAGCGATGGTGCGGTGGTCGGTGTGATCGAGCTGGGCCGCGCGCGGGCGGGTGAACAGCGTGATCTGGACCGTGAGCTGCTGGAGCGCTGCGCCGACACCATCGGCATGGCACTGCGCGCATCGCTGCTGCGTGCGCAGCTGGTGGTGCTGCTGGAAGAGTCGCAGCGCCAGGGCGAGGAGCTGCAGGCCCAGCAGGAAGAGCTGCGCGTGGCCAACGAGGAACTGGAAGAGCAGAGCCGCAGCCTGTTGCAGTCGCAGAGCCACCTGGAAGAACAGCAGGCTGAGCTGGAACAGAGCAACGTGCAGCTGGAAGAGCGCACCCACGAGCTGGAGGCGCAGAAGCAGGCACTGCTGGTTGCGCAGAGCCAGCTGGTGCGCAACAGCAACGAGCTGGCGGCCACCTCGCGCTACAAGTCCGAATTCCTGGCCAACATGTCTCATGAGCTGCGCACGCCGCTGAACAGCTCGCTGATCCTGGCCAAGCTGCTGGCCGATAACAAGGACGGCACGCTGACCGAGGAACAGGTGAAGTACGCGCGTGCGATCCTGTCGTCCAACAACGACCTGCTGGCGCTGATCAACGACATCCTCGACCTGTCGCGCATTGAGGCCGGCCATGTCGAACTGTCCGATGAAGTGGTGGTGGTCGAGAGCGCGCTGCAGCGCCTACGCGAGACGTTCGAGCCGATGGCGCGGCAGAAGGGCCTGGCCCTGCAGATCGAAGCCGACGCCCTGGCACCGACCCAGATGGTGGTTGACAGCCAGCGGCTGCAGCAGATCCTGAAGAACCTGCTGGCCAACGCGGTGAAGTTCACCGAGCATGGCAAGGTCAGCCTGCACGTGCGTGCCGGCGGCAACGGCCGCATCCGGTTCGAGGTCTGTGACACCGGCATCGGCATTGCCCGCGAGCAGCTGGACGTCATCTTCGAAGCGTTCCGCCAGGCCGATGGCAGCACCCGCCGTCGCTACGGCGGCACCGGCCTGGGCCTGTCGATCTCGCGCGATCTGGCCGAGCGCATGGGCGGCGGCATCCAGGTCGACAGTGAGCCCGGGCGCGGCAGCTGCTTCATCCTGGAGCTGCCGTTGCAGGGTGCGCCCGCGGCGAGCGCAGCCGACGCTGCCGAGGTCCCCGTGGCAGCGCCGCCGACGGCGCCGGCCGTGCTGCCGGCCGCGCCCGTACGCACTGCGACCGCGGCAGCGCCGGTTACTGCGATGGCCGGCGTAGCCGACGACCGCGGTCGCCGCCAGCGCGCCGGGCGCCTCATCCTGGCGGTCGAGGACGATGCCACGTTCGCCGAAGCGCTGGTGGCGCTGGCCCATGAACTGGACTTCGACTGCGTGGTGGCGGGCACGGCGGAAGAGGCGCTGGCCCTGGCCAGCGAACTGCGCCCGAACGGCATCCTGCTCGATATCGGCCTGCCGGACGTGTCGGGCCTGAGCGTGCTGGAACGCTTGAAGCGCAACCCGGACACCCGCCACATCCCGGTACATGTGGTCTCGGCCACGGACCGCAGCCAGGTAGCGCGCGAGCTCGGCGCGATCGGTTTTGCGATCAAGCCGACCACGCGCGAGCGGCTGGTGACGGCCATCGAACAGCTGGAACAGACCAGCCAGCGCGACATGCGGCGGCTGCTGATCGTGGAGGACGACAACGAGCTGCGCCACAACCTGGAACTGTTGCTGGGCCGCGACCAGCTGCAGATCGTCGCCGTAGGCACCCTGGCCGGCGCACTGGAACAGCTCAGTACGGTCACGTTCGACTGCATGGTGATGGACCTGTCGCTGCCCGACGGCAGTGGCTACGACCTGCTCGAGCACATGGCCGGCAACGACGATGTCGGTTTCCCGCCGGTGATCGTCTATACCGGCCGCGCACTCAGTCGCGAGGAAGAGCAGCGCCTGCGCCGCTATTCCAAGAGCATCATCATCAAGGGCGCACGTTCGCCCGAGCGCCTGCTGGACGAGGTGACCCTGTTCCTGCACAGCGTTGAGGCCAGCCTGCCCAGCGACCAGCAGCGCCTGCTGCGCGAGGCCCGCCGTCGCGACACCGTGCTCGACGGTCGGACGGTGCTGCTGGCCGAGGACGACGTGCGCAACATCTTCGCACTGTCCAGCGTGCTCGAACCCCTCGGCGTCACGCTGGAGATCGCGCGCAATGGACAGGAAGCGGTGGATCGGCTGGCCGAGCGCGAGGTCGACCTGGTGCTGATGGACATCATGATGCCGGAGAAGGATGGCCTTGCTGCGATGCGCGAAATCCGCGCGCAGCGCCACCTGCAGGACCTGCCGATCATCGCGCTGACCGCCAAGGCCATGCCGGACGACCGTGAGCGCTGCCTGCAGGCCGGCGCCAACGACTACATCGCCAAACCCATCGACGTCGACAAGCTGGTTTCGCTGTGCCGGGTCTGGTGCTCGCGGCAATGAACGAGCAGGCCCTGTTCGACCTGGAGCTGAAGGTGCTGCTGGAAGCGCTGTACCAGCGCTACCACTACGATTTCCGCAGTTATGCGGTGTCGTCGCTGCGCCGGCGGATCCGCCAGGCCATGCAGCGCTATGAGTGCGAGCGGCTGGCCGACCTGCAGCACCGCCTGCTGCACGAGCCGGACCTGTTCGCGCAGGCGATGCAGTTCTTCACCGTGCAGGTCTCGGAGATGTTCCGTGACCCGGCCTATTTCCGCGAGCTGCGCGAGCAGGTGGTGCCGGTGCTGCGCACCTACCCGTCGGTGAAGCTGTGGGTGGCCGGTTGCAGTACCGGCGAGGAAGTGTGGTCGCTGGCGATCCTGTTGCACGAGGAAGGCCTGCTGGAGCGCAGCATCGTCTACGCCACCGACATCAATCCGGCAGCCCTGGCCAACGCCGAGGCCGGCGCCTATGGCATCGACCGGATGGCCCAGTTCAGCCGGAACTACCTGGCGGCCGGTGGCACCGCCTCGCTGTCCGACTACTACGCCACGGCCTACGATGGCGCGGTGTTCGATCGCCAGCTGCGCCGCAACGTGGTGTTCGCCGACCACAGCCTGGCCACCGACACCGTGTTCTCCGAAGTGCATCTGGTGTCGTGCCGCAACGTGCTGATCTATTTCAACCGCGATCTGCAGGACCGCGCGGTGGGCCTGTTCCGTGAAGCGCTGGTGCATCGCGGCTTCCTTGGCCTGGGCAGCAAGGAGTCGCTGCAGTTCGGGCGCCACCACGGCGCGTTCGAGACCTGCTCGCGGGAGCATCGCCTGTACCGGAAGGTTGCCTGATGGCACTGCCGACACGACCGGCGGTGCTGGTGATCGGGGCCTCGGCGGGTGGGGTCGCGGCGCTGCAGGCGGTGCTCGGCGCGCTGCCCGCGGCTCTGCCGGCGCCGGTGCTGGCGGTGCTGCACCTTCCGCGCGATCGCAGCAGCCGCATCGCCGAAGTGCTGGCGCCGTACTGTGCGCTGCCGGTGCGCGAGGCCGAAGACAAGCAGCCGCTGCAGCCTGGCACGGTGACCTTTGCGCCACCGGACTATCACCTGCTGGTGGAAGACGCCGGTTCGCTGGCGTTGTCGGTGGACGCACCGGTGCTGTTTTCGCGCCCGGCGATCGATCCATTGTTCGAGTCGGCTGCGGCTGTGTTCGGCGCGCAGGTGCTGGCCCTGCTGCTGACCGGTGCCAGCAGCGATGGTAGTGAAGGGGTGGCCGCGGTGCGCGCCGCCGGCGGCCGCGCCTGGCTGCAATGTCCCGAGGAGGCCGAGGCATCGATGATGCCGGCCTCCGCCCTGCAGCACGCCGGCGCCGATGCCGTGCTGCCCCTCGAACTGATGTGCCGTCGCCTGAAGGAGCTGTTTGCATGAACCTGTTGCCGCCGGACCCTGCGCAGTCGCAGACCCCGGTCAACCTGCTGATCGTCGATGACGTGCCGCAGAACCTGGTGGCCATGCAGGCGCTGCTGCAGCGCGAGGGCGTGAACCTGCTGCTGGCCGGCTCGGGCGCACAGGCGCTGGAACTGCTGCTCGAGCATGAGGTGGCGCTGGCCCTGCTGGACGTGCACATGCCGGAGATCGATGGCTTCACCCTTGCCGAGCTGATGCGCGGTTCACACCGCAGCCGGGATGTGCCGATCATCTTCCTGACCGCCTCGCCGGACGACCCGCTGCGCGCGTTCAAGGGGTACGAAACCGGCGCGGTCGACTTCCTGCACAAGCCGGTGGCGCCGCAGGTGATCCTGAGCAAGGTCAATGTCTTCATCGAGCTGTACCAGCAGCGGCAGCTGCTGAAGGCGCGCAACGAGGCGCTGGAGCGCTCGCTCAAGCTCAACGAGACGATGGCGGCGGTGCTCACCCACGATCTGCGCACGCCGCTGTCGGCGATCCTGCTGTGTGCCGACAAGCTGGCGCTGGAGCTTCCTGCGGGCAATGACGGCGCGCAGCAGACCTTGAAGCACCTGGAGGCCAGCACGCTGCGCATGGCGCGCATGGTCGAGCAGCTGCTGGACTTTTCGCGGATCCGCAGCGGCGGGCTGCGCCTGCAGGCCAGCGCCTGTGATCTTGCCGAGGTCACGCGTGCGGTGGTGGCCGAAGCGGGCAGCGCCCACGGCCACGCACGGCTGCATCTGGATATGCAGGGCGATACCCGCCTGCAGGGTGATCTGGATCGGCTGGGTCAGGTTGCCGCCAACCTGATCGGCAATGCGCTCACCCATGGCAGCGAGGCGAGGGTGGAGGTGGACGGCCGTGATCCGCGCAGCGTGCTGCTGCGGGTGAGCAACGCGGGACGGATCGACGACGCGCTGCTGCCGCGCCTGTTCGAGCCGTTCAAGGCCAGCTTCCATCCCAGCAATGGCCTGGGGTTGGGCCTGTATATCGTCGATCAGTTCGTGCGCGCGCACGGCGGGCACATCGCAGCGCGAAATGAAGCCGGTCAGGTGGTGTTCGAAGCCCGGTTGCCGAGGCGCACAGAGGGGCTGCCGGCGGCCGCTACCTGAATTCTTCAGGAAACACCCGCGGGCACTGAGACGGACTCGTCCGTAGCTGCTACCGTGGGTGTACATCTTGTCAAGGAAGCGCCATGCCACTGCGTGCCATCGCCTACGTCAGCCAGGCGCTGCCGGATCTTTCCGCTGAACGGCTGCGGGCGCTGGTCGATGATGCAGCCCGTTTCAACAAGATGGCGGGCGTGACCGGTGTGCTGCTGCATGACGGTGGGCGATTCCTGCAGTACATCGAAGGGCCGCCGGATGGTATCGATTCGGTGTACGAACGCATCCTGCAGGCCGGTAGCCATATCGACATCATCGAACTGGCGCGTGGCCGCCTCGGCCAGCGCCAGTTTCCGTACTGGTCGATGCGCGCGTTGCCGGTGGAGGAGGCGCTGCTGCGGCAACTGTCTTCCAGTGACTGGTCAGGTTTCACCCGCGCGTTGCAGGGTGACCTGTCGGCGCCGACCCCGGTGGATCTGCTCGATCAGGTCGTGCAACCGGTGCTGCACGCAGGTTGAACCCGCGTGGAAGGTTCAGCGCGCTGCATTTCCGCAGTAGGCGGCGTGCAACGCCTGCAATACGCCCAGCGCCGGCCCTTCCACCACCCGGTAGTGGATCGCCTGCGCTTCGCGCCGGGTCGCGACGATGCCAAGTCCGCGCAGCACCGCCAGATGTTGGGACAGCGCTGATGCGCTGAGCCCGGTCAGTGCCTGCAGTTCCGGTACTGGCGCCTCGCCTTCGACCAGCCGGCACAGCACGCGCAGCCGTGCAGGATGGGCCAGGCTTTTGAGCAGGGCTGCAGCCTCGGCGGCGTGTTCGGCCATGGCGGCGCTGTCGAGCTCGATGCGGGCCATGGTTGACCTTTTGATTTAGAAGACGCTAATTTAGAAAAAGCTAATTCAAAAGGCAAGCGAATGAAATGAACGGAACAACTGGAGGCAGGTCATGACCGTGCCGTGGGCCGCCGTCGCGGGGGGCGCGTTGATCGGTGCGGCGGCGGTGGTTTTGCTGGCAACCACGGGCCGGGTAGCCGGCATCAGCGGCATCGCCGCTGGCAGCGTGCGCGCAACGCCGGGCGATCGAGGCTGGCGCTGGGCATTCCTGCTCGGCCTGCTTGCCGCTGCCGGGGGTGTGCTGTACTGGCAGGCCGTGCCAGGCCAAGCGCCCCGCAACCTGTTGCGTGACGCCTTGCCGGCGTGGCAGCTGATCGGTGCCGGCCTGCTGGTCGGCTTCGGTACGCGGTTGGGCAATGGCTGCACCAGCGGTCACGGAGTCTGCGGCCTGGCCCGCGGCTCAAAGCGGTCGCTGCTGGCGGTGCTGGTGTTCATGGCCTGCGCCATGCTGACCACGTTCCTGATCCGTCACGGCGGAGGTTTCGCATGAGCCGCGCGATGGTGGCCGCCGGTGCGGCAGGCGCGCTTTTCGGCGCAGGCCTGGCGTTGGCCGGCATGACCGATCCGCGCCGCATCCTCGGTTTCCTCGATATCGCTGGCGATTTCGATCCCACCCTGGCCTGGGTGCTGGCCTCTGCACTGCTGGTCAGCGCGGTCGGCCAGCGCTGGGTGCTGCGGCGCCCGCGGCCGTCATGCGCAACGCGCTTCCAATTGCCCGCCGCGCGCGCTGTCGATGTGCGCCTGGTGCTGGGCGCGGCATTGTTCGGAATGGGTTGGGGCTGGGCAGGCTATTGCCCGGGCCCTGCCATCGCCGGGCTGGCGGTGGGATCGCGCGAAGCGCTTTGGTTCGTGCCGGCGATGCTTGCAGGTTTCTGGCTGCACGATCGCCTGGTTCGCCGGGGCTTCACCGCTGTATCACCCTGAATCGCGTCATATCCACGGATCACGGGGAAAGGAGGGCAACAACATGGCACGGATGAAGTGGAAGGAAAGGGCACTGCTGGCGGTCGCGCTGGCTGCCGCAGTGGCACCGGCGCTGGCCTGCACGCGCGCGGTCTACCTGGGCGACAACGGTGATGTGATCACCGCTCGCTCCATGGACTGGAAGGTCGATGTGGCGACCAACCTCTACGTGCTGCCGCGCGGCATCGCGCGCACCGGCCAGGCCGGGCCGAAGTCGCTGGCCTGGACGGCGCGCTACGGCTCGGTGGTGGCCACCGGTTATGACGTATCGACCACCGATGGCATGAACGAGAAAGGCCTGGTGGCCAACCTGCTGTGGCTGGTCGAATCGGAGTATCCGAAGCAGCGCGGCAACAAGCCGGGCCTGGCCATCTCACTATGGGCGCAGTATGTGCTGGACAACTTCGCCACCGTAGACGAGGCGGTCGCGGCGCTGCAGCGCGAGCCGTACTCGATCGTCACCGACAAGGTGCCGGGCGAAGACCGCCAGGCCACGCTGCATCTGTCGCTGTCAGATGCCAGTGGCGACAGCGCCATCGTCGAATACATCGGCGGTCGCCAGGTGATCCACCATGACCGGCGCTACCAGGTGATGACCAACTCACCGATCTTCGAGCAGCAGCTGGCACTCAACAGCTACTGGCAGCAGATCGGCGGCACGGTGATGCTGCCGGGCACCAACCGCTCAGCCGACCGTTTCGCGCGCGCCTCGTTCTACATCAACGCCATTCCCAAGGCGGAAGACCCGGTGGTGGCGCTGGCCAGTGTGTTCAGCGTGATCCGCAACGCCTCGGTACCGTATGGCATCACCACCCCGGGCGAACCGAATATTTCATCCACGCGCTGGCGCACCGTGGCCGACCACAAGCGGCGGTTGTACTTCTTCGAATCGGCACTGACACCGAACACCTTCTGGGTCGACCTGAACAAGGTCGATTTCGGCGGCAAGGTGCTCAAGCTCGATCTCGGTCCGGACCAGCGCAATACCTTTTCCGGCGACGCGCTGGGCCACTTCGTGCCCAGCGCACCGTTCGCGTTCCTCGGCGTCGACGGTTAGTTCGACGCCTGGCTGGACGCCGGATAGACCGCCTGGATCGTGCAGCCGCCGCGGGTGTACTGCGGCAGCGGCGCCAGCGCGTCGTTGCGCAGGTCACCATTCTCGAATCCGGCGGTGAGGATGCGATCGCCCGGATTGCCACAGATCAGGCCGTTCTGCATGCCGGAGTGGAAGCTCAGCTGTGGCGCACGGTCGAGCTGGCGGCAGTGGCTGCCAAGCTCCACGCGATAGTAGCGGTGACCCCCATTGCGATGCGGATTGGTCTCCACCAGCATGCCCTGCGGGTCGGACGACCACGCGCGCACGTTGCGCGTGGCAAAGCAGTACGACGGCGAACCACCGAAACTGCGGCGGATGTCCCTGCGCTCGCGGATGGTCAGGGCGGGCAGGGTGGCCATGCGCAGGCGGTCGCTGTCGCGGGCCACGCTGGCGTAGTCGCGATCCTGCACGGGGGTCACCGCGCTGATCGCGCAGCTGCGGCCATCGACCACCACACGCTCGCTGGGGCGACCGCAGGCCCAGCCGGCGGGTGCTTCAAGTTTCAGCGTGGTAGCACTGCGGACGCCGGGACACTCTTCGCTGAAGTCGATCCGATAGGCCTGGCCGGAGGCGGCTCGCAGGGCGATTGAACGCGATGACGCCTGCTCCACTTCCTGGACGCCGACCGCGTCCATGCAGTGCGGGGCCGGTGGCGTACGTTCCTGCGCGGAGGCCGAGGCGGTGAGCGCCAGGCCGAGGCTGATGGCAAGCACCAGGGACAGCCGCTGATGGGTCATGACCTGCACTCCCTGCGTTGGATGACGGATCGACTATAGCAGCGGTTTGCACGGCCGTTGTTACACGCGCACACTGCCCGGATGGGCGCCATCTTCCATCTGCGGCACTACGGGCAGGCCACCGGCCTGGAACGCCATGACTACGCGCAGTGGGTGCTGCCGCTGCAGGGCGAACTGCAGTTCGAGATGGAAGGGCGCGGCGGCCGGCTGGACCTGCTGCAGGGGGCATTTGTCGCCGCCGGCGAAGCACATGATCAGATGGCGGACGGCCCCAATGGTTTCGTGATCGTTGATTGTCCTCCAGGCGTGCTTGATGACGGCACGCAGGAGCATCTGTGCCGCCAGCGCTGGCTGCATCTGCCGCTGGCATTGCGTCAGCGTCTGGCCGACGTGCAGGCAGGGCAGCCGATGCCGGCGCTGCTGCCGCAGTTGCTGCAGGTATTTGCACCGGCGGGCAGTGGGGCGCGCATGCAGGGCCTGTGCGTGGCGGTGCAGGCCGATCCCGGCCGGGCCTGGCCGGTTGCCCGGATGGCCGGATTTGTCGGTGTCAGCGAGGGCCGGTTGCACGCATTGTTCCAGCGCGAGTTCGGGCTGAGCCCGCAGGCCTGGCTCAGTGCGTGCCGCTTGCGTTGGGCCAAGCATCAGCTGCGCACCACTGCCGCGCCGATCAGCGATATCGCACTGGCTGCAGGTTATTCCGAGCAGAGCGCACTGACCCGTGCGCTGCGCCGCGAATGTGGCCAGACCCCCGCTGCGTGGCGCAGGGGTGCCGGCTGAGTTGTAGAGCCGAGCCGATGCTCGGCTGCCCTTGTCTGCACAACGGCGAATCGCAGCCGAGCATGGGCTCGGCTCTACAGAGGTGACAAGGCAGTAGCCTCGGTCAAGAGTGCCCACCGGCCAGCGCTTACACTGCGCGGCCCGTTCCATCCCCCCGGACAACCCGAATGCGCAACAACCCGATGGCCGTGGGCATCGCCAATGGCGTGGCCGCTGGCGCACTATGGGGCGTGGTCTTTCTCGCGCCTGCCGTGCTTCAGTCGTTCAATGCGCTGCAACTGTCCGCCGGCCGCTACCTGGTCTATGGCCTGATGGCAGTCGCCCTGCTGCTGCCGCGGTGGAAGCGGCTGGCACCGCGGCTGGGCCGTGCCGAATGGATCGGCCTGCTGTGGCTGAGCCTGGCAGGCAACCTGGTGTATTTCCTGCTGCTGGCGACCGCCGTGCAGTGGGCCGGTGGCGCTGCGGCATCGCTGATCGTCGGCCTGATACCGGTGGTGGTCACCCTCGTTGGCGTGCGCGAGCAGGGGGCGGTGCCGCTGAGGCAGCTGCTGCCGGCGCTGGGCCTTTGCGTGCTCGGCGTGGGACTGGTTGGCTGGGAAGCGCTGATGTCCGAGCACCTGGCCACCCCGTGGCGGCAGCGCCTGATCGGGCTGCTGTGCGCGTTCGGTGCGCTGTTCTCGTGGGCGCTGTATTCGATCGGCAACAGCCGCTGGCTGGCGCGCCGACCGGATCTGTCCAGCCACGACTGGTCGCTGCTGACCGGCGTCACCACCGGCGGCCTGGCCCTGCTGCTGGTGCCGATGGCCTTCATCGGGCACACCGGCAGCCATACGGCGGCGCAATGGAGCGGGTTCTGGGCGATCAGCGCCGGCGTGGCAGTGGTGGCCTCGATCCTCGGCAACGCATTCTGGAACCGTGCCAGCCGTCTGCTGCCACTGACCCTGACTGGCCAGATGATCGTGTTCGAGACCCTGTTCGCGCTGCTGTACGCCTTTGCATGGCAGCAGCGCTGGCCCTCGCTGCTGGAAGCCCTGGCAATCGTGTTCCTGGTGGCCGGTGTGATGCTGTGCGCGCATGCCCACCGCACGCCACGGGCGATCGCCGAACATGCCGGCTGAATGCAGTCGTCAAGCGTGCTGATGCCGGCTTGGTCTCAGATGCAACCAAATGCCGGCACGTTGGCCGATGATCGCTGCATCGATTTTCTGCATCGCAGCACTTGACAGCGGCCGGGCGCACGGTGTTTTCTGTGCGCCATGGTCCTTGATGCCGCCCACGCCAGCCTGATCGCCCCCGCCATTGCGGGCAGTACGACTGCGCCGGTCGCGACCATCACCACCATTACCACCACCACCGTCACCACTGCCCTGGTGCGGCCCGTCGTCTTCGTGTAACTCCCGAAAACCACGGCCCCGCACCTACAGGTGGCGGGGAAACTCGACACCTGCATGCGACGGGGCCTCCTACCGAGGTCTGCATGTCTTCCCACGCTCCCGCTCATTCCGTTGCCCCGGCCGACCTGGCTGCACCGTCCACCGTCGTGCACAAGTTCGGCGGCACCTCGGTGGCCGATGCCGAACGCTATCGCCATGTGGGCGGCCTGCTGCTGGCCCGTCCCGAATCGTTGCAGGTCACTGTTGTCTCGGCGATGAAGGGCGTCACCGACGCGCTGATCGAACTGGCCCAGCTGGCGGCCAAGGGCGATCAAGGCTGGCGCGAGGCCTGGCATGCCCTGCGCGCACGCCATCGCGGCGCTGCCGTGGCGCTGCTGGGCGAGCAGGTGGGCGAGACGGTTGAATGGATCGACGCCCGCTTCGATCAGTTGGCCGAAGTACTGGCCGCGCTGGCAGTGATCGGCGAGCTGCCGCGCGAGGTGCTGGACCGTGTGCAGGGCTTGGGCGAAGTGTTTTCCGCACAGCTGCTTGGTACCCACCTGCGCGCGCTGGGCGAAGACTGCGCGGTACTCGACGCGCGCGATGTGCTTGTGGTCGGGCATGGCGAACTCGGCGTGGATGTCGACTGGGAAGCCAGTGCCGACCGCCTGGCCAAGTGGCGCCTGCAGCATCCGCAGCCGCGCCTGGTTGCCACCGGATTCGTCGCACGCGATCGCGATGACCGCATCACCACCCTCGGCCGCAACGGCAGCGACTATTCCGGTGCGATCTTTGCCGCGCTGTTCAACGCTGACGAGCTGCACATCTGGACCGATGTCGATGGCGTGCTGTCGGCGGACCCACGGCTGGTGCCCGAGGCGGTGCAGCTGGAAGCGCTGAGCTACGACGAGGCCTGCGAACTGGCGTACTTCGGCGCCAAGGTGGTGCACCCGCAGACGATGTCGCCGGCGATCCGCCTCGGCCTGCCGATTTTCATCCGCAATACGTTCCAGCCGGCGCATCCGGGTACGCGGATCAGCGCCGAGCGCTCACCGCGCGGGCCGGTGAAGGGCCTGACCCTGAGTCCCGGCCTGGCCCTGCTGAACCTGGAAGGCACCGGCCTGATCGGCGTGCCGGGTACCGCCGAGCGCGTGTTTGCCGCCCTGCGCCAGGCGCAGGTGTCGGTGGTGATGATCTCGCAGGGTTCCTCGGAACATTCAATCTGCTGCGTGGTGCGTGCTGCCGAAGCCGGCCGTGGCCGTGATGCACTGCTGCACGCCTTTGCGCACGAGTTGTCAGCGGGACAGGTGCAGCGCGTGCAGGTCAGTGAGGGCGTCAGCGTACTGGCTGCGGTCGGTGACGGCATGGCCGGGCAGCCAGGTGTGGCGGCGCGCCTGTTCGAGGCACTGGGGCGTGCGCAGGTGAACATCCTGGCGATCGCGCAGGGCTCGTCCGAGCGCAACATCTCGGTCGCCGTGGATAGTGCCGATGCCACCCGTGCGTTGCGCGCGGCGCATGCAGGCTTCTGGCTGTCGCCGCAGACCTTCGCGGTCGGTGTGATCGGGCCCGGCAACGTTGGCGCCGCACTGCTGGATCAGTTGCTGGCCGCGCGCCCGCAGCTGCTGGCCAAGGCCAATGTGGATCTTCGCCTGCGTGCGCTGGCCTCGCGTTCGCGCATGCGTCTGGAAGTGGACGGCCTGCATGCGGACTGGCGTGAGGCCCTGCGGGACGCGGGTGAATCCAGCGACCTTGATCGTTTCACCGAGCACCTGCTGGCTGCGCACCTGCCGCATGCGGTGGTGATCGACTGCAGTGGCAGTGCCGAGGTGGCCGAGCGCTACGAGGGCTGGCTGGCGGCGGGCATCCATGTGGTCACCCCGAACAAACAGGCGGGTGCCGGGCCGCTGCCGCGCTACCAGCGCATCCGCGCCGCCGCAGCGGCCAGTGGTGCGCGCTTCCGCTACGAGGCCACGGTGGGCGCGGGCCTGCCGGTGATCACCACGCTGCGCGATCTGGTCGATACCGGTGACGAGGTGCTGGCCATCGAGGGCATCTTCTCCGGCACGCTGGCCTGGCTGTTCAACCGCTTCGATGGCAGCCAGCCGTTCTCGCAGCTGGTCGCGCAGGCGCGGTCGATGGGCTATACCGAGCCGGACCCGCGCGATGATCTGTCCGGTGTGGACGTGGCACGCAAGCTGGTGATCCTTGCACGCGAGGCCGGCCACGCGCTCAGCCTGGAACAGGTACAGGTGGAAAGCCTGGTGCCGGCACTGCTGCGCGACGGCAGCGTGGATGACTTCATGGCGCGGCTGGGCGAGTCCGACGCCAGCCTGCTGCAGCGCCTGCAGGATGCGCGGGCGCGTGGCGCGGTGCTGCGCTACGTGGCACGGCTGGGCACCGACGGCGCCTCGGTGGGCCTGCAGGAACTGCCGGCCGACCATGCCTTCGCCAACCTGCGGCTGACCGACAACGTGGTGCAGTTCCGTACCCGCCGCTACTGCGACAACCCGCTGGTGGTGCAGGGACCGGGCGCTGGACCGGAAGTGACGGCGGCGGGCGTGTTCGCCGACCTGCTGCGGGTAGCCGCTGGCGAGGGAGCACGCCTGTGATCGCACGTGCATTTGCGCCCGCCTCGGTGGCCAATGTGGCGGTGGGCTTCGACATACTGGGGCATGCCATTGCAGGCGTTGGCGATACGGTGAGCGTGCGGCGTATCGATGAGCCGGTGGTGCGCATCGAGGCCATCCGTGGCAGTGCGGTCGAACTTCCACTGGAGGCGGCCGGAAACACCGCAGGTGCGGCGTTGATGTCGCTGCGCGCAGGGCTGGGCCTGGACTTCGGCTTCGCGGTGGAGATCGACAAGGGCATTCCATTCGGCTCCGGCATGGGGGGCTCGGCAGCCTCGTGCGTCGCTGCGCTGGTTGCTGCCAACGCATTGCTGGATGCGCCACTCTCGCGCGATGCGCTGTATCCGTTTGCGCTGGATGGTGAGGCCGTGGCCAGTGGGGGCCGCCATGGTGACAACGTGGGGCCGCTGCTGCTCGGCGGGCTGGCGTTGTGCACGGCTGACCGCCTGCTGCCGATCCCTGTGCCAGCCAGTTGGCACAGCCTGCTGGTGCACCCGCACGCGGTGCTGGAAACCCGTCTGGCACGCCAGGCGCTGCAAGGCAGCTATGCGCTGGGTGAATTCGTGGCGCAGAGTGCGAATCTTGCGCTGGTGCTCAGCGGCTGCCATCGCAGCGACGCGGCGCTGGTGCGCGCTGGCCTGCGCGATGTGCTGGTGGAGCCGCGACGGGCGGGTCTGATCGGCGGCTTCGAGGTGGCTCGCGATGCGGCGTTGTCAGCCCGCGCAATGGGCGCGGGCATCTCCGGTGCCGGCCCCAGCGTATTCGCCTGGTTCGAAGATGCCGACCAGGCCCACGCTGCCGCGGCGCCGGTGCAGGCCGCATTCGCTGCTGCCGGCTTTGACAGCGATGCCTGGGTGTCGCCTCTGGATACGCCGGGAGCCCGGCTGTGCTGAATCCTTCTCCCTCTTTGGATACTGAACCCATGCAATTCGTTTCGACCCGCGGCCGGTCCCCGGCCGTTGGCCTCAGCGCGGCCATTGCTGCAGGCTTGGCGCCCGATGGTGGCCTGTACGTGCCGCAGGCACTGCCGGCGCCACGTGAGCTGGAAGCCGGTGCGACCCTGGCCGATACCGCCGCAGATCTACTGGCACCGTTCTTCGCCGGGGATGCGCTGGAGGCCGGATTACCGTCGATCTGCCGCGAGGCGTTCGACTTCCCGGTGCCGCTGCGCGCGCTCGGCGACGGTGACCACGTGCTGGAACTGTTCCATGGACCGACGGCGGCGTTCAAGGACATTGGTGCGCGTTTCCTGGCCGGTACGCTGTCGCGGCTGCAGGCCGGCAAGGACCGCGATCTGACCATCGTCGTCGCCACTTCCGGCGATACCGGCGCCGCCGTTGCCGCGGCCTTCCATCGCCAGCCAGGCGTACGCGTGGTGGTGCTGTATCCCGATGGCCGCGTGTCACCGCGCCAGGCGCACCAGCTCGGCTGCTTCGGTGACAACATCCAGGCGCTGCGCGTGGCCGGTGCCTTCGACGACTGCCAGGCCATGGTCAAGCAGGCGCTGGCCGACCGCGAACTGCAGGCACGGGTGCCGCTGAGCTCGGCCAACAGCATCAGCCTCGGTCGCCTGCTGCCGCAGATGAGTTACTACGCACATACAGCACTGAGCCACTACGCGTTGCATCGTCGCCGGCTCAACCTGGTGGTGCCGACCGGCAACCTGGGCAACGCAATGGCCGCAGTGCTGGCGCGCGCGCTGGGCGTGCCGATCGGACAGATCGTGCTGGCCACCAATGCCAACGCCGTATTGCCGGCGTACTTCAACGGTGGCGAGTACCACCCGCAGGCCAGCGTGGCGACCGTGGCCAATGCCATGGATGTGGGGGCGCCCAGCAACTTCGAGCGCCTGCGCTGGCTCTACCAGGGCGACGATGCCGAACTGCGTGCTGCCTTCCGGGCGTTTGCGGTGGATGACGTGACCATCCGGGCCACCATTGCCGCCGCGCATGCCAGCAGGGGCGAGCTGTTCTGCCCGCATACGGCTACGGCGGTGAAGGTGCTGCAGGACCTGCGCGCCCGTGGTGCCAAGGGCGACTGGGCGGTGGTGGCCACCGCGCATCCGGCCAAGTTCGAGGCCGTGGTCGAGCCGTTGATCGGCGAACCTGTGGCCGTGCCGCCGGCATTGGATGCGTTGTTGCAGCGGCCGGCACACGCCGAACCGTTGGCCGCCGATTACGCGGCGTTGCGTGAGGTGTTGGCTCCCATGTAGAGCCGAGCCATGCTCGGCTGCTGTTCGCGCACGGCGCGATGAGTCGAGCATGGCTCGACTCTACAATGCGCTTCGCGCAACACGGGTAGTGCCGGCCGCTGGCCGGCAACCCCATGAAATGCGAAATCCTCAGATCAACCCTTCACCCGCCAGCGTGCGCAGCCCGTCCTCGTCGAGGATCTCCACTACGTTCAGGTGGGGCAGGGCAATCAGCCCTTGCTGGCGCAGCTTGGTGAAGGTGCGGCTGACCGTTTCCATGGTCAGGCCCAGATGGTCGGCGATGTCGCCTCGGCCCATCGGCAGCGACACGCGCAGGCCGTCGCCGCCCAGCCTGGCTTCACGCGCGGCCAGGCGCAGCAGGAAATCAGCCAGCTTCTCGGCCGGCTGCAGGCGTGCCAGCGCCAGTGCAGCGTCCTGTGCGGCATCCAGTTCCTGGCAGGCACGCTGCAGCAGCTTGCGCTCCAGGTGCGGGAAGCGGCTGCGGAGCGCCTTCATCTGTGGCAGCGCGACGCGGCAGACACGGCTGTCGGCGATGGCTTCGATGTCGTAGCGGTGATGGTCGCTGCCGCTCAGGCCCAGGTAGTCGCCGGGCAGCACGAAGCCGTTGATCTGGCGGCGGCCGTCGGCCAGGGTGCGTACCAGGCGCAGTGCGCCGGCAGTCAATGTATAGACATGGTCGCGTTCTTCACCCGTGCGGGCCAGCGTGCTGCCCATGCTGACCTGCTGCGAAACGGTGACCTGTTCCAGCGCCTGCACTTCATCGGGCGACAGCGCCGAGCACACCGCAAGGTGGCGAACCGAGCAGTGCAGGCAGTCCAGCGTGGTGCAGGACGGCGAGGCGGGATCGTTGGTGGCGGGCGGAGCGCCGGAAGGCCGTGACATGTTGCGGGGGCGTATCGCGGGCGGGGAGGGCCTTATGATACTTCAAGCGGCCGTTCGACCCTGCCCGAGGCGGGGGCGCTAGAATGTCGCCCCCTCCCACGTCCCGTTCCAGCAGGAGTTCCGCCCGTGATCAAGCCCCGTACCCCGCCCGGCACCCTTGAACTGCTGCCGCGCGAGCAGATTGCGTTCCAGCGCATGCTGGACGTGATCCGCCGCAACTACGAGCGCTTCGGGTTCCTGCCGGTGGAGACGCCGGTGTTCGAGCTGTCCGACGTGCTGCTGACCAAGTCCGGCGGCGAGACCGAGCGCCAGGTGTACTTCGTGCAGTCCACCGGTGCGCTGGCCAATGCGGCCGAATCGGGCGACCGTTCGCTGCCGGAGATGGCGCTGCGCTTCGACCTGACCGTGCCGCTGGCACGCTACGTGGCCGAGCACGAACACGAACTCACCTTCCCGTTCCGTCGCTACCAGATGCAGCGCGTTTACCGCGGCGAGCGTGCCCAGCGCGGCCGTTTCCGCGAGTTCTACCAGTGCGACATCGACGTGATCGGCAAGGACAGCCTGAGCGTTCGCTATGATGCCGAAGTGCTGGCGGTCATCCACGCCGTGTTCTCGGAACTGCGCATCGGTGACTTCAGCATCCAGCTGAACAACCGCAAGCTCATGCGCGGCTTCTTCGAGAGCCTGGGCGTGGCCGAAGGCGAGCGCCAGCTGGCGGTGCTGCGTGAAGTGGACAAGCTGGACAAGCGCGGCGCCGATTACGTGCGCGAGACGCTGGTGGGCGAGGGCTTCAACATCCCGACCGAGCAGGTCGAGAAGATCCTGGCCTTTGTGGCCGTGCGTTCGCAGGGCCATGCCGATGCGCTGGCGCAGCTGGCCACGCTTGAAGCCGAGGGCGGCTCTTCGGAAATCCTGCGCACCGGCGTGGCCGAACTGCGCGAAGTGCTGCAGCTGGTGCAGGCGCTGGGCGTGCCGGAGAGCGCGTACTGCCTGAATTTCTCCATCGCGCGCGGCCTGGACTATTACACCGGCACCGTCTACGAGACCACGTTGACCGACCATCCGCAGATCGGCTCGATCTGCTCGGGCGGCCGCTACGAAGACCTGGCCAGCCACTACAGCAAGTCCAAGTTGCCGGGCGTGGGCATTTCCATCGGCCTGTCGCGCCTGTTCTGGCAGCTGCGCGAGGCCGGCCTGATCGATGGCATCGAGGCCAGCAGCGTGCAGGCGCTGGTGGCGCTGATGGACGAGCAGGGCATGCCGCAGTCGCTGGACATCGCCCGCCGGCTGCGCGCCGGTGGCATCAATACCGAAGTGCAGATGGAGCCGAAGAAGATCGGCAAGCAGTTCCAGTATGCCGCCAAGGCGGGCATCCGCTTCGTGGTGCTGGCCGGTGAGGACGAGCTGGCGCGCGGCGTGGTGGCGGTGAAGGACCTGGTGCGCGAGCAGCAGTTCGAAGTCTCCCGCGACGAGCTGGCCAGCACCCTGCAGGTCGAGCTGGAGCAGTCCAAGGTGATGTAACGGCCACTGGCAGCATGCAACGCTTCAAGGAAACGCCCACCAACCGGTGGGCGTTTTCGTTTCCGGGCCCCGGCCGTCCCGACAGCTCGCGGCCAACCGTCGAAGGCGGGGTGGGTCCGGTTGAGGGGGCGTGAGCCGCATAAATGCGGCGACCGAGCTTACATGGGTGAGGGCGCTTTGCTTGCGAAGCACTGCTTCGCAAGCGCCCGAACGCACAGCCGCCAGCGGCTGGGCCGGGCCCCGGAGGGGTACTTGCAGCGCCCCCCTCAAGCGGATCCATCCCGCCAACCCTCGGAAACCAGCTTTGCTGTTGCTCTGGCTCTTGCCTCTGCGGGTGCAGGGCAGCAGCCCTGCCGTACCCCAACTGACGATTTGACGCACTGCGCAAGAATGCGCTAATGTACTAACGCGCTATTACATTGATGCATGGAAACAGCCCCGTGAAAGCCCGCCCCGAGATCGCCGCCAAAGACCCGAAGGCCGACCTGGAAGCCCTGGCCCTGGCCTTTGCCGCCCTGCGCGAGCCGGAGCAGGTGGAAGCCTTCCTGCGCGATCTGTGCACGCCGGCCGAACTGGAAGCCATGGCCGACCGCTGGAAAGTGGTGCCGTTGCTGCAGCAGGGCGTGCCGTATCGCGAGATCCACGAGCGCACCGGCGTGAGCGTGACCACCACCGGACGGGTGGCGCGCACGCTCGAGCATGGCCATCGAGGCTATGCCGCTGCCATCGACCGCCTTGCTTCGCGCTGATCCGCGCCCCGTTCCGAACTTCGAGACCTCCCCCATGAGTGCAACCCAGGCAGCGCCGGCAAGAGACCGGCTGCGTATCGCCATCCAGAAGAGTGGCCGGCTGGCCGAGCCCGCCCGCAACCTGCTCAGCGCCTGTGGCCTGAGCTGGCGCGAAAGCCGTGACAAGTTGTTCTGCTACGGTGAATCGCTGCCGGTAGACCTCCTGCTGGTGCGCGACGACGACATCCCCGGCCTGATCGCTGACGGCGTCTGCGACCTCGGCATCGTCGGCCGCAATGAACTGGACGAGCAGGCCGCGGCACGCCGCCAGATCGGCCTGCCTGACGCCTATCAGGCGCTGCGCGGGCTGGGCTTCGGCCAGTGCCGGCTGATGCTGGCGGTGCCCGAGGAATGGCAGTGGCAGGGTCCGGCGCAGCTGGCCGGTACCCGCATCGCCACCAGCTACCCGGCCATCCTCACGCAGTGGCTGGCGGAGCAGGGCGTGGACGCGCAGGTGGTCGAATTGTCCGGTTCGGTGGAAATCGCCCCGCGCCTGGGTACCGCCGACCTGATCTGTGATCTGGTCTCCAGCGGTGCCACGCTGCGCGCCAACCAGTTGACCCCGGTACACAACCTGCTCGACAGCGAGGCGGTGCTGGCCGGTGCAGTAAGGGTGCCGGATGATGCACGCGCTTCGCTGCGCGCGATGCTGCTGCGCCGCCTCGATGGCGTGGTGCAGCGCCAGGACCGCAAGCTGCTGATGTTCCGCGCCAGCGAGGACCGCGTCGACGCGCTGGCGCAGTTGCTGGCCGATGCCGAGCCGCTGGTGCGGTTGCCGGCCGATGGCGGTGCGCTGCGCCTGCAGACCATGTGCCCTGGCCCGCTGAGCTGGCAGCGCATGGAGGAACTCGAGCGCGCGGGTGCGCAGGGCCTGATGGTACTGAGCGTGGAGCGGTCGCTGGCATGAACCGTCTGATCTGGTCCCGACTTGATGAGGCCGCGCGCAGCGCGGCATTGACCCGCCCGGTGCAGACCGTGGCGCAGCAGACCCGCGACGCGGTGGCGACGCTGATCGCACAGGTACGCACGCAGGGCGACGACGCGCTGCGTGCGATCACCGCACGCTTCGATGGTGTCGAACTGTCGTCCTTTGAAGTGAGCGAAGCCGAGTTCGCGGCGGCCGAGGCCGCTGTCCCCGCCGAACTGCGCCAGGCCATGGTGGACGCCGCCGAGCGCATCGCCCGCTTCCACGCCGCCGGCATGGGCAAGGGGTACGCGGTTGAAACCGCGCCGGGCGTAGTCTGCGAACGCATGCTGCGCCCGATCGGTCGGGTGGGCCTGTACGTGCCGGCCGGCAGCGCGCCGCTGCCGTCTACCGCGCTGATGCTGGGCGTTCCGGCACAGCTGGCCGGCTGCCCGCAGGTGGTGCTGTGCACGCCGCCGCGAGCCGATGGCAGCGCAGACCCGGCCGTACTTGTGGCGGCGCGGCTGACCGGCGTGCAGCGCGTGTTCAAGCTGGGCGGCGCGCAGGCGATCGCTGCCATGGCCTATGGCACCGCAAGCATTCCCGCCTGCGACAAGCTGTTCGGGCCGGGCAACACCTTCGTGACCGAAGCGAAGCAGCAGGTCGCACAGGAGGGCGCCGCCGCCATCGACATGCCGGCCGGCCCGTCGGAAGTGCTGGTGATCGCCGATGCGGGTGCCAATCCGGCGTTCGTGGCTGCCGATCTGCTGTCGCAGGCCGAGCATGGCCCGGATTCGCAGGTGCTGCTGCTGACCGACGATGCCGCGATGCTGGCGGCGGTCGAGGCCGAAGTGGAGCGGCAGGTGGCCCTGCTGCCGCGCCAGCAGATCGCGCGCCAGGCGCTGTCGGCCTCGCGCCTGATCCAGGTCGATTCGCTGGAGGAAGCCTTCGCGATCAGCAACCGCTATGCGCCGGAGCACCTGATCCTGGCACTGCGTGATCCGCGCGCGTGGCTGGACAAGGTGCAGGCGGCCGGCTCGGTGTTCCTGGGTGATTACACCCCCGAAGCACTGGGTGACTACTGCAGCGGCACCAACCACGTACTGCCCACCGCCGGTGCCGCACTTGCCTACAGCGGCGTGAGTGTTGCCAGCTTCCAGAACCTGATCAGCGTGCAGAGCGCCAGTGCCGCCGGCCTGGCCGCGATCGGCGGCTGCGCGCGCATCATCGCCAGCGCCGAAGGCCTGGATGCCCACGAGCGTGCGGTTGCATTGCGCATGGAGTCCGCCGCATGAGCGCCGCCATTGATGACGTGCTGGCACTGGTGCGCCCGGATCTGCAGGCCTTCGCCGGCTACAGCTCGGCGCGCAGTGCGGTGGTGCAGGGCGAGGTCTGGTTGAATGCCAACGAGTCGGCCTGGGCCAATCCGGCCGATGCGGCTGGCAGCAGCCGGCGCTATCCGGAGCCGCAACCGTTGGCGTTGCGCGAAGGCTTGGCGGCGCTGTACGGCGTGACGCCGCAGCAGCTGCTGGTCGGCCGCGGCAGCGACGAGGCCATTGATCTGCTGGTACGCGCGCTGTGCGTGCCGGGTCGCGATGGCGTGCTGGTCACGCCGCCGGTGTTCGGCATGTACGCCGTCTGCGCGCGCCTGCAGGGTGCCGCATTGATTGAAGTGCCGCTGGTGGACAGCGAGGATGGCCTGCGCGCCGATCTGGATGCGGTGATCGACGCGGCCAAGGCGCAGGGAGCCAAGCTGGTGTTCCTGTGCGCACCGTCGAACCCGGCCGGCAGTGACATCGCTCTGGAGGAGGTCGAGCGTGTGGCGGTTGCGCTGCGCGGGCAGGCGCTGGTGGTGGTGGACGAGGCCTATGTGGAGTACGCGCAGCGCCCGTCGGCGACCACGCTGCTGGCCGCGAACCCGAATCTGGCGGTGCTGCGCACGCTGTCGAAGGCGCACGCTCTTGCTGCCGCGCGCATTGGAACCCTGATCGCCGCACCGGAGCTGATTGCTGTGCTGCGCCGCTGCCAGGCGCCGTACCCGGTGCCGACGCCGTGCGCGGAACTGGCGGTACAGGCGCTGCAACCCGCCGCGCTGGCCCGGACCGCCGAACGCGTAGCCACGGTGATTGCCGAGCGCGAACGCCTGCGCGTGGCGCTGCTGGGCCTGCCCGGCGTGCGTCGCGTCTACCGCTCATCCGGCAACTACCTGCTGGTCCGCTTCGCCGATGCCCAGGCCGCGTTCGATACGCTGCTGGCTGCGGGCGTGGTGGTGCGTGACCAGCGCGCCGCGCCGCAGTTGGGTGATGCGCTGCGCATCAGCATCGGCAGCCCCGAAGAGAATGACCGCGTGCTTGCGACCCTGTCGGCGCGGAGGGCCGCAGCATGACCCCGATCCTGTTCATCGACCGCGACGGCACCCTCATTGAGGAGCCGTCCGATTTCCAGATCGATGCCTACGAGAAGCTGCGCTTCGTGCCGCAGGTGATCCCGGCGCTGCTGAAGCTGCGTGATGCCGGCTACCAGTTCGTGATTGTCACCAACCAGGACGGCCTGGGCAGCGACAGCTACCCGCGCGCCAGCTTCGATGGCCCGAACGACCTGATGCTGCAGATCTTCGAGAGCCAGGGCATCACCTTCCGTGACGTGCTGATCGACTGCAGCTGGCCGCAGGACAATGCGCCGACCCGCAAGCCGGGCATCGGCCTGATGACTGGCTACCTGCAGGACCGCAGCATCGACTGGGCACGCTCGGCCATGGTTGGCGACCGCATCACCGACCTGCAGTTCGCCGACAACCTCAACATCCGGGGCTTCCAGTTGCGTACCGAACAGTTCGGTGGCGAGTGGGACTGGCCGGGCATCGCGCACGCGCTGGCCGACGCGCCGCGCACCGCCGTGGTCCAGCGCAACACCAAAGAAACGAAAATCCGCGTTGAGCTGGACCTGGATCGCGCCGGTGATGCGCGCATCGCCACCGGCCTGCCGTTCTTCGACCACATGCTCGAACAGATCGGCAAGCACGGCGGCTTCGCCCTCGACATCCAGGCCGAGGGTGACCTGCACATCGACGAGCACCACACCATCGAGGACACCGGGCTGGCCCTGGGCCAGGCCCTGCGCGAGGCGCTGGGCGACAAGCGCGGCATCGGCCGCTACGGCTTCACCCTGCCGATGGACGAGACCCTGGCCAGCGCCGCGCTGGACTTCAGCGGCCGCCCGTACTTCGTGTTCGAGGGCGAGTTCAAGCGCGAGCGGGTGGGGGACATGCCGACCGAGCTGGTGCCGCATTTCTTCCGCTCGCTGTGCGATGCCAGCGGCCTGAACCTCAACCTGCAGGTGCGCGGCGACAACGATCACCACAAGGTGGAGGCCTGCTTCAAGGCGCTGGCGCGCGCACTGCGCCCGGCGCTGGCCCGGCAGGGCACGGCACTGCCGAGCACCAAGGGGGCATTGTGAGCGACGTCGCGCTGATCGATGCCGGAGGTGCCAACCTGGGCTCGGTGCGCTACGCACTGGAGCGCCTGGGCGCGACGGTGCGGCTGGTGCGCGACGCGGACGGCCTGATCGGCGCGCAGCGGGTGATCCTGCCCGGTGTCGGCGCCGCCGGTCCCGGCATGCAGCGCCTGCACGCGCAGGGCCTGGTGGAACCGCTGCAGCGGCTGGAGGTGCCGCTGATGGGCATCTGCCTCGGCATGCAATTGCTGTTCGAGCGCTCCGAGGAAGCGGGTGTGGAGACACTGGGGCTGATTCCCGGCGTGGTGCGCAAGCTGGTGCCGGCCTGCGGCATCCGCGTGCCACACATGGGCTGGAACCGGCTGCTGCCACTGCGCGAATCGCTGCTGCTGCGCGGCGTGCCGGAGCGTGCCAGCGCCTACTTCGTGCACAGCTATGCGGCGCCGCTCAATACCCACACCGTCGCTGCCTGCGACCACGGCGGCCTGTTCACTGCCGTGGTGGAGCAGGGGCGTTACTACGGCGCACAGTTCCACCCCGAGCGTTCCGGCGAAACCGGCTCGCTGATGCTGCGCAATTTCCTCGAGGGCACTGCTGCATGAGTTTCATCGTCTACCCCGCGCTGGATATCCGCGATGGCCGCGTGGTGCGGCTGCGCCAGGGCGACTACGCGCAGGAAACCTCCTACGGCGACGATCCGCTGCCGCGCGCGCAGGCGTTCGCCGCGCAGGGGGCGCAGTGGATGCATCTGGTCGACCTGGATGCTGCACGCGCCGGTGGCTATACGCTGGCGCCGCTGCTGGCGGCGATCCGCGCGCACACGCCGCTGCAGGTGCAGACCGGCGGTGGCGTGCGCGGCCGCGACGACGTGGCGCGCATCCTCGATGCCGGCGCCGGCCGCGTGGTGGTCGGTTCGCTGGCGGTGCGCCGCCCCGATGAAGTGGTGGGCTGGCTGGAGGAATTTGGCGCCGAGCGCATCACGATTGCGCTGGACGCGCGCCAGGACGCACAGGGGCAGTGGCAGCTGCCGGTGCACGGCTGGACCGAGAACGCCGGGGTGACCCTGGATGACCTGGCCCAGCGCTACGCGCGCGCTGGCATGCGCCACCTCTTGTGCACCGACATCGCCCGCGACGGCATGCTGGCCGGGCCCAATATCGGCCTCTACCAGCACCTGTCGGCATTGCTGCCAGGGGTGGCGGTGCAGGCGTCCGGCGGCATCCGTGACGTGGCCGATGTGGCCGAGGCGCGTGCCGCTGGCTGCGGCGGTGCGATCCTCGGCAAGGCGCTGCTGGAACAGCGCATGGACCTGGCGGAGGCACTGGCATGTTGAGCCGGCGCATCATTCCGTGCCTGGACGTGCGCGATGGCCGCGTGGTCAAGGGCGTGCGTTTCCGCGACCATGTCGACATGGGCGATATCGCCGAGCTGGCGCAGCGCTATCGCGACCAAGGGGCGGACGAGCTGGTGTTCTATGACATCGGCGCCAGCCCCGAGGCGCGTTCGGTCGACGTTGCCTGGATCGAGTGCATCGCGCGGCTGATCGACATTCCGTTCTGCGTGGCCGGGGGCATCGACAGCGTGGAAACCGCGCGTCGCGTGTTGTTCGCCGGTGCCGACAAGGTGTCGATCAACTCCCCCGCGCTGGGCCGCCCGGAACTGATCACTGAACTGGCCGACGAGTTCGGCGTGCAATGCGTGGTGGTCGGTGTCGATTCGGTGCGCGAAGCGGATGGCCAATGGCGGGTGCGCCGCTTCAGCGGAGACCCGGACAAGACCCAGGCGGTGCCACTGCGCACCCTGGACTGGATTGTCGAGGTGCAACGTCGGGGCGCCGGTGAGATCGTGCTGAACTGCATGGACAGCGATGGCGTGCGCCGCGGCTACGATGTCGCACAGTTGCAGCAGGCGAGGGCCCTGTGCCAGGTGCCACTGATCGCCTCCGGTGGCGCCGGTGCGATGGAGCACTTCGCCGAAGCCTTTGACCAGGCCGACGTCGATGGTGCGCTGGCGGCGAGCGTGTTCCACAGCGGCGGCATCGCCATTCCAGAATTGAAGCGCTACCTGCGCGGACAGCAGATCGAGGTGCGGGATGTCTATTGAAGTCAGGCCTTCGTTGGACGCATTGCAGGCACTGGACTGGGGCAAGGGTGACGGCTTGCTGCCGGCCGTGGTGCAGGATGCCGATACCCTGCAGGTGCTGATGCTGGGCTATGTCAGCGCAGAATCGCTGGCGGCCACGCTGGCCATCGGCCACATGACTTTCTTCAGCCGCAGCAAGCAGCGGTTGTGGACCAAGGGCGAGCAGTCCGGCAACGTGCTGGTGGTGCAATCGATCAGCGTCGACTGTGACGCCGACACGCTGCTGGTGATGGCACGCCCGGCGGGGCCGACCTGCCACACGGGTGCGGAGAGCTGTTTCGACCAGGCGCCGAAGGACTTCCTGGGCGGGCTGGGCCAGTTGGTCGCGATGCGTGAGGCGCAGCGCCCGCCGGGCAGCTATACGACCCGCCTGTTCGAGGGCGGCATCCGCCGCATCGCACAGAAGGTGGGTGAGGAGGGGGTGGAGACCGCACTGGCGGCGGTTGCGCAGGATGACGAGGCACTGCTCGGTGAGGCTTCGGACCTGCTGTACCACCTGCTGGTACTGCTGCGCGCGCGCGGTCTGTCGCTGGACGATGCGCGGGCGGTGCTGGAAAAACGCCATCGTTGAAGAAGGCGTGCGGAGCAGCGCTCCGCACCTACCTGTAGAGCCAAGCCATGCTCGGCTGTTTTTCTTGAATGCAGCCGAGCGTGGCTCGGCTCTACAATACCGCGTCTCTTTCTGCCGGATGCCTCCCATGAAACTGCCTGCCGCCTGGCTGTGCTGCCTGTTGCTGACCTCGCCGGCCTGGGCTGCGGGCACCGTGGTCACCGGCAAGGTCTATCTGGAGCGTGACGGCAAGCCGGGCCGCGGTGCGACCGATCCGGGCCTGGCCGGGGTGCAGGTCTCCAACGGCGAGGCCATCGTCAAGACCGCCGCCGACGGCAGCTACAGCCTGCCGGTGCGTGATGGCCAGACCGTGTTCGTGATCAAGCCCGATGCGTATTCGTTCCCGAAGGCGGCAGACGGCCTGCCTTCGTTCTGGCGCCATTTCCGCCCGAACGGCTCGCCGGCGCTGAAGTACGGCGGCATCGCCGCCACCAGCGATGTCACCCGCAACTGGGATTTCGCGCTGCAGCCGGATCGCCGTGACAGCCGTCGCGGCTTCCAGATGCTGGTCTTCACCGACTCCCAGACCGCCAGCCTGAAGGACATCGGCTACTACCAGCAGTCGATCGTGTCGCCGCTGGTCGGCCAGACCAAGGCGCGCATGGGCACCACCCTGGGTGACATCGTCAACGACGATCTGACCCTGTATCCGGCAATCAACAAGGTCACTACGTCGCTGGGCGTGCCGTGGTTCCATGTGCCGGGCAATCACGACCTCGATTTCGATGCAGCCAGCGACGAGCATTCGCTGGACAGCTGGCGCAACATCTACGGCCCGGATACCTACGCGGTGGAAGAGGGCGGTGCCAGTTTCGTGTTCCTCGACGACGTGGTGTATGACCCCAACGCAAGGCCGAAGTATGTCGGTGGCCTGCGCGAAGACCAGTTCGCTTTCCTTGCCAGCTACCTGAAGGGCCTGCACAAGGACCGCCTGCTGGTGCTGGGCATGCACATCCCGCTGTTCGACGCCGCGCCGGGGCGCGAGACCTTCCGTCATGCTGACCGCCAGCGCCTGTTCGACCTGCTGAAGGACTTCCGCAACGTGCTGGTGCTCAGTGGCCACAGCCACACCCAGCAGCACGTCTACCACGGCAAGGCCGACGGCTGGAACGGTGACAAGCCGCTGCACGAATACAACGTCGGTGCCAACTGCGGCGCGTTCTGGTCGGGGGTGAAGGACGCCGCCGGCGTGCCGGACAGCACCATGAGTGATGGCACGCCAAAGGGCTACGCGTTGCTGGACGTCGCCGCCAATGGCAGTTACAAGCTGCAGTACCGCGCTGCGGGCAAGCCGGCCAGCGAGCAGATCGGCCTGCATGCGCCGAAGGTGCTGCGCCAGGGGGCCTATCCGGCGTGGGGTGTCTACGCCAACGTCTACATGGGCGAGGACGCCAGCGTGGTCGAGTACCGCGTCGATGGCGGTGCCTGGCAGCCGATGAAGCAGGTCAGCCAGCCCGACCCGCGCCTGATGGTGGAGAACGTGGCCGATGATCTGGCCAGCAGCCTGCGTGGCTATGACCGCTCGCCGGAGGCCACCGCGTCGCCGCACCTGTGGCGTGGCGCGCTGCCGACCGACCTGGCCGTGGGCAGCCACAAGGTCGAAGTACGCTCTACCCAGCCTGATGGTGCAGTGTTCACCGCCACCACCCGCTACAGCCTGCAGACGGCCCAGCCCTGATCCCCCGCATCTCCGCTCCAGCGAAAGGACCCCGCATGGATATCCGCTTCATGGCCGGCACCACGCCAGTCACCCTCAGCCGCCACTGGTTCACCGGTGCGATGCTGCTGCAGAGCGCCACCGAGAAGGTCTGGGTGCAGCATCCGCTGCATCCGGGCACCCACTTCTCGTTCTCGCTGGTACAGTCGTGGCTGCGCCACATCGCCGGCCATGAGGTGCTGGTCGAGCGCACCCGGCCGCTGTTGTTCGCCGGCTTCCGCCCGCAGCGCCTGCGCGTGCTGGTGGATGGCGTGCAGGTGGCCGAACAGGAAGGCATGTAGGCCAACCTGAACCGCCGGCGCGCTAGGCAAAGCCGCCCCGATGCCTGAGAATCGGGGCGATTCAATCGATCCAAGCAGGCCAGCGTGACCATCGCAGCAGCGTCCCCGGTTTCCACCGACTCCGCCCGCGGCGGTCTTCCGCGCAGTCTCGTTGTCGCCGATGTCGGCGGCACTTTCGCCCGTTTGGCGCTGGCTGAAACGCAACCCGGCCAGGCACCACTGCTGGGCAGCCATCGCACCTATGCCTGCGCCGAGCATCCCAGCCTGGCCGCGATCCTGGCCGATTTCACCGCTGGCCTCGGCCAGCCGGTACAGGCCGCCGTGGTCGCCATCGCCGGACTGCTCGATGGCGATGTGTTGATCAATTCCAACCTGCCGTGGACGGTCTCGCTGTCGGCCACGCGGCTGCAGTCCGGGCTGCATGAGTTGCAGCTGATCAATGATTTTGAAGCGGTGGCGTTGGCCATTCCCTACCTGCAGCCTGACACCCTGGTGCCGCTCAATGGCGATGCTGACCCGGCGCAGGCGTTCCCGGCGCTGGTGCTGGGCGCCGGTACCGGTCTGGGTGCAGCATTGCGCTTTGCCGACGGCGAGCGTCCGGTGCTGGCCAGCGAGATCGGCCATGCCGCGCTCGGCGCCGGCAACGCGCTGGAACTGCAGGTGCTGGACAAGCTGCTGCAGCGCTGGCCGCACGTGGACAACGAGCGCGTGCTGTCCGGCAGTGGCCTGATGAACCTGTATCCGTGTCTGTGCGAACTGCGTGGCGTCACTCCGGTGTGGAGCAGTACCGAGGCACTGATCGGTGCCGCACGCAGCGGTGAGGATGCGCTGGCGGTGGAAACGCTGCAGGTGTTCTGTGCCTGGCTGGGCAGCCTGGCCGGCGACGCAGCGATCGCGGTGGGTGCGCGTTCGGTGTACCTGGCCGGGGGCATTTCTGCGCATGTGCAGGATTTCCTGGCCGATGGTCGCTTCCGTGAGCGCTTCCTCAACAAGGGCGTGCTGACCGAGGTGCTGCGCCAGGTGCCGGTATGGCGCGTGGAGCATGGCCAGCTGGGCGTTCTCGGCGCAGCGGTCTGGTACGCCGCACGGCAGCCCACACACGACTGATCGGCGTGGCCGGCATCGGGCCGGCCGTGCATTGCAGACTGGGAGGGGAAGATGGTGGATCGCAGGCAGTTCCTGCAGGCCGGCGCACTGGCCGCAGGCATGGTGGCCTTGCCGGGCGTGCAGGCGCGCACGCAGGGTGGGGCCAGGGTGGTTTCGACCTGGGACTTCGGCGTGCCGGCCAACCAGGCCGCATGGAAGGTGCTGTCGCAGGGTGGCAGCGCACTGGATGCAGTTGAAGCCGGTGCACGCTGGGCCGAGAGCGAGCTGTGCAACCCCACCGTCGGCCATTGCGGCAACCCGGATCGCGACGGCGTGCTGAGCCTGGATGCGAGCATCATGGATGGCGATGGCCGTTGTGGCGCGGTGGCCGCGCTGGTCGACATCCTGCATCCGGTGTCGGTGGCCCGCAAAGTGATGGAAAACAGCCCGCACGTGCTGCTGGTGGGCGAGGGCGCGCAGCAGTTCGCGGTGCAGCAGGGTTTCGAGCGCAGGCACCTGCTCACGCCGCAGGCCGAAGCGGCCTGGCGCGAGTGGCTGAAGACCGAGAAGTATCAGCCGCAGATCAATGCCGAGCGCCGTGGTATTCCCGGCAACAGCGACAACCACGACACCATCGGCATGCTGGCGTTGGATGCCAAGGGCCATCTTGCAGGTGCCTGCACCACCAGCGGCATGGCCTGGAAGCTGCACGGCCGGGTCGGCGACAGCCCGATCATCGGTGCCGGCCTGTATGTCGACAACGAAGTGGGTGCGGCCACCGCGTCGGGCGTGGGTGAGGAGATGATCCGCAACGCCGCCTCGTTCCTGGTGGTCGAGCTGATGCGCCAGGGGCGCTCGCCGGCCCAGGCCTGCCGCGAGGCAATCGACCGTGTGGTGCGCAAGCGGCCGGAGGCGAGCAAGACCCTGCAGGTGTGCTTCCTGGCCATGAACAAGCAGGGCGAGGTGGGCGCCTACGCGTTGCATCGCGGCTTCGTCTACGCCGTGTGCGATGCGCAGCGCCAGGATGACCTGCGCGATTCGCCGTCGATCTATGCGAGCACTCAGGCGTGAGCACGCGGCTGACCCTGGAGATCGCCAGCAACTCGCTGGCCTCGGCGCTGGCCGCGCAGGCCGGCGGTGCCGACCGCATCGAACTGTTCGAGAACCTGGCCGAGGGTGGCACCACGCCGTCGTTTGCCACCATCGCGATCGCCCGCGAACGCCTGTCGATTCCGCTGTTCGTGCTGGTGCGCCCGCGCCCGGGCGACTTCCACTACGACGCATTGGAAACCGAACTGATGCTGCGTGACATCGCGCAGTGCCGCGCGCTGGGCTGCGATGGCGTGGTGATCGGTGCGCTGGATGTGCAGGGCGGTATCGACCTGGCGTTGTGCCGTGAACTGGTGCAGGCCGCCGGGCCGCTGCAGGTGACTTTCCATCGTGCCTTCGACGCGGCCCGCGACCTGTCGGCGGCGCTGGAGCAGGTGATCGGACTGGGTTGCCAGCGCGTGCTGACCTCGGGCGGCCAGGTTAGCGCCGAGGCCGGTGCCGATCTGCTGGCGGCGCTGGTCACCCAAGCGGCCGGGCGTATCACGGTGATGGCAGGTGCCGGATTGGCCCCGGGCAACATCGCAACCGTCGCGCGGCAGACGGGCTGTACCGAACTGCACGCGTCCGCAAAAGGCCTGCGCCGCTCGGCCATGCAGTTCCAGAACCCGGCCCTGCGCGGCCTGGACCCGGACTGGAGCCAGACCGCCACCGCGACCGTGGCCGCGCTGCGGCAGGCGCTGGACGGCGCAAGGTAGCCCGCTTCTGCTGTAGAGCCGAGCCAACGCTCGGCTGCGCTTTGCGGCAAACGACATCAGCCGAGCACGGGCTCGGCTCTACAGTCGCACGCGACGACGCGGACAAAACCGTTCCGCGCGCGGTTGTCGCGATCGTGTCATTGACGTGTGCGCTGTTCTCTCAGCGATGTTTCGCAACCCTTTGATTGTTCTTGATACCTGCGCCTGATAGCGGCATTGCGTAGGGTGTTGCTGCATCGCCGCATGCCCGGCGCGGTTCAGCTGTGCTTTAGTTTGGATCGATCCACAGGGGAGGGGGCTGGGACGGTCGTGAACCGATCCCGGCACCCGGATCAGCCGTCGTGCTACGCCACCACCTGTCCGTGCGTCCACACTTTCCAAGAGCAACCACCCATGGCTCAGTCCGTTCGCAAGCGTCGTCACCTGCTGTCCCAGGCACTGGTCCTGGCCCTGTTGCCCCTGGCTGCGGGTGCACAGGAAGCGGCCAGTTCGTCCACCAAGGACTTGGATGCGGTCACCGTTACCGGTTCGCGCATCAAGCGCGCCGCGGTCGAAGGCCCGGCCCCGGTCAACGTGATCACCGCGCAGCAGATCCAGAAAGAGGGCTTCGTCAGCGTGTATGACGCGCTGAAGACGCTCACCGAAGCAACCGGGACCGTCGAAGCCGCCTCGCAATGGGGTTCGCACACGCCCAATGCCAGCGGGCTGAACCTGCGCGGCATGGGCCCGAACCGCTCGCTGCTGCTGGTCAACGGCCGTCGCGTGGCCGATTACCCTCTGCCGTATGGCGGTGAAACCAATTTCTCCAACTACGGCAACATTCCGGCCGCAGCGGTCGAGCGCATCGAAGTACTGACCGGCGGCGCCTCGGCCATCTACGGTTCGGATGCGATCGCCGGCGTGGTCAATGTCATCCTCAAGACCAACTACGACGGCGACGAAGTGCGCGTGCGCGGCGGTACTTCCACCGAAGGCGGGCGCGACACCTGGGACCTGTCATGGGCCGGCGGCAAGACGGGTGACAACTGGAGCGTGACCTATGCGCTGCAATACACCAAGCGCGATCCGTTGTTCGGCCGCGACCGCCCGCAGATGGACGATGCCGATGATGCGCCGTATGCGTCCTGGAACATGGAGCAGCGCAAGGTCGGCTTCCGCCCCACCTCGGGCCTGGCCTTGATCGATCCGACGACGGGCCAGCGCCTGGCGCCACCCGCCGGCACCTGCGAGAAGTTCGACGGTGAGTACTACACGGCCGATCGACTGGTCTACAACTACGCCGCCAACCGCATCACCAACACCGGCCGCCTGTGCGGCATGAGCGCCGACTACGCCAACTGGCTGCTGACCGGTGGTGCCGAGAACGTGTCCGGCAACCTGTATGCCACCTTCGATTTCAGCAGCGACCTGCAGGCCTGGACCAACCTGGCGGTGTACCGCTCCGAAGCGATCTGGGGCACCAACCCGCCCAGCGTCTCGCTGATCGACGACGACAACGGCTATTACTGGGATGCCAACCGCAACCGCCCGATCCTGGGCGTGCGCCAGTTCACCCCGAACGAAGTCGGCGGCCTGGACACCCTGCGCAACACCAACCGCGAGCTGTCATGGGACTGGAGCGCGGGCCTGCGTGGCCGCCTTGCCGACCGCTTCGACTGGAGCGCCACGGTGGGGCGTTCCTACTATCGCGTGGAAGAACGGCAGAACGTGGTGGACGAGCAGAAGTCGTACGACTTCTTCCTCGGCCCGCGCCTGGGCACCACCGCTGACGGCGAGGCGATCTATGCGTTGAACGAATCGCGCTGGTGGAACCCGCTGACGCCTGACCAGTACTGGCAGATGGGCACGGTGGCCAGGAACCGCGCGTCATCGTGGGTCAACCAGGCCTCGGCGGACATCACCGGCGAGCTGTTCCAGGGCTGGGCCGGCCCGATCTCGTTCGCCGCCGTGGCCGAAGTCGCGCAGCAGGGCTATCACCTCAGCCCGGACCCGCGCGCCGGCATCGACTTCGATCTGCAGAACGTCGATCGCGGTGGCGGCGAGCGCACCCGTTACTCGGCCGGCGTCGAGTTCAAGATCCCGCTGCTGGAGAGCGTGACGGCCACCGCGGCGGCCCGCTACGACCGCTACGGCAACTACAAGGCCGATGACAGCAGTGAAGCGCTGGATATCGGCAGCCAGAAGGAGACCACCTGGAACGTCGGCCTGGAATGGCGCCCGGTCGAATCGCTGCTGGTGCGTGGCTCGTACGCCACCAGTTTCCACGCGCCGGACATGCACTACCTCCTGGGCCAGCCGAGCAGTTCCGAAGTGCAGACCTATGACCGCCTGCGCTGCATCCAGAGCGGGGCCTACCTGGTCAACAACTGCGGCGTGGGCAACACCGATGTCTGGTACACCTTCGACGTGAACCGGCGTGGCACGCCGCTGCTGCGTTCGGAAACCGGCGATTCGTGGACGGTCGGCTTCGTGTGGGACGTGATGCCCAACCTGTCGGTCAGCGCCGATTACTGGGCGATCAAGCTGGAAGACATGATCGTCGACGTCGGCGCCGACGAGGTGCTGGCCAGCGAGGCCGGCTGCCTGACCGGCAAGAACATCGATGGCACGCCGTGGGCCAATCCGGCCGGTGGCGACTATTGCGCCGGCATCCTGGCCCGCGTGAACCGCGACAGCAGCGGCCGCCTGGTATCGATCGAGCGCGGCCCGTTCAACCTGGCCAGCCGGGAAGTGCGCGGCATCGACCTGACTGCACGCTATCGCCTGGAAACCGCGCAGTGGGGCAGCTTCCAGCTGGGCCTGAACTACACCAACCAGATCTCGACCAAGGAACAGCGCTACGCCAACGACCCGAACCCGGAACGCCGCGACCGGGACCTGCGCAGCAAGCTGCGCGCGAGCCTGGCCTGGCAGCGCGGCAACTGGAACGCCAACGTCTATGCCGACCGCGTGGGTTCGGTGCCGGGCGTGCGCTACCACTGGGGCACCGATCGCCTGGACAACCCCGGTGGCTGCCTGCCGTTCGCCGACGGCTACGTGCCCAGTGACAGCCCGTCGCTGAACTGCCTGGAACCGGCACAGCTGCCGGATGGCTCGGTGAACCCGAACCCCAACGCGGGCCAGCAGACCTCGCGCTACTTCGGCCGGGTCGGGCCGTTCATCACCTGGAACGTCAACGTGGGTTACCAGGTGACCGAGCACGCCAAGGTCAATGTCTACGTCAACAACGTGTTCAATTCGGCCAGCTGGAACCACAAGGACCCGTACAAGCTGGACTATGACTTCGCCCCGACCCGGTTGCTGAGCGCGGTCGGCCGCGAGTTCGCATTGGAGTATGTGTTCACCTTCTGAGGAGACCGACCTCCGCCGCTAGATCCACGCCATGCGTGGATGCGGAAACGGGACGCCGGGGGCGGCGCTCCCTTCAGGCATGCGGACAGGCTGGATTTGACCTTCCCACGATGGCAAGGTTTAGCCTGTCCGCATCCAGAAGGAAACCCGGGAATCCGATCATGAGCACGCCGCGCGCCGCTGCCGCCCCCGCCAGCCCCTCCACCATCAGCCTGCCCATCGAGGGCATGACCTGCGCCAGCTGCGTGGGCCGGGTCGAGGCAGCACTGTCCAAGGTCGAGGGCGTGGGCAGTGTCTCGGTGAACCTGGCCACCGAGCGGGCGGACATTCGTCCGTCGGGCCCGGTGGATCGCGCGGCGCTTGTCCAGGCAGTGGAGCGGGTGGGCTATGACGTGCCCGCGGCGACCACCGAGCTGGCGGTCGAAGGCATGACCTGCGCTTCCTGCGTGGGCCGTGTCGAACGCGCGCTGTTGGCCGTGCCCGGCGTCAGCCAGGCCAGCGTCAACCTGGCCACCGAGCGCGCCACGGTGCGTGGCATGGCGGACGTGGCTGCGCTGGTCGCCGCGATCGACAAGGCCGGCTATGACGCACGTGTGATCGAGGCGGGTGTGCAGTCCGATGATCAGGCTGCGGAAAAGAAGGATGCCGAGCGCGCCGGGCTGAAGCGCGACCTGATCGTGGCCACCGCGCTGGCACTGCCGGTGTTCGTACTGGAAATGGGTTCGCACCTGATTCCCGGCATGCACGCATGGGTGATGTCCACCCTCGGCATGCAGGCCAGCGGGTACCTGCAGTTCGCACTGACGCTCCTGGTGCTGGCCATCCCCGGGCGCCGCTTCTACCAGAAGGGCTTCCCGGCGCTGCTGCGGTTGGCGCCGGACATGAATTCACTGGTGGCGGTGGGCACCGCCGCGGCGTTCGGCTATTCGGTGGTAGCGACCTTTGCACCGCGGCTGCTGCCGCCGGGCACGGTGAACGTCTACTACGAAGCGGCGGCGGTGATCGTCGCGCTGATCCTGCTCGGTCGCTTCCTGGAGGCCCGGGCCAAAGGCCGCACCTCCGAAGCGATCAAGCGCCTGGTCAACCTGCAGGCCAAGGTGGCCCATGTGGTCCGTGACGGCCGCGCGGTCGACATCCCGGTCAATGAAGTGCAGAGCGGCGACCTGGTGGAAGTGCGCCCGGGCGAGCGCGTGCCGGTGGATGGCGAGGTGGTTGAAGGCCGCAGCTACATCGATGAATCGATGATCAGCGGCGAGCCGATTCCGGTCGAGAAGCTGCCGGGCAGCAGCGTGGTGGGTGGCACGGTCAACCAGAAGGGCGCATTGACGGTGCGAGCCACGGCCGTGGGCGCGCAGACCCTGCTGGCGCAGATCATCCGCATGGTCGAACAGGCGCAGGGCTCGAAGCTGCCGATCCAGGCGGTGGTCGACAAGGTCACGTTGTGGTTTGTGCCGGCGGTGATGCTGGCCGCGCTGGCGACCTTCGCAGTCTGGCTGATCTTCGGTCCATCGCCGGCACTGAGCTTCGCACTGGTCAATGCGGTGGCGGTGCTGATCATTGCCTGCCCGTGCGCGATGGGCCTGGCCACGCCGACCTCGATCATGGTCGGAACCGGTCGTGGCGCCGAAATGGGCGTGCTGTTCCGCAAGGGCGAGGCCCTGCAGCTGCTGAAGGACGCGCAGGTGGTGGCGGTGGACAAGACCGGCACGCTGACCGAAGGCCGCCCGCGCCTGACCGATCTGGAGATTGCCGCTGGCTTCGATCGCAACAGGGTTCTGGCGGCAGTGGCCGCGGTGGAGTCGCGCTCGGAGCATCCCATCGCCCGCGCGATTGTTGATGCCGCGACCGGGCAGGGCATCACGTTGCCGGGCATGGTCGGCTTCGAATCGGTCACCGGCATGGGCGTGCGGGCCAGTGTCGAGGGTGCACGCGTGGAGGTCGGTGCCGATCGCTTCATGCGCGACCTGGGCGTGGACATCACTGAATTCGCAGCATTGGCGGCGGAACTCGGCACGCAGGGCAAGTCACCGATGTACGTGGCCATCGATGGACGCCTGGCCGCGATCATCGCGGTATCCGATCCGATCAAGCCGAGCACCCCGGCAGCGATCGCGGCACTGCATCGGTTGGGCCTGAAGGTGGCGATGATCACCGGCGACAACGCCGGGACCGCACAGGCGATCGCGCGCCAGCTCGGCATCGATGAAGTGGTGGCCGAGGTGCTGCCGGAAGGCAAGGTCGAGGCAGTGCGCCGGCTGAAGGCCACGCATGGGCACCTCGCCTTCGTCGGCGACGGCATCAACGATGCCCCTGCGTTGGCTGAAGCCGATGTCGGCCTGGCCATTGGTACCGGCACCGACATCGCGGTAGAGTCGGCCGACGTGGTGCTGATGTCGGGTAACCTGCAGGGCGTGCCCAATGCCATTGCGCTGTCCAAGGCGACGCTGGGCAACATCCGGCAGAACCTGTTCTGGGCGTTCGCCTACAACACCGCATTGATTCCCGTCGCTGCCGGCGTGCTGTACCCGGCTTGGGGCGTGCTGCTGTCGCCGGTGTTCGCGGCCGGTGCGATGGCGCTGTCCAGTGTGTTCGTGCTGGGCAACGCGCTGCGCCTGCGCCGCTTCCAGCCGCCGATGGCCGATGCCGCCGCTGCCGCCCACTGAAGGAGATCCGCATGAACATCGGTGACGCCGCCAAGGCCTCCAGCGTGTCGGCGAAGATGATCCGCTACTACGAACAGATCGGCCTGATCCCCGCGGCCGATCGCACCGAATCGGGCTACCGGGCGTATTCGCAGGCGGACATCCATCGCCTGCGCTTCATCCGCCGCGCGCGCGATCTCGGCTTCCAGGTGGCCGAAATCAGTGACCTGCTGGGCCTTTGGAACGACACCGCGCGGCACAGTGCCGACGTCAAGCACCTGGCCGAGCAGCACATTGCCGACCTGGAACAACGCATCCAGAGCATGCGGCAGATGGCCGACACGTTGAAATCGCTGATCCGTTGCTGTGCGGGCGACGAGCGCCCGGAGTGCCCGATCCTGGAGCGGTTGGGTGAAGACGATGAGGCCCCGCTGCCGGTCGATGCAGCGAAGACCGGCGCGGTGCGGCGGCGCGCGCGCAAGCGCTGAGTTTCCATGTCGCATGCAAAAAAGCCCGCTCGGTGACAGTGTGCACGGGGCGGGCTCCGCGGTGGCAGAAGGCAGGGGATCAGGCAGTGCGCGGCGGGAAACCCGCATCGTTCAGCGCGGCGAACACCTGCTCCTGTGATGCGGTGGTCTGCACCTTGACCAGGCCGGTCGGCGGATCGGCCACCACACTGGCGTTCGGATCGATCTGCTGGATCGCGCGGGTCACGCTGCGCGCGCAGCCGCCGCAGGTCATGCCGTCAACATGGAATTCCATCTGTAGCTCCTTCGGTGCTCGTGAGGTGAAACCAGTGTGCACCTTCCAACGATGGCAGGGTCAAGCAGGTGGCTGAACGGCGGCGCAGGCACCCATGAAAACGGCAGCCGCCTGTACCAGCGCGGCTGCCGTGGAGGACCATTCCCGCCGGGGCGGGCAAGACGGCGCCGGGCCAGGCCCGGCGCTGCCTCAGAACTTCCAGTTCACGCCGAAGTACAGCTGGCGGCCGGCGTACAGGTTGGACAGCAGGCGGGCCTGGCTGTCGTTGCCGATGTAGCTGCGCAGCTCGGACTTGGTGGCGTTCAGTACGGCGGCGGTCACCGTCCAGTCCGGAGTGAGGTTGTAGGCCACGTTCAGGTCAAGCTGGCTGTAAGGCTTGGTGTAGGTGGTCATGCCATTGTTCAGGCCGCCGACCACTTCACCACGACGGTTGTACGAGGCGCGCGCCAGGAACTTGTCGTTCTCGTAGAACACCGTAACGTTGGCCTGGTTCTTGGCACTGCCGACCAGCGGCGAGGAGCCGATTTCCTCGCCATCCAGCACGATCGAGGCCAGGTTGGTGTCGTTGTAGGTGTAGTTGGCCTGCACGCCCAGTCCGAAGTCGAACGTGTACTGGCCATACAGTTCCACGCCCTGCGACACGCCATCGCGGCCGTTGGCCTGAGTCTCGTACTTCTGCACGGTGACCGACTGCCCGCCGACGTTCATCTGCTGGTCGCGCACCACCGGCACGGTGAAGTTGTCCACGTTCTTGCGGAACAGCGAAACACCTGCGACCGCGCCCGGCTTGAAGTACCACTCCAGGCCCAGGTCGAACTGCACCGCCTTGAACGGTTCCAGCGCCTTGTTGCTGCCCGAGCCGTACCAGCCGGGCGTGTCGGTGCCGCCGGTGACACGGCGGTCGTTGGCGTACTCTTCGCTGATGTAACGCAGGCCACCGGGATAGGCGATGCTGGTGTAGCTCGGGCGCGCGACCACCTTCGATGCCGCGCCACGCAGCACCAGGTTGTCGGTGATGTCCCAGGCAATGTTGAAGCTGGGCAGCACGTCGGTATAGGTCTTTTCCAGCGACGACAGGGCATACACCTTGTCGCGCACCTGCGGGTCGGGCAGGCGGACGAAGCCACCCTGGCAGCGCAGGTTCGGGTCGGCGGCCGGATCATCGCAGCTCATCGGCGCGCCGCTGGCGTTGTCGACGAAATAGTCGTTAAAGCGCTCGACCGAATCGCTGGACTGGGCGAACTGCTTGGTCCGCACCACGCGCACGCCGATGTTGCCGCGTACCCGCTCAGTGCGGAAGTTGGCCTGGAAGTAGCCGGAATGGATCTTCTCGTTGACGTCGTAGACGAAGTCTTCTTCGGTGCGGTTGTGCGAGCCACCGTAGGTCTTGTTCAGGTAGTCGATGTAGGCCGGGTAGTTGATGCCCGGGAACACGTTGGCGTTGAACGCGCCGGTGATGTTGCTGATCGGGTTGGACAGGAAGAAGCCCGGTTGCGCATCGCCTGCGGTCGGATCGCAACCGGCCTGGTAGCGATTGTTGTCATAGTCGGACGGATCCAGGCCCGGGCACACCCAATAGGTGTTGCCGGTGTTGCGGTGGACCTTGCCATCGCGGTACTTGGCGCCGAACTGGATCGAATCCAGCCAGCCGGCCTCGAACAGCTTGGTGACGTCGGCCTGGAAGTAGTTCTGCTTGACCTCGGTCTGCATCCAGGACGAATCGGTCGAGCCGGTATCGACTTCGGCCACGCCTGCCATCAACTGCTGCTGCAGGTCCGGCGAGAACTGCACCGACGGCGTGCCGGTCAGGTCCCAGGCGGTGTACTGGTTGCCGGACTGCCACTGGTTGCCCACCTTGCGGCGCGGCTTGGCCGACATGCGGAAATTCATCGACGGACCACCTTCGGACCAGGTGCGGCCGCCGGTGAACGAGGCCTTCCACAGCGGGCTGATATCCCAGTCGATGGTCAGGTCGGCGGTCTGCGACAGTGCCTTTTCCTTGCTGTATCCACCGGTGAGCTGCGGAGTGGGGATGGTGCAGTCGTCCGGGCCCCAGCCACCGGGTTCCAGGCCGGCTGCCGCTGCTTCTTCCTCACTGCAGTAATAGGTCTTTCCGGCCAGCTTCTGGTACTGCGCACCGGTGACGATGCTGCCACTCGGGTCGAAATCCAGGCCGTTGAGCAGGCGGCCGCCGGCCCAGTTGCCGTCCTGGTTGTAGCGGGCCAGGTTCCACTCCGGCACCTTCAGCATGTTCTGGGTGTAGTCACCCTGCAGCTCGAAGCGGAAGTAGTTCGCGGTCATCGTGACGTTGTCGACCGGCTTGAACTGGAAGGTCAGCTGGCCGCCCTTGCGCTCGCGCTTCTCTTCCTTCACCGCGAACTTCACCGAGGTCGGCATGAAGAATTCGCTGTAGTTCTTGCCAGCCTGGTTGTTGAAGCCGGACTGGCCCCACCAGTAGTGGATGCCATCCTGCTCCAGCAGGTTGCCGTTGGCATCGCGGGCCGTGGTGCCATTGCCGTACCACTGGTAGTCCTCGGTGCTGGCTTCCATGGTGCGGGTGGTGCGCTTCTGCTGGGTCACGCCGACGAGGACGCCGAAGCGCTCATCCTTGCTGTGCCACGAGTACAGCGCGGACGCCTGCGGATCGACATCGTGGCTGGTATCGGAGGTGGTGCCCTCCAGATTCACGTAGCCGGAGTTGGATTCCATGTCCAGCGGGCGACGGGTATGCAGGATGACCGTGCCGCCGATGCCGCCTTCGTCGATGCGTGCTTCCGGCGACTTGAACAGCTCCGCGCTGGACAACATGTTCGATGGCAGCAGGGTGTAGTTGAAGGAGCGCGTCGCTTCGTTGTTGGTCTCTGACGAGGCGACGAAGTTGCCGTTCAACTGGGTCAGGGTCAGGTCCGGCGCAAGGCCGCGCACACTGACACTCTTGCCTTCGCCACCGCTGCGGGTGATGACCACGCCGGGCACGCGCTGCAGTGCGTCGGCCACGTTCTTGTCGGGGAACTTGCCGACGTCCTCGGCGGTGATCACCTCGACCACCGCGTTGGCGTCGCGCTTCTGCTCGAGGCTCTTTTCAATGGCGTAGCGGTAGCCGGTGACCTGGACGCTGTCCAGGGTGGTGGCGTCCTGCGCGTCGGTGGACGTGGCCTGTTGCGCGGCGGCGCCAGCCGGAATGACGGCGGCGGCCAAGGCCAGCGCGATGGCCAGCGACAATGCGTCCTGGCCGTGCGTACGTGTTGAATGCTTCATTCCCATCTCTCCCTCTCTCCTGGATTGATCCGGTGACGTGGCTCGGACAACTTGAATCGATCTAATTTGAAGTGACATTACGGGTGTCGCCATGTGGGTGGCAGAGCACCGCGCGTGGTGGCCTGGTACGTCCTGTTGCTGCTCCCCCAACTCCCGGCCATCGCAGTGTCGTTCTTGGATCGATCTAAGCGATGGGCGGGCGATTTTTAGCATGGGTCGCCCTTGGGCGCATGCTGCTCCGCAATATGGTACTGGCGTGGCGAAGGGATGACGGTTTGCTGAAAACAGTGAAATCGTTTTCGTGCGCAGGGGAGGGGGGCCGGCAGGGCTGCGCCCTGCACCTGCTTGAAGCCAGGGCAACGGCCAAAGCTAAAGCCAAAGCCAAAGCGGCTCTGGTTTTCTGCTGGTTTGGCGGGACGGTGTCGGATTGCGGGGACGCCGTAAACCCCCAGGCCGGCCCAGCCGCTAGCGGCTGGGCGTTCGGGCGCTTACGAAGCAGTGCTTCGCAAGCAAAGCGCCCTCACCCCTGGGGGCTCGATGGCGCCATCCATGGCGCCAACGGTCCTGCCAGCCCACACCGCCCCGCCTTTGACAGTTTCCCGGTGACGGTTGGATGGGTCCTGGAATTGCGTGGGGTCATGGAGTCAGATCCGTTTTCCAACGGAAAACG